>CALUKG010000084.1 GCA_944321155.1 uncultured Bacteroidales bacterium | reverse complement strand
CAAAAAAGCCAACTAATTCGCAATAATTTGTGGATGAATTAGTTGGCTAATTTTATTCTATTTACTGAATGTCCCTAGATAGGTATAGAATTTTCCATATCTTTCGTCGGGATTGTTTTTCAAGCCTCTCAGACAACTGAGCGAGAAGATGCAGTTAATGAAAGTAGGCATGCTGTTTTCGTCTTTATCGTTGACCATCTCTTTACCGTTTAGCAGGTAATAGACTTTTTTCAAAAACACTTCATATTTTGTTACAAGAGTGTTGAAATGCCTTCTTTTGTCCACCAGTTTCATTCCTTCAAGACAATATAGTCGGTTAAACGAATCCAGCAACAGCTCGTTGGCTCCGTCAATCGATGAGAGGGAGCGGGCTTTCAGCACATCTATAAAACATGATACCGCTGTGTCGGCATGGGGCAGATATTGCTTCAGTTCATCAAACTCGCTTCCTACATCTGCCAGTAGTTTTTGTTTCAGAAGCTCTGGAATAAATGGCAGTTCGTTTTCTTTTTTCTTGTAATTTTCATACATAACCTTAGCCATTTGGGTCATGACATTTCTGTAGAAGTCACTATTCTCAAACAACTTGGCAAAAGAGTCCATTTGTTCCACATAACAGCCTCTGGCCACTTCATCGAAAATTTGCGGGAAAATGCTCTCCTCAAACTGCTTTTCGTCGGTGTTGTTGGCTTGTTTGGTCAGTTTTTTCTTGGCTGTGCTCACCATCTTGTCGTAGATGGATTCCACGATGACGCGGTCGGCCTCTGAAAACTGTCCCTGATACATCATATTCACTTTGTCTATAATGCGGCTCAGCAAGTCCTCATTATCGTCTTTCGGCTTACCGCTTTTCGGATTTTCACCTTTTATGGGCTTGTGGTTGTCGCCCAACCGAATGGAAACGGTTTCTCCTTCTGATATTCTGGAGTTGACCAGCATTATCTGTTTGTTCAGGTCTATTCTTTCTTTGGCATTCTTTGGCAGTAGCCTGTACAGATAGTCGGCATATACATAGGCTTTGTATAAATCCTTGTCGTATGTCCTTGCTATTTGGGCCATGTAGGAATAGAAACGTATGAAGTTCTTGATTTTTGATCTCACTTCAAATCGTTTTTCCTCATCCAGTGCTTCATATCTGTCTATTGTTCCCTTGAATGCATTCGACAGTGCTCCCAAGCGGTCTTTTTGTTGGCTGATATGCTGCAAAAGGTCGTAAAATCTTTGTTCATCTCCTTCTGTCCACAATTGGAACATTTGTATGTCCTTTCGGAAGGTATAAACATAGTTTACGTCCACGGGCTTTATCAGTTCGGTCCCCTTGTAGAAGGGTTCAAACGATTTCTTTATGTCCTCTGGCTTGTTGCAGAAGTCGAGTACGTAAGTATCTTTTTTGTCTTTTTGCCATCTGTTCAGGCGCGAAAGTGTCTGTACGGCTTTTACATCTTTCAGTTTCTTGTCTACAAACATGGTGTGCAGAAGCGGTTCGTCAAATCCGGTCTGATATTTGTCGGCAACTACCAGCATGTTATACAGGTCAGATGCGAAGTAGAGTGGCAGCTTGGCTTCCGATATGTTGCGCCCTTCTGTGGAGTTCAGTTGGCTTTCTGTATATTCAGTGCCTTTATAGCTTACTGTACCCGAAAAGGCCACCATGGGTCTTACATCTGTAAGTTGTTTACTTTCACAATATTTCTTTATTTCCATGAAATAACGAACGGCATGTGCGCGTGATGAACACACCACCATGGCTTTGGCCTTCCCTTGCATGGCGTTCAGTGTCACCTCTCTGAATTTTTCTACCATTATGGCTGTTTTCTGGGCTATTACATGGTCGTGGTTGTCATGAAATGCCTTGATGGCACGTGTGGCGGGAGTCTCTTCATACGATGGGTCTGTTTCTATCCGTTTGGCTATCTCGTAGGTCGTTTCATAGGTGGTGTAATATTTCAGCACATCCATGATAAACCCTTCTTCAATGGCTTGCAGCATGGAGTAGTTGTGATAGGCGGCATAGCGGTTGTCTTCTGGTTGTTCGCCTTCTTCCACGAGTTCGCCAAAGGTCTGCAAGGTTTTGGGTTTGGGAGTGGCGGTAAATGCATAAAAGAACAGATTGCTGTGTTGTCCTTGCGTCAATAGGTCTTCCAGCAACGCGTCTTTTTTCTTTTCCAGTTCTTCTGCCTCCATTTCTTCCATTTCTGCATACTCGCGCAGTGCTTCGTCCGTATCGGCAAGCGCTGCCTTTAGTTTTTCCGCACTCTTGCCCGATTGTGATGAATGGGCTTCATCTACAATGATGGCATACCGCTTTCCGCTGCGGCTGGTCAGCTCTTTGTAGATAATGGGAAAACGGTGTAGGGTAGTGATAACTATCCGTGTATTGTCATCATTGATGATTCTTGCCAACTTTTCAGAGTTGTCCGCATCCGTAATGGTTTCTATCTGTCCGTCTATATGGTCAAATCCGAGTATGGTGTTTTGCAATTGTTTGTTGAGCACACGTCTGTCAGTTATCACAAACACGCTGTTAAACATGTTCTTCATGTTCATTGTCTGCAGGCTTGCCAAGCGGTAGGTAAGCCATGCAATGGAGTTCGATTTGCCCGAACCTGCTGAATGCTGAATCAGATAGTTGTTGCCGTGTCGTTTGCTCATGCCGTAACTGCGCGCATGGGGCTCTGCAGCCATGCTATAACTGGCGGGTACGGCTGTTTGTTCCCATTTCAGACTGTTGGCATAATAGGTGTCTGCCACCAGCTTCTCTACCACATCTAACTGATGATAACGTGGAAAGATGATTTTCACCGATGTTTCTGTAACCTCCTTTTCCCTGCCGTGCTTGTCAATGATGATTTTCAGCTTCTCTTCTTCTTGCCGCGATATGTAGCGCTGGAGTATGGAGAGCAGCATGTCTTTCTGTAATATTTCTTCCCACAAATAGGCCGTAACATATCCGCCGTCTTCACGTTCCGGATTTCCCGCACCGCCCACTTCACCTGCTCCGTTTGAACCTTGGTTGAAGGGGATGAAAAAGGTCTTTTCTTTCTTGAGCTCAGTGGTCAGTGCCACTTCATACAGGTCAACTCCAAAATAGGCCAATATGCGGTTGTTGAAATGAAACAGCGGCTCTTTGGGGTCTCGGTCTGTGCGCCATTGGCGCTTTGAGTCCTCTATGCTTTGTCCCGTTATCTGGTTCTTCAGTTCCAAGGCCACCACAGGTATGCCGTTCAATGACAGCACCATGTCAATGGTGTTCTTGTTCATCTTCGAATAGGCAAACTGACGGGTTACAGTAAGGATGTTGGCACGATAATTCGCCACTAATTCTTCGTTCAGTTGCGATGCGGGGGCAAAGTAGCATAAACGTATATGTATGCCCACATCACTGATTCCCTTGCGCAATACAGATATCAGCCCATATCGGCTCACATCGTCTTGAAACACACGATAAAGCTGTTTTTCTGCCTTGTCGCCATATTTGGTTACATAGCGTTTCCACTGCTTGGGCTGTGTCTTTTCTATAAAGGAGATAAGCAAGGGCATATCAATGGCCCTGTCCTTGTCGTATGTATCTTGGTTGCCTTTGATATAGCCGCCATTCGCAATCAGATATTGTTCTATATCGGCTTCAAAGTTCTTTTCTTTCAATCCTGTGGTATCCATGATATATCTTTCTTTAATTTTATATTTACAGTTCAAAGTACCATTGGGGCTCTTTAACTCCTTTTCTTTGGCACTTTTACATTAGCTTACCTTTCTTTTCCCGGTTACACACTCAAAAATCAATGACTTCTTGTAATCCTTCAGCTTCTCTATCTTTTCTTGCTTGATGGATATAAGTTCGTCTATCTCGCTGCATTTCTGATCAAGGTAATTGGCGATGGATTGTTGCTCGGGGAGAGGAGGGTATGGAATTAACTCTTGTCCCAAGTAAGCATTATTAATGATTGGCAATGTTGTAAAAAAAGCATTGTCTCTAATTTTATCTTTTAATACGTTTAGATAATAGAAATAAAACCTTGAATAACCTTCTAAAGGTATTAAGCCTGTGATTTGTTGGTTAGAATATCCGCTCTCATTTACATAACCTATTTTCCCAGCAGAAGCTCCAATTCCAACATATAACAAAGTGCCAATAGGAAAAAGTGATATTTTGTTATCATGGATTACTTTTTCTGATAGTTTTCGTTGGGAACTAAATAAATCATTACTGCTATCCAAAATATCTGAAGGAGTATACCAATTGATTAAATTGTCTCCTTCTGATATTTTATCAAAATCTTTTGGAGTTGTTCCCGTTGACAATAAAAAAATATTTTTTATTTTACGTATTTCCCAATGCTCCGGAATCTCTCCAATCCATTCAATACCGCTATCTTTTAGAGGAACATTTTTATCCAAACCTTTGGTTACAGCTTCGGTAATAACAGATTGTTTGTAACTTTGCAATTTGCTTATCATTTCCTCTTGCAAAGCTATCAGTTCGTCTATTGCACCACATTTCTTGTCAAGGTAGGTGGCTATGGATTGTTGTTCTGGAATAGGTGGTAATGGTAATTTCATTAAAGAAAAATCATCATATTGAATATTTTTTCCTTCTCTTATACCAAGTGTAAAAGCATTTATTTGTGATACAAATCCATAACTCTTAAACATATACTTAAAGAAATAATAACAACATGGTACTGTGCTATAAAATACTTGATATGCAGGTGAGCAAACACCTTCATATTCTGACATTTCAAACCCTCCTTGGAAACTTCTTAAACTAATTACATAATCATTCTTATGAACTGTTTTAAATGTATTGAGATCTGTATTTAGTTTTACTTGAACAACTCCTTCTACTTGCGATTGCGGAATCATTCCATATTTTTGAGTAGCTGCAAGTAAAATTGCGTTATTATTTCCTTTAGAATTTCGTAACCTAAACAGATTTTTTCCTTTCCTTAACTCCCAATGTTCCGGAATCTCCCCAATCCATTCAATACCACTATCTTTATATGTATCATATCTATTTTCCATAATCCTCAATCTTCCTGTTCGTAATAATATGAGTAATCAATTCCTTTCATAAAGGTTTCCCGGTCGTTAATCTTGTCGGTAAGTGCATGGCGCAGAAGTGCTTTCAGTTCATCAGCATTAGCCACACTGTGCGTCATGGCATCCAGATATGACTTCTTATTTACATTGCTCCAGACCACACAAACTTTAAGATTTTTCTTCAGCATCAGGTCAAGCCAAATACGGGTGGCACGTCCGTTGCCTTCACGAAAAGGATGAGCTATGTTCATCTCCACATATTTGTCTATAATCTCATCGAAACTGGTTTCGGGCATACGCTCTATCTGTTCCAATGTAGCTGGAAGATATTGAACCATTGCAAATTGGAATCCTCCTTTGGCTATGTTTACGGTGCGTATCTGTCCTGCAAAATCGTATAGTCCGCCAAACAAATAGGCATGAATCTGTTGTAAGCCTTTTACCGTTCCCGCTTCAATGTTCCCTATTAAAATAATATCAAACAAAGTGTATGCTTTTCGTTTACTTTGTTCATCAATTGTTTCTTCTTTGTCGTCAAAGAAGCGGATGGATGTTTTGTTCATCTTGGTCATAATAAACATCGTCTATCAGTCTTTCAGTTTCTTCTGCTCCTTTTCAAAGTTCTCCTCTTATAAGATATTCACGAAAGATTTGCGTAGCCCAAATTCTGAATTGTACACCACGATGCACTTTTTTACGCTTACCCCAAAATCTTCGACATCAGTTCCGATTCTCTTTCCTCCAGCTTTTTCAGCTCGTCAAATATTACAGAACTTGGCGTGAGTGGGGTGTATTTATAGAACTCGCGCGTCAATGGAATCTCATATCCTATCTTGTTTTCTTCTTCGTTATACCAGAAGTCAGGAGCATACGGACGTACATTCTTGTCCAGATATTCCGTGATGTTTTCTTTCCACGGGATAATCTCGCTATCCTTCAGTTCCGGATCAGGTGCAAATCCGCTATGGTTATCCGTTGGCTTTACGTATGCTTCTGCCATATCGGCATTACGTTTGCCGAAATAGTTTCGCAATAATGCTACTTTGCCCTGTGGCACTTTTATTTTTGCATTCTTCAATTCAAGGAAAAATGTGTTATCTGAAACCGCTGTATGTTGGGACTGTTTGTTTTCCCAATAGCTTGCAACTTCTTTCAATAAAGTTCGGTCTACTTCCTTGTAGTTGGCCGCAGTAGCTTCGTCAAAATGAATATCCTTATACTCCATGCGCAAAGGACGGTTGATGGTCAGTTTGGTATATTTGAAATCCTCTACATCTTTTATCTTGCTTTCTACTTTCAGATCGGCATTTTGCTCGCTGCAATATTCCCGGTTGGTGAAATCATGATAGGCCTGCATAATCAACTCACGGCAAGGGGTGGTGATTTCCACGCGTTTGTTTCCAAGGGGCTTGCGCAATTTCTCAAAACACTTGCTGGCGTCAATAAGTTGAACTTTGCCTTTGCGTTCGTCCGATTTGTTCTTGCTGATGACCCAAATATAGGTGGCAATGCCGGTATTGTAAAATAAGTCGTTGGGCAATTGAACGATAGCTTCCAGCCAATCGTTTTCCAGCAAATAGCCCCTTATCTCACTTTCTCCGCTGCCGGCATCACCCTTGAATAGGGGAGAACCATTTTGGATAATAGCCATACGGCCGTCTTCTTTCAGTTTGGCTACACCATTCAGCATAAACAGCATCTGACCGTCGCCTTTAGCAGGAAGCCCTGGGGCAAAACGACCGGCTTCTCCCATTTCATGTTCGGATTTGACACGCTTCTCAGAAGCTTCCCAATCAATGCCGAAAGGAGGGTTGGATATGATATAGTCAAATTGGTAGCCTTTAAACTGATCGTCACCCAAAGTGTCGCCCAATCGCATATTGTCGGCATTCCCGCCTTTGATAAGCATATCAGCTTTGGCAATACCGTATGTCTGTGGATTTAGCTCTTGACCATAACAGGTGATTTCTGCCTCGGGGTCAATCTTTTGAAAACGCTCATCCAGACAGGCAAGCATTTGGCTCGTACCCATGGCCATGTCATAGATGGATGCTACAATACCATCGTCCTGCATTTCTTGCTCATGGTCGCCCACCAGCAATTCGCTCATTAAGTAGATGATGTCGCGTGCTGTAAAGTGCGCTCCTGCCTGGTCATTATACGACTCGGAAAATTTCCGTACCAATTCTTCGAAAATGTAGCCCATATCCACAGCAGAAACAACATCAGCTCCCAAATAGGCTTTGGCAGAACAGAACTCCTTAATGACAAGATAAAGACGGTTGTTGTCATCCATTTTCTTGATTTCATTGTAGAAATCCATGCGGTTGATAATGTCTATCACATTTTCGGAAAAATGGTTCAGATAACTCTCAAAATTGTCTTTGATGTTATTGGCGTCGGCCAGCAAAATGTCGAAAGTAAACTTGCTGGTGTTGTAAAATCTTTGTTGGGCTGCCGCTTCAAGGAAACCTTTCTTTACGGCTATTCCTTTTGCTTCAAGCTCTTCGTTCTTCTTGATAACGGTGTCTTTTGTTGGCGCCAAAGTATCTTCAAAACGCTTGATGACACACATGGGCAAGATGACTTTGCCGTATTCATGTGGTTTGTACAATCCCACTAATTTATCTGCAATGGCCCAAATTAGGTTGGCTTTTTCCTGTATGTTGATAGAGGTCTGCCTCTGTAAATCTTCTCCGCTCATAATAAAAGGGCTGTTTATATGTTTGTCAATGCTAATGAACAAAAATAAAGATTTTATCTGTGAAATACAAATGTTTTTACAGAATAATGAAATATAAGTGGGCTGGCTTATTGGCTGTTATAAAATAGGGATTGCGCCAAAATACTGGATTTTGATGCAACCCCTTTAAGGTGTGTCAGAATATATAAGAAGCGTGACGCTTAGTCTTTTCAATCCTTAATACGAAAACCCTTTGGCCAATCCTCCTTCACTCGTTTCCTTATAGAGCGATGGCAGGTCTTTTCCTGTTTCATTCATTACTTGCACTACTCTGTCAAACGAAACACGGTGCTGTCCGTCGGTAAAGGCGGCATAAAGGTTGGAATCCAAAGCTCGCGCAGCAGCGTATGCATTGCGTTCGATACATGGAATCTGTACCAATCCACACATCGGGTCGCAGGTCATGCCCAAGTGGTGTTCAAGAGCCATTTCAGCAGCATATTCAATTTGTGAAGGACTTCCGCCGAATAATTGGTTAGCTGCGGCAGCTGCCATGGCACAGGCAACTCCCACTTCTCCCTGACAACCTACTTCTGCACCGGAAATGGAAGCGTTTTCTTTGGCAATATTTCCAATCAGACCGGCAGTAGCCAATGCGCGCAATATCTGTTTGTCGCTAAATTCGCGACTTTCCTGCAAGTGAAACAATACGGCAGGAACAACACCCGATGAACCGCAAGTAGGAGCGGTAACAATTTTTCCACCCGATGCGTTTTCTTCGCTCACCGCCAATGCGTATGCAAATACCAATCCACGTGATTGCAGGGAGGCTTTGTAACCTCTTGCACGCACATAATAAGTGCTGGCCTTACGGCGGAGGTTAAGTGGGCCAGGCAATACACCCTCATTGTCAAGGCCTCTCTTGATGGATTCCTTCATCACTTTCCATATTTCACTCAAGTAGTCCCAAATGTCGCTGCTTTCGCAACCTTCCACATATTCCCAATAGCTTCTTCCTGTTTTGCCGCACCAATGCATGATGTCTGTGAGGTTTTGCATAGG
>CALUKG010000083.1 GCA_944321155.1 uncultured Bacteroidales bacterium | reverse complement strand
TAAATATTTTACCAAATGTTTCAAACAACGTTTTGGATGTTTGCCAAGTTCTTTGGGGCATTCATAAAAAATGCCGGAACATTCGGACTGTTCCGGCTAAAAAAAGAAATTTAGAAATGTACCGTTTCACAACGGCGTTTTTATGAGCACTGGCGAGGTTACTTTTGTATAACCCCTGCTGTATTCTCCAAATGTATATTTTCAGCGGCGTAATCAGGGCGAGTATCTCCCCAATTAACTGTGCATCTTTCCAGCTGAATGTCGGAAGCTGTATGGAAGAAGAATCCGTAAGTTTTGCCTTTCAGGAAACCTTCTCCGTCGCATGGGCGTTTATCGTATATTCCTCCTTCAAATGTGGTACGTTTGTGAAGGTTTACTTCTACCTGATCAAAATAAATCCGGTTTACTTTGTCGATGGTGTCTCCTCCTACAAAAATACCGTTTTCACTTGTACATTTAATGTTCTGGAAGTAGATGCGGCTTACTTCTCCACAGGCTCCCTTCACAGCTCCTTTCGGGAAACGCCATCCGGCATCTTTATGATTACCAACAGCACGTGGATAAGAAGTTACATAAATCGGTTCTGCTTTTCCCCACCATACGTCTGAGAAGAAACGACAGTCAACAATCATGTTTGAGAAAATAACATTGGTAACCGTACCTTCATCGCGGTTTTGGATACCAATACCTCGGTTGCTATCTTTGATAATGCAGTTATTGAACAACACATTATTGATTTTGTCCATGTTCTCTGAACCGATTTTGACGGCACATGAACGAGAAGTCATGGTACAGTTGGTCACTACAACGTCTTCACAACTTCCATACTGTTCGAATTCGCGTCGGTTTTTCAGGCAGATACAGTCATCTCCTGATTCGATGAAGCAGTTGGAAATACGTACGTCTTTGGAATGGTCTATATCAATTCCGTCCCCATTTCGGATTTTAAGGTCATTGAGGATAGTGATACCGTCAATCATTGCATTACGACAACCTATCAGGTGTACACTCCAGTAAGCACTGTTACGTACGCTTATATCGCGAATCACTAGTTTCTGTACATTGGTTAAAGTCAGCAGGTGCGGACGTGGGTCAAAATCGGTCACGGGTTTTAGCTCGTAAGAATCCTCCAACTCCTTTCCCATAAAGGAAACCCCGTTGCCGTCAAGCGTTCCGGTACCAGTAATAGATACATTTTTCAGGTCTTTTCCGCTAATCCACATCATTCCTTCTCCGCGGTTAGCTCCAAATGCGCTTTCTGTGTAAATACTTTCATCCGGGTTGGCTAACAGTCGTGAGTTGGGTGCCAAATGCAATTCGATATGCGATGCCAGTTTGAAAGGACCGCATAAAAATGTGTGTCCGGATGGAACGAGCACCGTGCCTCCACCCGCCTCAGAACAAGCGTTGATTGCCTTTTGTATAGCTTGGGCATCGTCGGTTTTTCCATCTCCTGTGGCACCGTAATCCATAATGTTATAAATCCCCGTTTGCGGCGAGTGGCATGCACCGAGGAAGAAGATGCTAAGTAGTGCAAGAAGAATGTTTTTTGTTTTCATATTTGAATGAGGTTTATGTGTTTAATTATGGTATTTTAGTTTAAGGCTGGAGGACAGTCTACAGGAGTATTCCCCCAGTTTTTGTTAGGAGTGTTACCCATTTGGAATATCATCTTTCCTCCATGTATGATATCTCTATGAGAAATATAATTTTTGGAATAAGTTTTTCCGTTCAATATTACGTTTTGAATATAAATGTTTTCTTTAGAGGCATTTTCTGCGATAAGGGTAAAAGTCTGTCCGTTTTCCAAGTGTATGATTGCTTTAGGAAAGGAGGGGCTGGCCAATATGTAATAGGGTGAACCTGGACATACTGGGTAAAAGCCTAATGAAGCAAAAATATACCAGGCAGACATCTGCCCTGCATCGTCATTACCCGATAAACCGCCAGGAGCATTCAGGTATTCAGTTTCCATGATATGGCGTACAGCCTGTTGTGTCTTCCATGGTTCTCCTATATAATTGAACATGAACGCCACTTGATGACAAGGCTCGTTTCCGTGCCAATATCTGTGCTCACTGAACATTGAGTCTAGTTTTAAGGCAAATTTTGCTTTGCCTCCCATACATTCCATCAGTCCGTATGGATCGTGCGGTACGTACCATGTGTAATGGCAAGGAGCACCTTCTGTGATGAATTTGGTAAACTGAAATGCGTTCTGCTCTTTTAGGAAGGTACCGTCGATATGTCTTCCTTGTGCATATCCGGTTTGCGGATCAATCACATTGCGGTAATTCTGAGCACGCGCAGACAGCATTTTGTAGTCTTCTTCCTTCTGGAGAAGTTTAGCTACTTGAGCAAGTACAAAGTCATCATAGGCATATTCTAATGTACGTGAGACCTGTTCCTTGGTATGGAAAGCATCGGGTACGCTGTCTTCCAATGGAATATATCCGTATTTCAGGTACGATTGTAAGGCGCGTCGTCCCATTCCGTTTTTATAATCTTTATTATCTGCTGGTGATTCAAACGCATTTTTTCGCATGGCTTTGTAAGCTTTCTCTATATCAAAGTTACGGATGTCTTTTATGCAAGCATCGCCAATGGCAGCAATGCAATGGTCACCAATCATGGCTGCAGTATAACTGTTCCAGCAGGGGAAAATGGGAAGCCAGCCTCCCTGCTCAAATTTGTGAACAAGTGACTGCATCATGTTTCCTCCTAGAGTAGGATATAGTAAGTTGATTAGCGGGTGTAAGGCACGGTAAGTGTCCCACATACTGAAATCATCATAATACATTTCATTTTGAGCTAATTGAAGGATAGAATCCTTGCAACTGAAAGCAGGATACCTGCCATCCACATCATTGAATGTTCGCGGCAGGAAAGAAGCCCGGTAAAAAGCCCCATAAAACTTTTGTTTAGCTTCCTGGTCGGGTGTTTCCACATTGATGGCAGACAAATGTTTTTCCCAAATGGTAGTAAGCTTTTCCTGAGTCTGTTCAAAGTCCCATTGTGGAATCTCTTGTAGTAGGTTTCTCTCAGCTCCTTTCTTGTCGGTAAATGAAGATGCTGCTTTGACTAAAACTTGTTCGTTGCTTTCTACATGAAAGCTTATATAGATACCGATATTTTTTTCGTTTTTAATTTGGGTGTGTCCAGGGAACACGCTGTCTTCATGGAAAGTTCCGAATTCACATGGTTCCTTTTGGTAGTCCACGATAAAATGACCGCTGTATCCAGCTGGTTCTCCCCAGCCTTGATAAATGCGGTGTACGGGATTGTATCCGTAGATACGTTTTTGAAGGGTATCAATTTCAATGTACCCTTCTCCTTCATCGCTGTTGGGATTGACGATGAGATAAGCTTTTCCGGCTTTCTGGTAAGTAAAGCGAAAAATTGCAGACCGTGAGCGGCCTGTCATTTCAGCCTGAAGGTGTTCATCAGGCAAAGAAACGGAATAGTAAGAAGGGGTAGCGATTTCTTGTTTGTGTGAGAATCGCGTTCCTCTTTTTTGTGGTGTACAACGTAATGATTCGAATAAAGATGTTAATGTCATAGAACCGTAATCCTGGGTACATCCTCCTACAATCCAATGCGAATTGCGAAAGCCTTGAAACAAGGAGTCACGGTAATAATAAGGGGCGATGCATTTTAATTCAGTATCCTGTGTTTGTGGTGTCCAGAAGTTCATCCCATTAGGCTCCAGTACGGCAGGCAATGTTTGTCCATATTCTTCGGTGTGTTTGCCAAACATTCCAGCTGTGTGAGTTGTACTGGCAGCAGTGCCTACTCTTGTGTCAATGTATGACAAAAGATTATTATCATTTTGGCCGTTAGTACATGATATAATCACAGGAGTGATTGCTCCATAAATTATAGATTTGAGTAATGTGGTAAAATGTGTTTTCATAAATCTTAAAACGATGTAATTGCGATTTTTTATTCTTATGAAATAAAATGCAATTATATATGTTTATGGTTTTGAGCAATCTGTTGGTATGCTTCTTAAAGGTAAACTTTGAAAATTTATAGATAATAGAAATTTATAAATATCGGTGAGGAAAGGCCTCACCGATATTTTATTATAGACAGGTTAGTTCTGATATTTAGGATAACCCGGATTCTGTTCCCAGTTCGGGTTCGTATTCAGCATGTCTCTGTGCAACGGGAAGATACGACGTGTCTTGTCAAAGTTTGCTGTTGGGAAATTCTGATAATGTGGGAAGAACTCATCCTCGAAATGACCGAAGCGAATCATATCATTTCTACGCCAGTTCTCATCAAAGAATTCACGGCCACGTTCATCATACAATTCTTCGAGGTCTACGCTCGTTACTTCATCAGCATGTACATATCTACGAATTTCATTAAATAAGCTTACAGGGGTATCCTGAGGTCTTTCTGTAGATACTCCACCACGTAACAGGGCTTCTGCTTTTGTCAATAGAATATCTGCATAACGGAAAATAGGAAGGTCATTTGACTGGTCTCTTCCATTCTTGTAGTCATCATCTATTACGAAGAATTTTACTGAACGGTAACCCTGATTATATCCCTCCAAATCATCTCCTACACCTAATTGTGGATCATTAGGAGTGTCAAGCGTAATGTTTTTTGTAAGTACAATTTGTTCACCCTTAATATTCAGTGCAGGTTCACTTGTAGGTTCGTATGTTTTCGAATTATACACAAATACAGGGCCTCCCAAAATACTCTTTGCACGGTCGCCTGCTTTCCCTGGGTCATCAAACAATGAGGCAAATTCGGGAGTCATAGTGATATATCCACCGGCTGAACTGCTAAGCTTCATGCCATAGTAACTGATGTCAACGTCTCCAGCTTGTTTCCAAGTACGTGCACGACCATACTGTAGACCTTTTTCTGTATAAGTATCATACGGCATTGCATAAATAAAGTCTTCAACATGTGATCCGTTATCTGGGCCAAACTTCATCTGATAGCTCATGCTGCCAAGATTGAATTTGCCGCTATTGATGATGTCATCACAAAGAGCAATACAATCGTTCAATTTTCCGTTAGAATATGCATTTGCATCATACTGGTCAACTGAAGCTGCTGTGTAGACAGGCCAGTTGATATAAAGTTTTACCAACAGAGCTTCTGCCATCCATTTAGTCGGTTTGCCGTATGTGTTGTCATTTACTTCTTCTGTCAACAAAGGAATGATCTCCTTTAACTCAGATTCAATGAATTTAGCTACATCTGCACGCGGTGAGCGGTCAATCAACTCGCCTTCAGCAGGCAGATGATCCAAAATCGGAGCATCTCCCCAGCAATCCATCATGTAAAAATGGAAAAGTGCACGCATGGCACGGGCAGGAGCAATGCTCACCGGATTAGCCTCATCACCACCCAGGTCACGGATAACAGTATTGGCTTTGGTACAACCTGCAGTTAGATTTCCCATCCAGTCAATGGTTGCATCTTCTGCAGTAAAGTCATGAAGGCTGGGGTGTGCGTAGGCACCACTGTCGTACCAACCACCACCGTATGAGACAGCTGTGTATTCATCACTTGACAATGACATGGCTTCCATGAATCTTCGTCCGTATGTTCCACGCAATTGAAAGTAGACATCGGCAAGCTTACCTTCTACTGCAATTTGATTATCAATCGGATATTCAGTATATTGTGATTCGACTTTTACATCCAAGTCTGTACAGCCAGTAATTAGCCCAGCAGCACAAACTGTTAATAAAGTTTTTATATTTGCTTTCATAATTTTATCTGTATTGATGAATTAGAAATTAATCTTTAAGCCTACCATTGTAGTACGTGTATGCGGGTATACACTCCAACGATAATCAACACCCGGATCAATCCCACCCATGTTTACTTCAGGGTCAAGTCCCTTATAACCTGTAATGGTGAACAAGTTATTGCAAGTAACATACAATTGGGCGTTCTGCAACCAACCATTGAAGTTCTTGAATGTATAGCCAATAGAAAGAGTACTTAAGCGTAGGTAAGACCCATTTTCAATGAAGCGGTCTGATGGCAAACAACCTGAAGTTGTTGGATTGTCAAAGTATTCTTTCAATACATTTTTTCCACCTGAAAGCATTTCAGGGCTCATGTAGTTGGCACGTGTTCCATTGTAGATATCGTTACCGATTACTCCAGTAAAGAATACAGTTGCGTTCCAGTTTTTATAGTTGAACGTATTGTTCCATCCAAAGTTTAGTTTTGGCTGAGCGCATCCTGTAATTGTACGATCCTTATAACCTGGGTTTTCAATTGTGTTACCTGTACGTTCGCCTGTTTCTTCGTCTCTTTCATAGTAAGTAGCGTTGCCTGCGTCGTTAAAGCCAGCGAATTCGTAAGTGAAGAATGTGCCAAGAGGTTGACCTTCGATAATACGCTGTGTATAACCTTCAGCAGAAACACCGGCTACCATTGGATCACCTTGGGTAAATACGCCTACCTTGAACTTGTCATTAGACAATCTGTCTACAGTATTCTTGTTGTGAGAAAGAGTTAAAGTAGTATTCCAAGTGAAATCCTTGGTCTGAACAGGAATGGCATTGATAGAAATTTCCACACCAGTGTTGGTAATTTCACCTACGTTAGCTGCAATGTCACCGAATGGATAGATGTTAGTAGAAACCGGATAGTTCCAAATCAGGTCTTTTGTTTTCTTGTTATAAAATTCGATGGTACCGCTCAGACGGCCGTTAAGCAATCCGTAGTCCAAACCAACGTTAAACATACCTGTAGTTTCCCATTTCAAATCAGGGTTGGCATTCTTGGTGGCAGCCAGTGTACGCCATTGTTTTCCATTATAGGTAAAGAAACCAGATGCTCCGTAAGTTTCTACAGCAGTGTAGGCACCAAATCCCAAGGCATTACCGCTGACACCATATCCTATACGGAATTTCAAGTTGTCGAACAAATTCTGGTTTTTCATGAATTCTTCTTCAGTGATGTTCCAAGCCAAGCTGACAGAAGGGAAGGTACCCCATTTATTCTTACCGAATACAGAAGAACCATCTCGACGGACAGTAGCCTGCAGCATGTAACGGCTATTGAAAGAGTAGCTGGCACGACCATAGAATGAAATATTACGGATGGTTTCCTTTGTTCCACTTTCTACAGCAGGCATGCCGTCAATTGTACTGGCATAAGTTAACTGATTCCATTTCAGTACATCATCGTAGAAATCATGTACGGTCAAACCGAATCCGTCGTTTGACATTTTTTCTTCCCATGAATAACCAGCCATCAAAGACAGCTTGTGTATGTCGTTAAAGGTGGTATCGTAGTTTCCGTAGGTTTCAAAGATATGTTCATGGCCAAAATAGGTATTACGTTTTGCCTGACCATTATTTGCTGCAAGACCTTCAATCTGTGACTTATGACTGTCGTAAGAGCTATAGGTCTTTTGGCTGTTAGTGAATGAGTAGTTTACATTCCATTTGAAGCCTTCTAAGATTTCCAGGCTAGCTTTACCTAATAACTGTGTATTCTTATAGATTGTTTCAGATGTATCTTCATAAATCAAAGACATCGGGTTGTAGCTTTTTGAACCAGTGATGGCAGAACTCCAGGAACCGTCTTCGTTTCTAACCGGAAGTCCCGGAGAGAAGTAGTTCATGGCATCCAATACTGAGGCTCCTTCATTTCCCATCGGAACACCTACCCCTTTTCCGTATCTTGCATTTACACCGGCAGAAATTTCGAGACGGTCTTTCAGTACTTTAGTAGTTACCAAAGAACGAACATTCAAACGGTCCATGCTAGAGCCCATGATAACACCTTCACGTTGTTGGTAGTTTAAGCTGGCCATATAAGTGGTCTTTTCACCACCACCATTGATGGACAAGTTGTGGTTGTGGCTGATAGCTGTACGCAGTACTTCGTCTTGCCAATTAGTGTTGTAACCTAAATCATTTTTGGGCTCTTCACCTCTTTGTTCATAATAGTTGCGGAGGTCATCTGCGGTAGCCATATCCAGTGTGTTCAGAATTTTATCGAATGCTACATAACCGCTGTAAGACACATTGGTACGTTCCATTCCCTTTTTCCCTTTTTTGGTATTGATAATGATAACACCATTGGCCGCTTTTGAACCGTAAATAGCGGTTGCAGTAGCATCACGAAGTACATCGATACTTTCAATATCGTCTGGTGCTACCATAGAAATATCTACTCCAGGTATACCGTCAATTACGTAGTAAGGCTGCATGGCTTGTCCTGTACGTAAAGAAGATGCACCACGGAGTGTGATGCTCGGAGAGCCGTTCGGGTCACCGGAAGTGGTGATGTTCAGACCGGCTACTTTTCCTTGAAGCATACTAGCTGCATCTGAAAATACACCTACATTTAATTGGTCTGCCTTTACAGTAGTGATGGAGCTGGTAACGTCTTTACGTGCCATACTACCATAACCAATAACAACAACTTCGTCCAATGTTTCTGTATCTTCTTTCAAAGTAACATTGACTTTAGCGTTATTTACCACAACTTCTTGTGATAAAAAGCCGATGTAAGAGAATACAAGGGTCTTCCCTTTTGCCACACGGAGTGTGTAGTTTCCGTCCAGGTCAGTAACAGTTCCATTGGTGGTGCCTTTTTCAATGACGTTTACACCGATCAGTGGTTCACCGGTTGTACTTTGTACATTACCTGTCACTGTGAGCTGCGCGAATGCCCATGAGACATTCATCAGAAAAAGAGCCATAAATAAAGCGAATGGCCTTAGTCTTGCATTTTTCAATTGTACTTTACACATAAATTTAGATTTTTAAAAGGTTAGTTTTTAAAATCATATTTTGATATATATTTTTTTTCGATGGAGAATATATCCTGTCAGGCACATAAGTGAACAGAATAGTATGGAATAAATAAGGGAAGCAAAATATTCGTCTGAGATTACTTGTGTAATGGTTTGATAGATTGCTTGCCGTATTTCCCATTGAGAGAATATGATTGCCACAAC
>CALUKG010000082.1 GCA_944321155.1 uncultured Bacteroidales bacterium | reverse complement strand
GAATTTGTCAGTCCGTAAATAACCCCATGTTTCACCGAGCCATCGCTTCTATAGTCCGCTTCAGCACGAAAAGCACAATCGTACAAACCGTTTTCCAACTCAATGGCAGCACCAAACTTGATGACAGCCTGGCGTCCTGTGGAACGGTTGGTAAAATAGAGCGAATCGGCTGTGATTTCCAATATGTCAATCCCCGCTGGATAGACCACCTTAATCTTTCCTGTCTGTTTCCATTCTGCAATGGGTTCCTTTTTGCAGGCAACAATGCCCAAAAGCAGCAGCGCCACCCATCCAATCATTTTCAGTCGTTTCATATACTTATATCATTAAAATTGTTTTCATATTGTCCATGTCATTTCCATACCAAAATAGGGAGTTACGTTCCGTCTTATCAGAATGCCATTCCGCTCGAAATCAGGCGTATAGTCAAAGAGTTTATTCACGAATATGGCCATAGTCATCATATCCTTCACCTTCTTGGTGATTTTCAGATTGACATACAGTGCCGGCGGAATGGTGTATCTGTTATAAGCCGCTTCAGGCACAGAATAATAGAGATGGTTCAGCAAAATAGGGTCGGAAGCCACCGCCTCTGGCGTGTAGGGATGATCTAAGCCATCCAGATAGGACTTGTACATATAAGGCGTACCGTTCTGCTGCATCCGTTGTGTGGAAACATACCACATAGCTTGTACGGAAGCCGAAAAAATCAGTCCCCACTCGGGTATTTGCGTATCCATGAGCAAGTTGGTACTAAACTGCTCATTGATTCGTCCGTCGTTCCAGTCGTACAATCCCACATAATATTCGCTCAACACACGGTCGCCATACACCCCGCTTTGCGCATAATACATCGGGCGGCTATTGGAATAAATACTTCTGAACCATGCACCGCTAAAGGTAAAGGCTGTGCGCAACACCCGAATGCGTTTCAAGGCCAGTTCAAACTCCACCCCCATCTTGTCTTGACGGCTTCCGTTTTCCACGAAGCGGTAGCCAGCCAATTTCTTTCGTTCCGTATATGGAACATTCTCCAATTGGGGCGGTCCGTCAAGTGCTGCGTCGCTGATAGCCGTCTCGTCATAATCTTTGAATGCATAAGAATCATAACGGTTGGAATAACGGAATCCGGAAGAAAGTTTTTCCATAAAGAAGCACACCCACAATCGGTTGCCCATCATTTCCCAGTCCGTGCGCACTTCCCATTTCAGATTACGTGCCGGCTCCAGGTCATAGTTGGTTGCATCCTGCTTGTAGCTGAGAATGTAATAGCGACTGTTTTCCTGCGGATTATTTTGACTGTAATAGGCAAGCTGCAGAATATCATAATAAGAAGGGTCAGGATAGAGATAATTGAGTGTCGGCATACGTGATGTGCGTCCCACGCCGCCCGAAAACGACACCTTTACCGCTTTGGAAGAAAAGGCCGGCAAGGTCCATTGCAGATTAAGACGTGGATCAACATAGACTTTCCCATGCATGGCATAGCTTTCCGACAAACCCGGCAAAGCCGTTCCCCGCAGTCCCGCACGCGCCTCCAACACATGATTGGAGAGCTGGAAAATCAACTCATCTTCCGCATAAAAAGCCAGATTCTGCAAAGCCGGTATCGTATTATAGGCACGTGGGCGTGCACCCCATCCCGATGCGCTAAGCGGGCGTGACAAATCGTACAAAGCCCCCTTGCCAAAGTTTTTCGACAGATTCCATTCACTTCCTATCCGCACATTCTGCTTCAATATTCCCGTGTTGAATTGGAAATGCGCCGTAGCTTTCAGAAAGGACGAGAAAGGTTTTCCATCCACCACATAATCAGCAATATACTCACCGAAAATCAGATGTGCATCCTGTTCGCCCTCTTCACTACTTGCCGGTGCAATGCCCACCCGGTCGGGTGAAACCAGTTTGGTGCGTTCCAATCGGTCAAACTGCTGGCTTGCCGACGCGTTAATGTCCAAGCCCTTGAAAAATGTGGATGAAGGGACACGCAATTGCAAGCCCATGGAGAGTGATATATTCTGGAAATAAGACTGATACGTATCTATTCCCCCATAATTGAGGTCGGGATCCTCTTTATAATTGTCAAATGACCCCGTATAGTTGAGTGCCGGCGAATATTTCAACCAGACAGCACCGAGTGTCTGTTGCGCCGTATAGCGAGTGGAAAAAGTGGCCCGTTTATAGTTTTCCAATGTATTGCGCGGGTCAGCATAAGCATTGAGCACATTGGCATCAACATTGAGCACCTTCTTGCCTGCGGAGTCTAAAGCAAAACCTTTTCCCGCCGAGACCAGCATGCTTTTACTATCGGCCTTGAAGCGGAGCGACAATTTGGTGGGCCGTCTCACTTTAGTGATATTGACCACCCCGCTGGTCAAATTGCCATAAACCACCGAAGGAATTCCACGGATGATTTCCACCTTTTCAATATCATCCGTGCTGATGGTACGCATATCCACCCCCTTATTCGTAATATCCCGAGTACTTTCCGTTGAATTGCTCGAACTTTGTGGAGTATATTGCAGATTGGCATCCGTATTGATAGGTGCACCATCCACCAGAAAGAGCGTTCCCAATGCATGAGTTGCATAATCAGCCTGCTGGCTTTTTGCCCCATTGGCATTCAGCGAACCCGTTTCGCGAAGCGTGATGGTTCCAGCCGAAGTCATGTTGGGGTCTTGTGCCATACCTCCCGGCAGCAGCTCCATCAAATCGGCCAAGCTCGTCGGCTGCAAATGCTGCATGGCCTCACGGCCAATCATCGAACTTGAACTCAGGCCCCTGGATTCAGATGCCTTCACCTCCACCTCACGCAACACCTGCACCTGTTTTTCCAGTTGCAAAACCAATAAAGTATCAGCAGTAACATGCAACGAATAGGTATAAGGCTTATACAGCAAATGTGAGACATAGAACTCATAACTTCCTTGCGGCAATGTCAATTTCGCATTTCCCTCCGCATCGGAAACTGTGCCATAAGTCTTTCCCTTGTCCTCCGTCTGCAAATAGACCGCAGCATCCGTCACTATCGTTCCATCCTGCACATCACGCAAAGCAATCTGCAGGTCGTATAAAGGCAAGGTCTGTGCTTCCAGCATAGACGCCAGACAAAGCATCAGAATTCCTATGATAAGTATCCTTCTCTTCACGCCGCAAAATTACTATTGGGAAAGAAGCCTTGCACTACCTATAAGTAGGTATTTTACAGACACTAAAAATCACCATTTGTAGGTATTGCAGCCATCCACAACTCACATTTACCTTTGCACCGAACAAAAGTATAACCCGTTCTTACCTCCAGGGGATGAACACAAAATTTATCAATATGAAAAAGAAAACTACTATCCTTTTTGCAGCAATGGCATTAGGTCTGCTGAGCGCCCATGCAGACATGGTTCACAAAAAATTTTCCATGCTTGATTCACCCGACCAATCCACTATTCAAACCCTGAAGTCTTCGAGTAATTACATTTATACATTCGGTAATTTCGGGACAACACGAGCAGCAGGAACAACCGCCACTTTCCTTGGTCAGACTTTTACAGGTGTAGCCTATGCCAGTGGAAATTCATATGGAAAGAACCTATTAGTGGTAAAACATGATGCTGACGGAAATGTGAGCTGGACCATGAACAGCAACAAAGGCGATATCGACGCCAGTGGTTCCGGTTTCATTCCCACCGCTGACGGTGGTGTCTTCATGGCACTGGATACCCGCTACACGGGAGGCAACGAATTTAATGATGATGTGATTTTCCAAGCAGAGAATTCCGGTGGAACTACTACACAAGTAACATTTGACTGCAGCTTCTGGGCACACCAACCCTTGTTTGTCAAAGTAGACAATCAAGGTGACGTGGAATGGACCAAATTGGCCTATTGCGACACAACCGCCCGCGATAATGCTGAATATTATAACTATGGAACACCTGATGCTTTTGACATTTACGATGTAGCTGTAGATAATGCCGGCAATTATTATGTGGTGGGACGTATTAAAGCTGATTTTACAATAGACAATACTACCATTCCATCACACAATAACGCTACATGGGATGGGGATCCACAAGAATCCTGCGGCAATGCCTTTATCCTTAAGCTCGACAGCGATGGAGATTATGTGAGCCACCTCGTTACGAGCGGTTCCGCCATTTATGACCAATTGAAAACTGCCACTGTTCACAACGGAAAACTTTATGTGGCAGGTACGTACAAAGGCGATGGTACGAACAGTTTCGGTCTGGGTGACAAAACCCTAACTGTGGGCAGCGAAAACGGTATGTGGGTGGCTTGCCTTGACCTCGATTTGACAGTCTCATGGGCTACAGCTATTCCAGGTGCAACCGTTAACAATAAGAACAGCATTCAATTGGAAACGATGGATTTCAATACTACAGGCGACCGCTTCTATTTGGGCGGAGGTGTACAAGGTGGTATTGTAATCAGTGAAACTAAAACCGTATCATCCCAAAGTGCCATGTACAATGGTTTTGTAGTGGAAGTCGATGCCAATAACGGTAGTGTGCTCAATGGTGTTGTAGCACAAAACAACAGTATCGGTAAAGTTTACGGAATCGTAGCCAACAGCGACAGTATTTATGTATATGGCTATGACTGGGGACGTAGCAGCGGCGGTCAGGTCTATCTGGACTCATACGACCTGAACCTTAACCCCATACATCAATATGCATTGCTTAACAACAGAAACATGCCAACGGCTTGGGGTTGCGCAGTTGATGGCGACAAAATGGTTGTTGCCTTCCGCGGACGTAATCAGTTTACTTTCCCCGGCTCAGAAGCGACCTATAACAAAAGCTATTTCCAAGGTGGTTTGCTCTTCCTGGAATTCCCCGGCTATGACTTTGATGAAAGCGCGACAGGTCCTGGTACAGGCCTTGTAAATACGAATAGTTCAGAAGTGCATGTTTACAGCCAGTTCGGCAAGTTGTTGATTGCAGGCGCAGAAGGACAAGATGTGTCCATCTTCAATGCAACCGGTGTTTGTGTTGCCCACTTTACAGCTACCAGCAGTACCGAAAGCATTTCCTTGCCACAAGGATTCTATGTGGTAAGAGCCGGTGCAATATGTAAGAAAGCCCTAGTACAAAAATAGTTGATTAGATTTGGTTTCCTTTGCAGAACAAAATGTTTTGTCCGTAAGGGGTATGTCATAATGGGCATGCCCCTTTTTGTTGAGAAGGATGAGGGAAAGAAATTTGCCACTCCACCCAGCTTTCACTACCTTTACACTTCAAAATCATCATTTACATGAAACTGACCTTTTTAGTGATTGGAAAGACGGTAGATTCACATTTACAGGTACTTATCGGTGATTACCAGAAGCGGTTGGGCTTCTATATGCCCTTTGACTACATCTGCATTCCGGAGCTGAAAAACACCAAAAACCTTTCGGAAGCGGAGCAAAAGGAGAAGGAAGGTGAACTGCTACTGAAACAATTGGCTACTTCTGATTATGTAGTACTGCTCGATGAACACGGCAAGGAATTCCGTTCGGTAGATTTTGCCAAATTCATTGAAAACAAAATACTGGCATCACAGAAAAATCTTGTGTTCGTTGTGGGAGGGCCTTACGGATTTTCGGAGAGCGTATATAAACGTGCCAACGAGAAGCTGTCTTTGTCGAAAATGACCTTTTCCCACCAAATGGTACGGCTGATATTTGTGGAACAGCTCTACCGGGCCATGACCATACTGAAAGGCGAACCTTATCATCACGAATAAAACCCAAGCTTATGCAAACACCCAATATCAAGAAACTGTATTTCAAGGACACATCGTTTGTCAACCTGATGCAACACCGTGTCTATAATGTGCTGCTGCTAGGAAGCAAATACGATGTGTTTACCATAGAAGAGGACGGCCGTATAGAGGAACAGCTGTTCAACGAATATACATCGCTCAACCTGCGTTTCCCTCCCCGCTTTACACTGGTATCGTCGGAAGAACATGCCAACAAGCTGCTCAAGAAACGGGAATTTGACCTGATTATTTCCATGCCGAGCGGCGACAGCATCAACCCTTTTGAATGGGCCAAGAGCGTGAAACGCAACTACCCGAAAATCCCCATTGTGGTGCTCACTCCGTTCAGCCGGGCCGTATCGGAACGAATATCGAAAGAAGACCTGTCGGCCATTGACTATGTGTTCAGCTGGCTGGGCAACTCGGAACTGCTGCTGGCCATCATCAAACTGGTGGAAGACCAAATGAACGTGAAAGAAGACGTGAAGTCGGTGGGTGTGCAAACCATTTTGTTTGTGGAGGACTCCATCCACTTTTATTCTTCACTCCTACCCATGCTCTACAAACACGTGTTCGTGCAATCACGTTCGTTTATGACAGAGGCGCTCAACGAACACGAACAGATGCTGCGTATGAGAGGGCGACCCAAAATCCTCTTGGCACGCAGCTATGAGGAAGCCATGAAGCTGTATAAGCGCTATGAGAACAACATGCTGGGTGTGATTACAGATGTGAGCTTCAACAGAAGGGGCGTGAAAGACAAACAGGCGGGCATACGCCTGTGCAAGGAAATCCGTTCGACCAACCGCTATATTCCGCTGATTGTGGAATCGACCGAAGAGCACAACCGTGCTGCCGCCTACGAGCAAGAAGCCGTATTTTTGAGCAAAATGTCGAAAACGCTGATACGCGATTTGCAACAAGCAGTAACCGACAATTTCGGCTTCGGCGACTTCGTGTTCAGCAACCCCCACAACGGCACAGTAGAATGTGTGGTGAAAAATCTAAAGGAGCTGCAAACCAAAGTGTTTGATGTGAGCGACGACACGCTCTACTATCATGTGGCACACAACCATATTTCCCGCTGGCTCTACTCACGCGCCCTGTTTCCGCTGGCAGAGTTTCTGAAAAATATTGAGGTGTCGCAGTTCAAGGCTGAAAATGCCATGGACCAGGTAAGACAATGCATTTTTGATGCCATTGTGAGCTACCGCCGCATCAAAAACCGTGGTGTAGTGGCCGTATTCCAACAGGACCGCTTTGACCAATATTCCAACTTTGCCCGCATAGGTTCGGGTTCGATGGGCGGCAAAGGACGCGGCTTGGCGTTTATTGACGCCATGATTAAGCGTAACTATACGCTGGAGGACATTGAAAACTCCAAGATTACCATACCCCGGACGGTGGTATTGTGCACGGATGTATTTGCCGAATTCATGGAAAAAAACAACCTATATCCCGTGGGACTGTCAGACCTGCCGGACGAAGAGATTTTAGCCCGTTTCCTGAAAGCCTCGCTGCCTAAAAAGGTATTATCTGATTTGTTCGCTTTTCTCGACACGGTCAAATCGCCTATTGCCGTCCGTTCATCGAGTTTGCTGGAGGATTCGCATTACCAACCATTTGCCGGCATTTATTCAACTTATATGATACCTTATGTGGAAGGCAGCCGCACCCACCGGCTGATGTTACTGAAAGAGGCCATCAAAGCGGTGTATGCCTCTGTGTATTACCGTGACAGCAAGGCCTATATGACCGCCACCAAAAACGTTATTGACGAGGAAAAGATGGCTGTAGTGCTACAGGAAGTGTGCGGCATGCAACACGGCGACCGCTATTACCCGTCGTTCTCGGGCGTGGCACGCTCGCTCAACTACTACCCTATTGGCGACGAAAAGGCAGAAGAAGGTATTGCCAACATTGCCATGGGATTGGGCAAATACATAGTAGATGGTGGACAAACCCTGCGCTTCTCACCCAAACATCCGAACAGTGTATTACAGACCAGCACTGTGGAAATGGCCTTGAAAGAAACGCAAAGCTATTTCAATGCACTCGACCTCAAGAACACGCATTTCTCACCTCAAACCGACGACGGGTTCAACCTGCTGAAGCTGTCGGTGAAGGATGCGGAAACAGACGGAACACTACGCTTTATCGCTTCGACCTACGATTATCAGTCACAGACACTCTATCCGAATATCATGGAACCTGGCAGAAGGGTGATTACCTTTGCCAATATTCTGGAGCACAAAGTTTTCCCGTTGGCGGAAATTTTGGAAAGGCTGTTGGAAATCTCGCAACGCGAAATGGGACGCCCCATTGAAATTGAGTTTGCCGTGAACCTGGACTATTCAAAGGCTCGCAACCACACCTTCTACCTGTTACAGATACGCCCTATTGTGGACCAGAAGGAAATGGTGGATGAAACCATTGGCGACATTCCAACGGAAGAAACCATTCTGACCTCCAACAGCTCGCTGGGACACGGCATCTACAATGACATTTACGACATTGTGTATGTAAAACCGGAATGCTTCGATTCGAGCAACAATGTCAAAATTGCCGAAGAGATTGGTGCGCTCAACCGCTGGATGACCGATGCCGACCGCCCGTATGTGCTGGTAGGACCGGGCAGATGGGGCAGCAGTGACCATTGGCTGGGCATTCCTGTGAAATGGCCGCAAATCAGTAATGCACGCATCATTGTGGAAGCAGGACAATCGGATTATCGCATTGATCCAAGCCAAGGAACACACTTCTTCCAAAACCTGACCTCGTTTGGCGTAGCCTATCTGACCATTAACCCTTATCGCAACGACGGCAGCTATAATCTGGACTTTCTGAACAGCCAAACAGCCGAACATGAAACAGATTTTATCCGTCATATCCATTTTGACCGCCCTATCGTCAGTATGATAGACGGACGTAGCAGCAAGGGTGTAGTGCTAAAACCACAGGAAGAAGAACATCAAGAGCGGTAGGAACGAACCGCCTCTGCAAACGGAAGCATATCTTCAGGATGCGCCTCGAAATGGTTGCCGATGACCAATAAGTCGGCACCTGCTGAGAGCGCATCGTTGATTTGCTCTATAGTGCGTATGCCACCGCCAACAATCAAAGGAATGGAGAGTTCGGTTGCCACTTCACGGATGATTGCCGGTGAAACGGAAGTAAGCGCTCCACTACCCGCTTCCAAATAGACCATTTTCATACCTAACAACTGAGCAGCCACA
>CALUKG010000081.1 GCA_944321155.1 uncultured Bacteroidales bacterium | reverse complement strand
GCGGTCTTGATGGACCAAATTTATTTAGTAATTATAATTTTTAACTCGTCCTCTAATTTTTAGTGGACACTAGTGAATGACTTGATAAAACCACAAACTTTAATAATATTACTCTTACCCGAAGCATTTGCTCCATAAATGACAGCCACTTTCAATAGTCTCACATCACCCCCCAATTCGACAATATGATATGACTCCATATCCTTACTTCTATCAGCTACAAAACTTAATATAGCCTCGTCTCTAAATGAGAGCATGTTCTTAAATCTAATTTCCGCTATCATATAATCTGTTTTTCCACAAAAATATATCTAAACATCTATATTTACAAATTAGATTTGAAAATTTACACCGTTTGTGCAAAAATCAAAAACTAGCACTATTTTTACCGAATTTATTGTACCAATAGTCAATATAATGTAATGAAGTCTTGACACGTTCGTGCTGATTTCTCGACTCGTACGTGTTGATGTATTTGGGTATAGGCGGTCTGACATATTTTACCTCACCTCGTGAACAATTACGCACCTGCATTTATACCTTTACAGAAAAAGTTTTATCTCTGCTAGTTTGAATATCTGAAAAAATACTTGTAATTTTGTAGAGTAATTCAATATATAATACGAGAGCATCCGAAACCTGAGATGAACTTTGAAGTGGATGAAAAACACCCGTAAGGTCTAATCTGTAACAGCCATGGAGAAAACACAATTAATAGACATTTTGAACAATTCCCCGAGCATCAAATTATTGAAGATGAAGCCCGAAAATTTGAAGTTCTTCCTCACCTTTCTGCTTGAGATTTTCGAAGAACAAACGGCCGTGCCGTGGGTGTATCTCCATCAAAAACTGGTCAACCGGTTGGACGAAATGGAAGAAGACATTCCAGAGGAAGAAGAACGACCTGCGACATTAGAAACCAATGAAGAGAAAGCCAGGCGCTGGATACAGGAATGGGCCAATAAAGGCTACCTTACCAACTATCAGAACAATGTTGGGGAAGTCATGTATGAGATTTCCTCTTACACCAGCAAGGTGCTCGACTGGATAGACAATAGCCTGAAAAAGGAAGAATACATCGGGACGGAATCGAAATTCAAGGCTCTTTTTAGCCAGCTTAAGGAGTTGGTGGAATTTACCAATGAAGACCGGAACAAGCGGCTTGATTTACTGAGGAACAAGAAGTTGGAAATCGAACAGCAAATCCAGAAGCTTGAAATGGGCGATGACGTGAAGGTTTTCGAGGAATATGAAATTATCCCACGCTATAACACTCTTAACAGAATGGCAAAAGAGTTGTTGTCCGACTTTAAGGAAGTGGACGACAATTTCAAGAGTATCATCAAGCAGATTTATCAGCAGCAAACGAATAACTTACAGAAAAAAGAGATTCTGCATTATTTTTTCGATGCCTACAGCGAGTTGAAGAACTCATCGCAGGGCAAGAGCTTTTACGCTTTCTGGGAATTCCTGTTGTCAGCTTCACTACAAAAGGAATGGGACATGCTGACGAAAAACTTATTTGAATCATTAGAGGGCAGACAGATTGACGTACATGACCGCTTTCTCAAGGACGTTAAGCTTCATCTGTTTGACGCCGGACAGAGGGTATATAAAACGAACGACCGTATGGCCGAAAAACTGAGCCGTATCATTCGCCAGCATGAACAGTCGGAAGCTGAAATTACTCGGAAGATTATTAATGACATCAAAAACTCGCTCATCAAGGTAAGTAATCAAAAGAACTCTCCGGAGTTCGGATTCAAAGTTGAAGAGATTGAAATCAAACTACCTTTGGAACGGACATTGACTTTCGATCCAGTCTCAGAAACGGAATATAAAGACAAACCTGTAGATGCGCAATTGAGCCTGAATGATCTGAACCGGCTGGAACAGCTTTATAATCCATATCACGTAGATCGGGACGTACTACGCAGCCGCGTGGAGGAAGTGTTGAAGCAAAAACCGCAAGTCACACTCGGTGAAGTGATTTCTGCTTCTTCAGGCATTACCAAGGGCTTGACAGAAGTCTTTGGATACCTCAGCGTGCTAAAGGAGTATCACACGGTAGTGAGTCCGGAAAAGACAGAAGACATCGTATTCGACACTGAGAACATGAAAAAGATTGTAGTACCCGAAATAATTATCATCCCCAAATGAATACACCCCATATAAAGCCTTACTCAAAGGCCATCGTAAAGTTACTGAAGGGAATTGTGGAGCACAACGATTCTGTCTGGAACGACATCCTGTGCTACCAAGCTGACATTCAGGAGTACATTAGTGTCATCGGGCTGGACCTGATTGTGAAGAAGGATGAAGGATTTGCGTTTGTGAAGCAAGCCATTCTGGATGATGAAAAAACCATTAATCTGGTCTCACGCCGGCCGTTGAGATTTGAAGTGTCGGTCGTTCTGATTGTACTGAGGCAGATGCTCGAAGAATTTGAAATGAATCCTGCCGACTCACAGTCGGACGAGAAATACGTTACGCCTGCTCAAATCAAAGAGGAAGTGGAACTCTTCTTACCTGAGAAGTTTAACCAGGTGAAGTTCATGCAGGATCTAGACAGTTACATCTCCAAGGTGGCTGACTTAGGTTTCCTCGTCGCAACCAGACAGTCTGAAACCAGTGTGGAACCCCGCTATAAAATACACCGGATTATCAAGGAGAAAATTACGCTGGACGACCTGGTGGAATTTAAAAACAAGCTGAACAATTATGATACAACAGATGAATCTATTTAATACGTCTCCTGAAAAATCGGGCTACCGGCTCGACTACATGGAGATTTACAATTGGGGAACGTTCGATAAGGAAATCTATCGCATCAGCCCCCAGGGATGCAATTCATTACTCACTGGAGCCAACGCTTCGGGCAAGAGTACGCTTGTGGATGCATTGCTCACCTTGCTGGTACCTCTCAAAAGAAAGCGTTTTTACAACCAGTCGTCCGGAGCAGAAAAAAAGGGTGCCCGTACGGAAGAATCATACTTTTTGGGATGTTATGGAACCCAGCAAGAAGAAGGAGGCACTGGTACCACCACCATGAAGTTGCGCGACAAACAGAGCCGTTCTGTCTTGTTAGCTTCGTTCCGCAGCGAGACTCATAAGGTAATAACCTTGTTTCAGGTAAGGTATTTCAGCGGCCAGGAGTTAAAGGTGGTATATGGCCTTGCTCGGACCAACCTCGAGATTAAAACGGATTTTGCACAGTTCGACGTGCGTGGTGAATGGCGTAAGCGGCTGGAAAAACACTATAACGCCAATTCCGTCAAGAAGGTGATTAATTTCTACAACGGTCCTTCGGAATATGCTTCCCAGATTTGCGAATTATTCAATATGCGTTCCGAAAATGCGCTGACTTTGTTCAATCAGATTGTGGGTGTAAAGGTACTTGATGATCTCGACAACTTCATCCGCCGTCACATGCTCGATGAACAGCCAGCAGAAGATAAGTATATGGAACTGCGTAGCAGTTTCCAGAATTTAATGGAAGCCAAAAACAACATCGACAAGACGAAAGAACAGATTAAGTTGCTCGAGCCTATCGACGAGGCCGCCAGACAATTACAGCACATCGAACAGGACATCTGCCAGCTGGAGCAGGAAAAAGAAACGGCGGCCTGTTGGTTTGCCGCACGAATAGTACAACTGTCGAAGGAAAAGATGACACTTAATGAGATAAAGCACAGGAAACAGACAGAAAAAGTCCGCCAGCAAGAACAGGAACGTCAAGAGAAAACGAACAAACGCGCTAACCTCCAGTTGGATATTGAGCAAGACGAAGGGAGCAGACAGATTAAAGAGTTAGTCAACCGCATCCGTCAGAACATACAGGAGCGTGACAAAAGAAGGGAGAAGTCTGACGATTATAACAAACTGGCCCTCGACCTGAATCTGCCTGAAAACCCTTCGAAGGAGGAGTTTGAAAGAAACCGAGAGAAAGTGGAAACTGAATGCCGCAGACTAAAGCAGCTACAGGAAGATTTGTCCGAGGAGCTTCGAAAGGAAAAGAATGCAGCCGATATAACAGAAGCCCTTATCAATGAATGCATAAAAAGGATACAAGAACTGGAAAAGAATAAGAACAACATCTCAGGGCGTGTGTCTGAAATCCGGAGCGAGATATTGAAACATACAGGAGCCACCGCAGAGGAAATTCCGTTCGTAGGCGAATTAATCCGTGTGAAGGAAAATGAACTAGAATGGGAGGCTTCTATCGAACGCATCCTTCACAATTTTGCCTTACGACTGATTGTGCCCGACAAGTATTACCGACAGGTTAACGAATATGTCAACTCGCATAACCTGAATGGTCGGATTGTGTATCAGCATTATGAGGGATTTACCTCTTTCAAGGAAATGGAAAGATGGGAAAACGGCGAGAATCGGCTGCTCCAGAAAATTGAGTTCAAGCCAGGCAACCGGTATGCAGACTGGATAGAGTATGAAGTCTGCCGCTGCTATAATTATGCATGTGTGGAGAACCTGGCCGAGTTTAACACTTACCCGGAAAAGGCTGTAACCAAAGAGGGACTGATCAAGTCGGTAGAAAACAAGCACGAAAAGGATGACCGGAAGGAAGTACGCAGCAGAGACAGCTATGTGCTGGGATGGGATAACAAAGACAAAATCTCCCACCTTCGTAATGAAGTGCATAAGTTACACCAAGAACAGCAGGAAAATCAGAAGCGCATCCATGCCATAAACGAGCGTACTACGGCATGTCAAAACCTGAATGATAACTGGAACAGGCTATCCATGGGTTTTGTGGATTATGAAAGCATCGACTGGATGTCGTGTGCCAAGGCCATACAGAAAGATGAGGAAGAAAAAAGGAAATTAGAAACCGCAGATAACAGAATAAAGGCACTCCAAGAAGAATTGGAGACTACGGAAAAAAGGATAGAAGAATTGAATGATGCGATTGCAGAAGCTAATAAACAGATTGGCCGACTTGAACGAGAACAAGAAAACTTGTCCTCCCTGTTAAAGGAAAACCAAGAGTTCATAAATCAATCGGGAGATAAAGATAGCGACATTCTGGAACAGCAGCATCCTGAGCTACTTGACATTCCTTTGGAACAGCTTGAGAGCAAGTGCACCGATTTCCAATCTTTTATAAACAAATCTTTAGATAATAGGAAAGAGAAAAAAAATAAACAACAGTCAGAAATCAGGAAGATGGCCTATGCCGTGAAACAACCAGCCAAGGAACTAACAGAAAAATACAAGGACTGGATTTCGGATGTGAACAGTCTGCCCCACCCTGAAAATATGGGACTGATTGAAGAATACCAGAACTTTTACAACCGTCTAAAAGAAGAAGACCTGGTGAGTTACGAAAAGAAATTCAATCAATACTTGCAAGAAACTATCTACCACAATGTGAACTCCTACAAAATCTTCTTCGAAAGATGGGAGGAAACAATATGCAAGGCGATAGACCATCTGAATCAGTCGCTCAAAGAAATTGTGTTCAACAAAGATCAAGGTACCTATATTCAGCTCACTGCCATCAAAAAGCCGGATGCAGAAGCCAAAGACTTCTACAACCTGCTCAGGCAGGCCATTCCGAATCTGCACGAAGTGGATACCACGGTCGACGGCCGTCAGCATCATTTCGAGACACATATCGAACCGTTCATGGAAAAGCTTGAAAATGAACCATGGCGCACAAGGGTAACCGACGTACGCTCTTGGTTTACTTACAGAGCCGAAGAATTCTATCAGACAACCGGGAAGAAGTATAAGACTTACGAAAGCATGGGACAATTATCCGGTGGAGAAAAAGCACAGCTCACCTATACCATTCTGGGTTCGGCCATCGCCTACCAGTTCGGTTTTACAAAAAGCGGACTGGAATCGTCTTTCCGGTTTATCGCCATCGACGAGGCCTTCAAGGCACAGGATGAAGACAAGGCCCGCTACCTACTGGAGCTTTGCAACCAGTTGCACCTGCAACTGCTGATGGTCACTCCCAGCGACAACATCCACATTGTGGAGAACTACATCTCATTTGTGCACTATGTAGAACGGAAAGGAAACGCATCCGTACTCTACAACATGCCTATTATGGAATATCAGGAAGAATCTAAAAAAGCTACACAGTCATGATCAGCGCATCCGAAATAAAAGGCAAAGCCTCGAAGAAGTATACCCAGTATTTGCAAAACCTTGTAACCGGCATCCCTTTCAAAAAAATAGTGATTCCATGTGACAAGAAACCCAGCAACGATTTTGAAACCTGGCAGATGGAACAGAAAGACATCACAGCCTCTTCGAAAGAAAAACGAGGGTATGGATACTCCATTAAGTGGCAGACGGTAAACCATAAAATATTAGGAAGGCAAGGACTTCCTCTGGAGATTTCTTTTGATACGGAAGAGGATTTATTGAAATTCATCCGTAAAGAAACCGAAGCGCAACAGTTCAAGAAAGACATTGCCACCTTGCTGACTGCCTTCCCTCTTCTGACCGACTGGGCAAAGAAATACCCTTACAAGGTAATAGAAAACTCTTCCCAATGGCCCGATTTGCTGAAAGTGCTGACTTATTTCAGTCACACACCTCAGCCGAATCTGTACATCCGCGAACTGCCTATTAAGGTTCACACTAAGTTCATAGAACAGAACAAAAGCATACTCAAAGAATTGCTCGATATTCTTATTGCTGATTATGTAAATACTGGCGAGAAACGTTTTGAGGCACGCTATCATTTGAAATACGATGAAGAGCTGATACGTATCCGTTTCTTGGATGAGAACCTCTCCCATCGTTATACAGGTGGTTTGAAAGATATCAGCCTGCCGATAAGTGAATTTTGTACTCTCCACTGGGAAATTGAATCCGTATTTATCGTAGAAAACAAAATGAATTTCCTTACCTTCCCTTTTGTCAAGAACTCCCTCATCATTTGGGGGCATGGATATGGGGTGGTCAACCTGAAAAAATCACTGTTTTTGTCGCATGCGCGACTCTACTATTGGGGCGACTTAGATGCTCAAGGATTTGAAATTCTCTCTCAGTTCAGAGGGTATTTTCCACAGACACAAAGTCTGCTGATGGACAGCGAGACATTCAACCGTTTTTTTGAAAATGACGAAGGTACAAAAAGTAATGTATCAGTCGATTTAAACCTAACTAATACAGAACAGACAACTTATCAAACAGTAAAAAATAGCAACTGGAGGCTAGAACAAGAAAAGATTCCACAAAGCTATGTCATAGAATATATACACAATTTAGTCAAAACCAACCCTTAATTATAGCTATCTTACGGTTTATCAACATCCTTCAACTCTTAATACCATACTAAATTGTTTTGTTTATGTCTAGATAAACAATATAAACCTCATAATTAGTAGAGGAATTATAGAGAAACAATATTCTCTATAATTCCTTCCTATTTTTCATTAATCTTCTCCACTCTGTTTTTCTTTTTACAAATTCAGAATACTCATTATTATTGTTATTCATTGTATCAACAAGATATTGAGCCATCTCATACATCTGGGTTGCAAATAATACAGGTATCCCATTCTTGTCTGTATCATAATGGGCTAGACTATGTTTTATACCTATTTCCATATGTTCAAATGCGATACCTGGATTAAAGCCTCCGCTAACAATAGAATTTCCCAAAAATTTTAGCTTTTTGCTCCGTTTTTCAACGGACTCAAATCTTAGAATCTCTAGATCTTTGTCTGGATTATTAAGGTAGCAGTAATATAACCATATCTCAAAACATGGATTGCTTACTATCCATTTACCTTGCTGGTTTCACAAATTATTCTTAAATATTTTTTCTAACTGATTATAAAATTCATCTACATCAGAAAGAAGAAAAACTTTATCATTACTCGCTAAATGATAGTCCTGACTATTTATTTTAAACTCCCCGACAGACTGAATCTGCTCCCATTTATCTTGCATCTGATATGGTTGCAAACCTTGTCCTTTCTCAGACATAAAAGCAACCCTCAATGAGTGAAGTTCGCGCTGATTAATCAGTTCACGTAGGAAATCTTTCTCCCTTTTCTCGCCACCAGAAATTACAAATACAAGGTTAGTTGAAAGAAAACCTTCTGTTTTTTTGATATGCAAGTGACACTTTTAAGTCTTCAGAATTTTCACATTCTTCTACACCCTCTATTTTAGAGTTTATAATAGGTTCTGCCGGAATTATTTCTGGTTCTCCCTTAGAATATGTTAATTTAGATAAATCCATATTTCAACAGTATATTACATATTCAGCTCACCAATAAATGGAATAGCACCATACCTACCCTCCATATAACCATTTTCTATATTGATTGTATTATGTATCTTAAAATCATTCAAAGAATACATATAGCTACATCCATTCTTTTTCTCAACCATCCATACTTCATCTGTCCGCATAAAATCCTGATTAAGCAAGCAAGTTTGGTGAGTTGTAAAAATCAACTGTCCATTGGTATCCTGCACAGAAAAATAACGAACTAACTCACGAACCAGATGAGGATGTATACTGTGATCAAGTTCATCAATTACTACTGTTTTACCTGATTTCATAGCATCATAAAGTGCAGGTACTAGCGATAATAAGCGAACTGTGCCATCTGACTGTGCCTGAATATCCATTTCTTTTGAAAAGCCATTCTCTCCAAACTGTCGAAACATCATCTGACTTATCTTTTGGACTCCATCTTCAACGCTTATAGCTCTTGTATTTCTAAAATCTACAACCTCAGACAATACCACAGAACGCATTTCCTTCAGTTTATCCATTGGCAAATTGCTGATATCGTGAGTACTCATCCAATCCTCAAAATTTTCGGTTTCAACCTTTACTTCATCAATTCCCAAATCTATAACTCTAAAAAGTTCTAAAGCAAATTGATTAATTTCATAATTACTCTTGAAGATTCCTATTAAAGCAGGATTGAATGAGTGCAAACCGATGATTGTAAGTTCATCCTCAAACCATTTGTGCGCAATACCAATATTCGGGTCTGTTAATACCGGCATATCATTGTTTATTGTTAACAAACTAGCAAATGGATTCTTTTCTATCCACCCCAACACCATATTATTAACCTCGTCAGAAGGAGTAACAGCATATTCTACTTTTCCCAGTCTGCGTGTAAAGACATTTCGATTTTCTTCAGTTCCTAAACCTGAGATCTGTAAAGTCTCGAAAATTATCCCTTTATTTATAACTTCCACAGAATATATGAAAGGTATACCTGATTTTGTAACAAACTCTATTGTCAACTCCAAAGGTTCAGCACCAGCATTTTCTTTCAAGGCAAAGATATACCTTCCTATACTCTCCTTATCTAAAAAACTCTTATTCAGAGCAATAGCCTTCAAGAAATTTATTCCTTTAAGCAAATTTGATTTTCCTGCTCCGTTGGCCCCATAAACTGCTGCCATTTTTAGAATAGACAAACACCAATACTTCTGAAGAAGTGTTTTATTAATATCATAATTCACTACTGTCCAATAAAAGTTAGCTAATCGGTCTTTGAAATTATTGAAATACAGTCTTTTAAGCAGTCCTTTAGAA
>CALUKG010000080.1 GCA_944321155.1 uncultured Bacteroidales bacterium | reverse complement strand
GGACACCATAAATATAGGAACTTTTTACTATATAAACAACGGTTATCTTCTTTATTTACAAGAGGATAACCGTTAAATTTTGTTCTAAATGACAACGGAAAGAATAAGAAATGGGTGACCTCAAGTCTATCATGTTGACTTTTGGGTCACCCTCTTTTTCTTTAAATAAGAATTTAAATAAGAACGGGAGAAAATGTGAATTTTTCTCCCGTTCTTATTAATATTGTTCCTGCTCATTCGGAAAGTCACCTGACTTAACATCACTTACATAGTGCCTGATTGCCTCATTCATTATTTCATTCAGATTGGCATAACGTCTTAAGAAACGGGGTGAAAAGCCACAATTTAAACCAAGCATATCGTGTAAAACCAGCACCTGTCCATCTGTTCCTCCACCGGCACCGATTCCTATTGTAGGTATAGTGAGCTCTTGACTAATCCGTGTTGCTAATTCTGCAGGAATCTTTTCAAGTACGATAGCACAACACCCTGCTTCTTCCAACAAATGCGCATCACGAATTAGCTTGGCAGCCTCATCCTCCTCCTGCGCTCTCACTGTATAAGAGCCGTATTTGTTGATTGATTGCGGCATCAGACCCAAGTGTCCCATTATGGGTATGCCAGCAGAAATAATCCTTTTAACCGAATCTATAATCTCTTCACCTCCCTCCATTTTCAAACAATCGCAATGCGTTTCCTTCATAATCCGAATAGCAGAAGCGACGGCCTCCAATGAATTTCCCTGATAGCTTCCAAAAGGCATATCTACCACCACCAGTGCCCTCTGTGTAGCACGACTAACCGATTTGGCAAAAGAAATCATCTGATCAAGTGTAATCGGCAATGTAGTAGTATTACCACACATCACATTCGAAGCCGAGTCACCAACCAAGATAACATCTACTCCAGCATTATCAACAATGCCTGCCATGGTATAATCGTATGCAGTCAACATACTGATTTTCTCACCACGATTTTTCATTTCTTGCAATCGACGTGTTGTCACACGCCGCACATTTTCTTGATGTACTGACATTTTTATTACCAAAATTATGTGTAAAACATGATTAGTAAAGGGTATATTACACCACTTATACCTTTTATTGCGCGGCAAATATACGATTTTTTTATTGTACAGTTTGGTTTCTCATATTTTTACCTTACTTTTGCAGAGCTCACATAAACTTTACACAATGAAAAATTAAACAAATATTTTATATGGGACAAAAATTTGATTTAATAAGAAAAAGCGATATCTTTTCCCATTTATCATCTTTAAAATATGTTTCAAGATGGGTAGTATTGCTATTAGATACTCTTTTATGCGTCTTCGCATTCTTTTTAGCTATCTTTTTTACAGAACGATATTCCATACAAATACCAGAATTTCCAAGTTTTGGCATCGCATACCGACTTTTACTGTTATTATTCCTACAAATCTGTTTTTTTTGGATATTCCACACCTATTCTGGCGTATTAAGGTATTCCAGTTTTGTTGATGTCAGCAAAGTAACATTCGCTGTTGGCGCAACAAGCCTGTTTGCATGGTTTATTAACATTATTGTCTTTACTTCTACAGGGCGATTTGTCTACAGCAATTTAGGATTAATACTCTATTTCCTCTTTGCTTTCTTTTTCCTGTTCTCGTTAAGATTTGTAGTAAAAACAGCATTCGGATACTTGAATTTATATTCCGGTAATGCCACACGAGTGATGATTTACGGAACAAAATCAGCCGGCATCGCTATTGCTAAAATGCTACGTACAATTGAGAATGACACTTATCGCGTCGTTGGTTTCATTGACGACAAAGACAGTGTTGTCAACAGACTTATATTGGGATTAAAGGTCTATCCAAAGGATGAACACCTTATTCCTCTAATGAGGAAACTGCGTGTCAATAAGGTCATTGTATCTGCCCTAAAAATGCAAAGCATCAATACCTCAACTGATTTGGACATCTTTATCGACAACAATATCAATGTTTTATATGCACCTTCCATTACGGATTGGGACAACAACAGCCCACATCCCAACCAATCAATTGCATCACAAATCAAGAATATCCGAATTGAAGATTTGTTGGAACGCTCTCCCATCAAGCTAAACCTTGATCCGTTGCGGCAACAAATCAAGGGAGCTGTAGTGCTCGTAACGGGCGCTGCCGGTTCCATAGGTAGTGAAATAGCAAGGCAAGTAGCTAAAAATGAGCCACATCTTTTGGTTTTGCTAGACCAGGCAGAATCACCATTACACGATTTCCGCCTTGAAATATCCAACACCTATCCTACGCTTAATTTTATTCCGTGCATAGCAGATATCCGCAGCAGAGAACGCGTAGAAGAAGTCATCAGCATGTATAAACCCGATATCATCTATCACGCCGCTGCCTACAAACACGTTCCTCTCATGGAAGAACATCCATGCGAAAGCATACACGCCAATGTAATGGGCACCAAAAATGTAGCCGATATGGCCATCAAATATGGCGTCAAGCGGTTTGTAATGGTATCAACCGACAAAGCGGTCAACCCAACCAACATCATGGGTGCATCCAAAAGAATTGCGGAAATCTATGTACAATCCTTGTTTAAAAAGGCTGTCCAAACGAATCCAGACTGCACAAAATTCATCACCACACGCTTTGGCAATGTATTGGGAAGCAACGGTTCGGTCATACCTTATTTCCGCAAACAGATAGAACAAGGCGGCCCCGTAACCGTAACTCATCCGGACATTATCCGCTATTTCATGACTATTCCCGAAGCCTGTATGCTTGTCCTTGAAGCCGGCCTCATGGGCAATGGCGGTGAAATATTCGTGTTTGATATGGGACATCCGGTCAAAATTCTGGACTTAGCCAAGAAAATGATCCGCCTCTCCGGCTATACCCCCGGTACTGACATCAAAATAGTCTTCACCGGTTTGCGTCCAGGCGAAAAGCTATATGAAGAGCTATTAAACAAAAAAGAATTGACCATACCTACCGACAACCCAAGTATCATGGTCGCCAAAGTCCGTGAATTCGACTTTGACAAAGTGTCCGTACAGATTGACAAACTGATAAAAATGGCAGATTTAGGAAAAACCTTCTTGGCCGTATCAACAATGAAAGAAATTGTTCCCGAGTTCAAAAGCAATAATTCTCCATTTGAAGAGTTAGATATAAAAGAGGAGGGAAAATAAAAACAATATGTTTTTCATAGAACAGTTCATGCAATGGCTATATAATTATCCCATTTTAATAGCCATGTTTTCATTCACTATCGGATTGATATGTATGCCGGTAGTCATAAAAATTGCCAAAGTGCGCCATTTCGTAGTGAAGCCCAACAAACGCATGTCGCACAAAGGTGAAGTACCCAACATAGGCGGAATAGACATCTTCATGTCGTTTATTCTGGCCTATCTGCTTTTTGAATACGACCAACTGCAAAACTCCCAATACATCTTTATTGGAGTTTTTCTTATTTTGATGACCGGCTTCATCGACGACCTGCTCGTCATCACTCCCGGCTGGAAAATGTTTGGCGAGTTGCTTGCTGGCGCATTTCTCATACTCATTTCCGACATACGCTTGACCAATCTGCACGGCTTCTGCGGAATACACGACATTCCACTGATATCCAGCATATTCCTTTCGTTTTTCGTATTCATTGTCATTGTCAATTCACTCAATCTGATTGATGGGGTCGACGGTCTTGCTTCTGGCTTAGGCATCATCTATTCATTGTTTTTTGCCATATATTTCCAGCAGATCGGTGAAATCCACCTCTCCATCTTGGCTTACTGCCTGATTGGCTCTTTGGCTGTCTTTTTCATTTACAACGTTTTCGGCCATAGCAAAAGAAAGATATTCATGGGCGATTCCGGCTCTCTATTATTAGGCTATATGATGACATTGTTCGTATTCCGTTTTTGCGAAATCAATGCTTCACACACCGACTTGGGCATTTTCCACAGCCAATCGGCTCCCAGCGTAATGATAGCTCTATTGGCCGTCCCTCTTTTCGACACCATGCGAGTCATGGCAGCACGAATCAGAAAACACCAATCACCTTTTACGGCCGATAAAAACCACTTGCACCACTTACTGTTGCGCATCGGACTTCCTCACGTACAAGTAACCTGCGTGCTCCTTTGCCTCACAGTGGGCAGCATTGCCATCGGCTGGAGCCTGCGAAACCTGGCCAACGGCTATCTCACAGCCATCATTTTTGTTTATTGCACACTTTACACTTGGATTATCTGGCTATTGGTCAAAAGGAAAGAAAGAAAAAATCTTCCCCAAGAAACAGATAGCAAGAGCGAAAACTAACTGACAATTATCCAACATGATATCTATAGAACAACTCACCGTAGAATTCAGTTCAAAACCCTTATTTTCAGGAATATCATTCCTCATCAACCCCAAAGACAAGATTGCGCTGGTTGGAAAAAACGGAGCTGGCAAAAGTACTTTGTTAAAACTGCTGGCCGGCCTGCAGCAACCCACTTCAGGCACCATTTCCATCCCTTCCGGACTCACTATCGGCTACCTGCCCCAACACATGATTCACGATGAAGGCACCACCGTGATGCAGGAAGCACAAAAGGCTTTCAAGAAAGTCAATGATTTACAGGAACATATCAACCAACTTGCCAATGAGCTGGCAGAACGGACCGACTACGAATCGGAGGGTTATCAGCGGCTCATTGAACAAATGGCACACGAAAACGAAATGCTGCAAGTATTGGGGGGCGGCAACTTTGCCGGCGAATTGGAAAAGACCCTCATCGGTTTGGGCTTTTTGCGCAGCGATTTTGACAGGCAATGTTCCGAATTCAGCGGCGGTTGGCGCATGCGCATCGAATTGGCCAAAATCCTGCTACAGCGTCCCGAACTATTCCTGTTGGACGAGCCAACTAACCATTTGGACATCGAATCCATACAATGGCTGGAAAATTTCCTCAAAAACTATTCCGGCGCCATTGTGCTCGTAAGCCACGACCGCGCTTTCATCGACAATGTTACCAACCGGACCATCGAGATTTCGCTCGGTAAAATATACGACTACAATGTCAACTATTCAAAATTTGTGGAATTACGCAAGGAACGCCGGGAACAACAGATTCGGGCCTACGAAAACCAGCAGAAAATGATTGCCGACACCGAAGAGTTTATCGAGCGCTTCCGATACAAAGCCACCAAGGCCGTACAGGTGCAAAGCCGCATCAAGCAGCTGGAAAAGGTCGAACGCATAGAAATTGATTTGGAAGATACCTCACGCCTGCACTTGAAATTTCCTCCCGCACCTCGTTCCGGCGATTTTCCCATCATTATAGAAAACCTTCGGAAAGCCTACGGCGACCACCTCGTGTTCGACCATGTGGATTTTACCATCAAACGAGGTGAGAAAGTAGCTTTTGTAGGCAAAAACGGCGAAGGAAAATCCACATTGGTGAAATGCATCATGGGAGAATTGACCGACTACACCGGCACGCTCAAAATTGGCCACAATGTAAAAATCGGCTATTTCGCACAAAACCAGGCTTCTTTGTTGGACGAGAACAAGACAGTGTTTGAAACCATTGATTACGTAGCTGTGGGCGACATCCGCACAAAAATACGCGACATACTGGGAGCATTTATGTTCGGCGGCGAGGCTTCCGACAAAAAGGTAAAGGTGCTCTCGGGTGGTGAACGCAGCCGCTTGGCAATGATACGCCTCTTGCTCGAACCCGTCAACCTGCTCATCCTGGACGAGCCCACCAATCACCTGGACATGCAGAGCAAGGATGTACTGAAAGAAGCCATCCGTGCATTCGACGGCACAGTCATACTGGTCAGTCACGACCGTGAATTCCTCGACGGGCTGGTTTCCAAAGTCTATGAATTCGGCAACCAACGTGTAAAGGAACATCTGGGAGGCATCTACGATTTCTTGCGCGAAAAAAACATCACCCAGCTCAACGAACTGGAACTGACACGACAGGAAAAGAAAAAAGAGGAAAAGACTGATTCCCAAAACAAGCTGTCATACGAAGCCCGCAAGGAATTGGCGCGTCAGTTGCGCAAGCAGGAACGACTGGTGGAAGAAGCCGAACAGACAGTAACTCGTCTGGAAAAAGAACTGGCCGAAATCGAACAGAAATTGTCACAACCGGAAACTCCCAGCACGGACTTGCTGGATACCTACCAAAACAAGAAACATCTGCTGGAACAGAAAATGTATGAATGGGAAATACTGGCCGAGCAGCTGGAACAGATGAAGTCACAACAATAAAGCCTGCTCTTATTGGCAGGCATGCTCATGACACTCGCAACCGGCCGCTTCCATCTCAAGCGTGGAATGCTTGATGCCCATCTGTTCAAGACGCTGTTTGATGTCATGTTTGGTGGCTTCCATTCTCGACAAATCTTTCAACACGACATGTGCAGTCAGTGCCACTTCTGTGGTACTGATGGCCCATATATGCAAATGATGTATTTCAGCCACATTCTCTATATGGCTCATCTGATGCTCCACCTCCTCAATATCAAGGTAATCAGGCACCCCATCCATCGATAGCCGCAAACTCTCCGAAAGCAGTTTCCAGGTGGAAACCAGAATAATCACAACTATCACCAGACTCACAATCGGGTCCACGATGTTCCAACCGGTCAAGGAAATGACTACCCCCGACACAACCACACCAATCGAAACCAACGTATCAGCCGCCATATGCAGAAATGCACCCCTTACATTCAAATCATGTTTCTGGTTTTTCATGAGCAACCATGCTGTGAGTCCGTTCACCACAATACCTATACCCGCCGTCCACGATATGGCCCAGCCGTTGATTGGTGCCGGATGAGCAATTTTTTCCACACTCTCCCATACAATGGCAATAACGGCCACTACCAGAATAATGGCATTGAGCAAAGAAATAAGTATGGTACTTTTCTTGTAGCCATAGGTATATTTGCCCGTTCGCGGCAATTTGGCCAAACGGAAAGCTATCAGTGCCAATAACAGACTGAACACATCACTCAAATTGTGTCCCGCATCCGACAACAAGCCCAAAGAATTATATATCAACCCCACAACCGCCTCTACACAAACAAAAGCGAGATTGAGAATGATGGAAACTACAAAAACCCCATTAAGCGATTGCAAGGCTGCAACATGGTGGTGATCATGTTCATGATGATGTTGGTGTGACATAAAACATTCATTTTAAGAATAACGCAGCAAAAATAGCGAAAGCCGAGAGGAGAAACAAATGGGAAACATAGTTTCACAATTTGGTTATCCCGAGGCGACATCTATTTTATTCAAAAATAGCAAAAGCCGAGTGCAGAAACAAATTTAGTGCAAGCCGAATCCAAAACAGAGCTTGCTCTAGTTTTGGTAAGGCAACGCCAAAATTCAAGTATTAAATGAAAAACGAAGTTTTACAATTTGACTATACCGAGCCGAATCCTATTTTATTCAAAAATTACGGTTCTCGGAGCAAAAAAGGTAAATTTCTGCGTTTTTAACTGAGCCATAACGCATTAAACAGAAAACCTCGGAAATAGTAACAATGGCAATTTAGCAAAGAAACGCAAGGTAATGAAATAGAACGGTTGCCAATTCATTACCCGATAATGCAGTAAAGTTTTTCTTTGTGTCGTCAAGTTTCATCGTTCTGCGTCAGTTTGCATATCAATGTATAACTCGCTGATAACTAATTTTGTAACAAAAAAAAGATTAGATTATGCGAAGTACATTTAAGGTGCTGTTCTACGTGAACGGAAGCAAGGAGAAAAACGGCATCGTTCCAATTATGGGACGAGTGACAATCAACGGTTCTGTGGCTCAATTCAGTTGCAAACAGAGCATTCACAAAGACCTATGGGATGTAAAAGGCAACCGAGCAAAAGGTAAGAGTAAAGAATCGAGAGACATCAATTTGGCTTTGGATAATATCAAGGCTCAAATCATCAAACATTACCAACGCATTTCGGATAGAGAGGCATTTGTAACTGCCGAAATGGTACGCAACGCTTATCAAGGTATAGGTACGGAGTATGAAACCCTTCTACGAGCATTCGATAAGGAGAACGAAGCCTTTGCCAAACGAGTTGGCAAGGATCGTTCTCTGAGTACATATCAAAAGTATCTCACCGTAAGAAAATATCTTGCGGAATTTATCAAGGTACATTACAAGCGTACCGATATTGCGATGAATGAACTGACCGAGGATTTTATCCGTGATTATTGCTTGTATCTGCGAAATGAGGTCGGGCTTGCCCAATCATCAGTGTGGATATACTCTATACCATTAAAGCATATTGTAACCACTGCTCACTATAATGGCAAGATAGCAAGAAACCCCTTTGCTCAGTATAAGGTTGACCCCGACCACAAGGAGAGAGGATTTCTAACAGAAGATGAGTTGCAAGCCTTTACAACGATTGAATTGAATAATCCCGATTTGGAGTTGGCAAGAGACCTGTTTGTTTTTGGTTGTTGGACAGGAATATCATTCATTGACATAAAGAATTTGACAACGGAGAACATCACAATGCTTAGTGGCTCTCCTTGGATTGTATCGAAGCGACAAAAGACAGGTGTGCCGTTCCAAATCAAGTTGATGGATATTCCGATGCAGATTATCAAGCGATATGAACCATACAGAATAAGCAATAACCTTTTCAATATTGGTAGCCACGACACGATAAACAAACGCATAAAAGAAGTGGCTAAATTATGCGGAATCGAGAAGCGAACTTCGTTTCATCTGAGCAGGCACACATTCGCAGTGTTAGCCTTGAACTATGGTATGCCGATAGAGAGTGTAAGCAAAATTCTCGGGCACACGAACATTACCACAACACAGATTTACGCAAAAGTTACCAATACCAAACTCGAACACGATATATCAATGTTTGAGAATAGAGTTTGCGGACGGTTTGCAATCTAAATAGTATTAGGTATGGAACGGGCAATAATAACAATCAGCAAAAACGGCAGAGTGAACATACCCGATGGCAATGTATGGATGTCATTCTCGGAACTTGTAGTGTTGTTCGATGTGGCAGCACCCACATTAAAGGCTGCAATCCGAGCCATACACAAAAGCGGAGTGGTAGCGGAACACACGCAACATTGCGAGGTGATACCATATACCTATTGGGCTACCCTCTACAATATGGATATGATTATAGCTCTTGCGTTCCGCATCCATTCATACGGTGCAGAGAAGATACGCAGTGAGGTGTCAAAGAGGATATGCAGACGAAAAGAGAAAGTATGTTATCTCGTTTCTCTTGCCAATTCACCAATAGGTATGTCGTAATATCAGCATATCGGCTGATTAGTCAGTCAAGGTAAGTCCGAAGATAGGTTTTTGACCTGTTTTCGGACTTGCTTTGTTTATGCACCCCTCAAATTCCAATCCCCATAGTACTTTATTCACTATTCTGCTATGATTTGCGTAGCAACTTATCCGTCAATCACTTATATTTTTGTAGCTGACATTTTTTGAACTTAAAAGCATTTGAAAATGGAAGCTAACAAAGTAACGTCAAGCCATAAACCGCCATCAGATGGTGGTATGGCAAAAGAAGAATTTATCCGAGTGGGAACAACGCTCTACAAGATTGTGGCGCAGCCGAGACTGAGCGGTGGATATGTAAAGAAGCACTCGTTGGCGGAATTAAATTAGCGCATATTTAACTCTACCAATGGGTTTCTCATTTTTATAGTTAATATATTGCAG
>CALUKG010000079.1 GCA_944321155.1 uncultured Bacteroidales bacterium | reverse complement strand
AAGAACACGCACCCCACGTCTCTACATTTTGGCAATGACGCGTTATGTGCGTAAGTTGAGATTCGCTGAGCTCACGACTTATATTAATAATGTAGGGAAGGCTCTCACATGGCTCAGAAAACCTTCCCCGTGATGGTTTTGATAAAGGTGCGCCAAAGGATGTCCAAGTCCATGCGCAGTGTGTGCCGCTCCTGGTAGTAAAGGTCAAGTTCCAGTCGCTTCAGCATCTTCTCCATGCTGTCGGTATACCCATTGTAGAGCGTGGCCAGTGATGTCACGCCTGGCTTCATGGCATATAGCCGTTCGTAGCGATTGTCTTGTTCCATGATTTTGTCGATGAAGTATTTGCGCTCGGGTCGGTAGCCCACGAACGACATGTCTCCCTTGAGCACGTTCCATAGTTGGGGTAACTCGTCCAGGTGGTGCTCCCTCAGGAATCGTCCTGTTTTGGTGAGTCGTCCGTCATTTACGCCTAGCGAAAGGCGGGGAACGTTTTCTTCCTCCGCGTCCTTCCCCATGCTGCGGAATTTATATATCATGAACGGCTTGCCGCCTTTTCCGATTCGCTCTTGGCGAAAGATGACGGGACGTCCTACATCTCTCCATACCGCCAAGGCGCAAACCAGGATGACGGGCGAGAAGATGACGGTACAAAAGATAGCCAACGTGATGTCAAGTAGTCGTTTCATATAGTGCTGCTTGTGGTATGCCAGGAGCTTGCTGGCCATATTCCCCTAGAAAACGGCATCGTGGGCTGAATATTGTACGTTCCCTGGTGGAATAATCCGTCAAAACACGCTTTTGTCCTCCTCTGCTTGCATTTCACTCGCTGTCTTTGCCCTTAAAACCAATACCTGATAGCTATATGAGACTACTTTCTTATCCCCTCGTCCTTTTCGGCGTACAGGCTCCTTCTTCTTTGGAAGTCCCTTGCTGCCAGGAGGTGTACGCACCTCTACTCCCAAAAAACGTGGTAGTACTGATTTGCCCAAGTCAGTACTACTAACTTTCAATTTCAGTACTACTGACTTTTGAAATCAGTATTACTGCTCTGGAATATCAATTATGAGGTCAATACAAGTATCCTAGGATGCTTCTTTGTTTACCCTCGGATACTTGGGCATTTACCCTAGGGTACTTTGCCATGCACCCTGGGTTCTTTATCAGGTATCCTATGCTTATCTGAAAGCATGATAAAAGATTAAGAAAGATATACGTCTTTTGTTTATTTTCTCGCGTCAATTCATGTTTTATCTTTGCGGTTTGGAAAAATAGAAGTATTTTGCGTATCTTTGTGCGTCGTAATAATCACCCCGCAACAAAAGGCATGGCAAGAATCAGCGTCATTACAGTAGTGTATAATGATGTTTCCCACATAAAGGGAACAATGGAGAGCTTTTTCTCCCAAACATGGGAGGATAAGGAATATATTGTTATAGATGGTGGAAGTACAGATGGTACTGTAGATGTGATACAATCTTTTGCCTCCCAGCTACATTATTGGTGCTCTGAAAGGGATAATGGTATATATGAGGCGTTAAACAAAGGCATAGCCCATGTATCTGGTGATTGGATTATAGTGTTGAATTCTGGTGATTATTTTGTCGGAAGCACCTCGCTGGCAGATGCTATGCAGGTAGAGGATATTGATAATGTTGACGTGATATATGGCAATGCGATATTGATAAGGAAAAAGTTTCGTCAAAGAATCTTGGCAGAAGATAATCCCCAAAAGATGGAGTATTCTCCAGTATATCGGCATGGGGCGTCATTGGTTAGATCTGAGGTACAGCGTTCTTTCCTCTACGACATCACAAAAAAACAGCAGTTTGGTTATGCTTTAGATTGGGAGATGATATATCGAATGTATAAGTCTGGCTGTAGGTTCAAGAAAGTAGATGTGGATATTGAGGCATATCGTGAAGAAGGAGTGTCAAACCATCCTTACTTGAATTTGTGGTATAATTATAAAGTTACCTCACAAGGTTGTTTCCATCTAGTTAAGTTCGCTTGGTTGTGTAAGGCTGCCATGTTTACGTGGTTGAGAAATTCTTGTTTATATGCATGGGGAAAGGCCTTCGTTTTGGAATGGATGGTGAATGATGTCTTGCCTTGTGTCCCGTTTTGGTCTTTCCGACGGTTTTATCTTCGAATGTTAGGAATGCGAATAGGGAAGGGGAGTTTCGTAATGAAGAAGAATTACCTCATGAACGCGAACCTCATATCCATAGGAGAATTTAGCCATATAAACCATGATTGCATAATAGACGCAAGAGCACAGGTCCGTATTGGTAATAGTGTCTCTATTTCCCATAGGGTAAATATCATGACAGGATCTCATGATGTGGACAATAAAAACTTTCAAGGATTGTTTAAGCCCATAACTATTGAAGATTACGCATGGATAGGAATTGGGGCGACTATTCTTCAAGGAGTGACTATAGGGAAGGGTGCTGTGGTTTGCGCGGGTGCTGTGGTTACAAAAGATGTACCTGCTTATGCCATTGTAGCGGGAGTGCCTGCAAGAAAAATAAAAATACGCTCTAAAGAACTGGATTATTTCTGCGAATGGGAGACCCCTCTTACATAATAATTAAATCCTGGTTTCGTTAATATGATATGAATAAGGAAGTTGCAACTAAAGAGATAGACGTTATAGGACTGATTCGGAAAGTGGCGAAAGAGTGGAAAACTTTGCTGCTTTTTGTCTCTATTGCGGCGGTAATAGGCTTGATTGTGGCTTTTACCATGCCAAAGGAATATACATCAAAGGTAGTGCTGGCTCCAGAGGTAACTTCCATGGGTGGAAGTATGTTAGGTGGTCTGGGGGAATTGGTACAATCTTTTGGCTATGATATTGGCAATAGTACCAGTGTAGATGCGATCTATCCCGACATCTACCCAAATATATTTTCATCCACGGATTTTGTGATGGGATTATTGGATGCCCCTTTGCAGTTATCAACAGGCGGTACGAAGATTTCCTACCAAAGCCATTTGATGGAGACGGCAAGTCCAGGACTGATTGAGCGTCTTAGATTGTGGGTTTCTTCCTTCTCACAAAAGAAAAAGGAAACAAGTGCCTTGCAAGATTCTCCTTTCTTCATACCAAAACAGAAGTATGCGTTATGCAATGCGATAAGAAAGAAGATTCTGTGTACAGTGGATAAGAAAACCAGTCTTATAACAATTTCCGTAACAGATCGAGATCCCTTGGCGGCAGCTATCCTGGCTGACACGTTGCAGTCAAGACTTCAGAAATATATTATGGAGTATAGGACGAAAAAGGCGCGGATAGATTATGATTATTATGTCAAGCTGCTGAAGGAAAGCAAGCGTAAGTATGAACGATCTCGCCGTCAATATGCCTCATTCGTGGATTCCAACCAAGGAGTGTTTCTGCAATCATATCGCCAGAAGCAGGAGGAACTGGAAAACGAAATGCAGTTGCAGTATAATATATATTCGAAATTAGTCATGCAAGTGCAATCGGCACAAGCGAAAATTCAAGAGCGACTACCGGCGTTTACCATTCTGGAAACTCCCAAGATGCCTATCGAGGCTTCCAGTACACCTCGTTCATTCGTCCTTTTGTTATTTCTCTTCCTTGGAGTGGTCTTGGACGGGATATGGGTGTGCATTGTCAAAAACTTAGTGTGCAAATAGAAACGAATTGCTAACGTGGTGGGGCACCAGACATGATTTATACCATTCCATACGTATTGGTGACATTGTTGTTTGCCATTTGTGCTTTTATTATTCAGCGTGAAGAAGTAAAGGAGCGCAAAAGGGCAATCGAGATGCTTTGCTTGGTGGCTTATATTGTCTTTTTTGGCTTTCGTGGCTTGGTTGGTACAGATTGGTTAAACTATTATCCATTTTTCGAGAATTGCTCCTTGGATTCTTATACGCTTAATTTATTAGGTGAAGAAGGGCATTATGAACCAGGTTTTACTACCATAGTCTTGCTGTCGAAATTTCTGTTTGGCAGTTTCTCTATGTTTTGTTTTGTCTGCTGCTTGATAAACACGTTTCTTTTGGTTATGTTTTTCAAGCGTTATGTTGACAACATCGCCTTGGGACTCTTGCTGTTCATGTGTATGGGTGGTGTTCAGTTTAGCATTAATCTGATGCGCAACACGATAGCTATATTAATTATGGCGAATGCCCTGCATTATATTGTGGAACGAAAGCCCTTGCGATATTTTTCTGCTTGCGTTTTGGCATTGACATTCCATATAAGCACATTATTGTTTTTCCCTTTGTATTTTTTCTTCCATAAAAAGATCAACAAGTGGGTATATTTAGGTTTTATCACGATTGGGCTGTTGCTGTTTCTGTCTGGAGCGAAGTTGGTGACTCTGCTATTGACAAAATTGGCCTTGGTATATAATGATAAGTTTGAATTCATGATTACTGCGTATACGGAAGGTTTTGATGAAGCAAGAACCATCTCCATAGGTCTTTTGGAACGATTGTTCACGGCGGTATTGATTTTCTGTTACTATGATAAGATATTGGGCATGCGTAAAGACAGCGCTCTTTTTGTCAATGCGTTTGTCTTATATTATTTCTTTTATATGTATTTTGCGGAATTTGATATAATGAGCATGAGGTTGGCCACTCTTTTCACTTTTTGTTATTGGGTCTTATGGGGGGATTTATTGCGTTGCTTCAGCATTGAGAACAACAGAAAGTTGTTCGTGGCTTTTGTGGGGATATATGCGATTTTTAAAGTCGCGGGACAAACACACCTTTCGTGTTACAGTTACGACAATTGTCTATTTGGGGCAAAGTCTTATCCTGAAAGGCTATATTTATATGTAGATGAGACTGATAACTAACTTCCATGGCATGAGGCTTACGATTATAACAAACGTTCTTCCATGGCCACTAGAATCTGGTGGTGCCCAGGCTCAATATTGCATCTTGGATGAGTTAAGAAAGAATCATCAGATAACTATCATTTTCACGCAAGATGGGCATAACACCTATCGTGCCATGAGAGAACTGGAAGGACGATGGCCTGAGGTCAGGTTTGAACCTTTCAGCTACCTTCGTCAAATGTGTTATCCTCGCTTTGTTTATGATAAGGCGGTGAGAGCCTTTCAGCTGCTTTTCATGCCTAATAGCAGGCGAACGTTTGTGGAAAGGGCATTAAAACCCTATGGCGTTTATTTTAGCAAAGACTTCAAACGTTTTGTCAATAGGGTTTTGATGGAGTCTCAAGCGGAATTGGTGGAGGTGAATTTTTTTCCTTGCCTTCCTATGGTAAGGTATATACGCCATAATGTGAAGACGGTGTTTGTACATCATGAAATAAGATTTGTCAGAAATGAACGCTTGCTGCAGTCTGTCAACTCGGCGGATAAAGAACGCTTGAGGATGGAGCGAATAAAGAAGAACGAAGTTACCGACTTGAATCAGTATGACGCGGTTCTTTCTTTGACGGAGAATGATAAGCAGGTCTTGAAAGCGAAAGGCGTTCATGCGCCCATTTATGTGTCTCCTGCATCTGTTAAGACAGAACTCCATGCTTACAGTGATTGGAATGGGAAGTTAGTGTTTTTGGGGGGATATGCCCATATACCTAACAAGGAAGGAATAGATTGGTTCTTGTCAGAGGTGATGCCCTTAATACAGAACAACTCTGCAAGTCTCAGAATTGTAGGAAAAGGATGGCCAAACTCTTATGCTACTGCTTATGAGGATGTAGAACTGGACGGTTTTATCCCGAATTTGTATGAAGGTATTAGAAATTGTATCATGATAGTACCTATCTTAACAGGAAGTGGGATGCGAATGAAAATCTTGGAGGCCGCTTCCATGGGAATACCTTTCGTCACCACTTCAGTGGGAGTGGAAGGGTTGGAGTTCTTTCATGAAGAGGCCTGTCTGATAGCAGACTCCAAAGAGGATTTTGCCTTGGCTGTGGAAAGAATGATTGGGGATGAAACTTTGCGTAAGCGTCTAGCTGATAACGCCTTGACGATTTTCCAAGAGAAATATTCCGCAAGAGCATTGGCAAAACGGCGGGAGGAAATTTATCTTGAAATATTGAGAGAGGTAGGGGTATGATATCTGTTTGTATTGCCACATATAACGGAGAAAGGTATATAGGGGATCAATTGACATCCATATTGAGCCAACTTTCCGACGCTGACGAGATTGTGATTTCCGATGATGGTTCTACGGATGGCACATTACAGGTCATCAAGGAAATTTGCGATAAACGCATAAAGATTTATCATCATCATAAACAAAAAGCCAAATTTGATATTGATTATGCAACACACAATTATGAGAATGCGTTATTGCATGCAAAGGGAGATGTGATTTTCTTGTCAGATCAAGATGATGTTTGGAGAGATGGGAAGATGGAGCAGATGTTAAAAGAGTTGCAAACCTATGATGTTGTAATGTCTGATTGCATGGTGACAGACGAAAGTTTAAATATTATAATGAACTCACATTTTCATGGTGAAAGAGTATTCCGCCAAAGTATAATATATAATGTCTTAAAGCCTTCGTTCTTGGGCTGCTGCATGGCTTTTAGAAGAGAGGTCTTGAACCGTTTGCTTCCATTTCCCAAATATGGGTGCGGTCATGACCTGTGGCTTGGGCTTGTGGCATTAAGATTTTATCGTTTCAAGTTTTTGGATATTCCTTTGATTTATTATCGTAGGCACTCTTGTACGGTTACGCCTGGTGGCAAACGGGAGAAAACAAATTTGTGGTTCAGATTGTATTATCGTATATATATAGTTAAGGAATTATACAGGTTGATTTTGTGAATGGAAAGATGCAATATTCTATGGTTATATGGCGTTATAATCTTAAACTACTGAACTATGACGAAAAGGAAGAAAGTCCTTTTTTGCGACAATACACTTTGGGGAACATTGAATTTTAGAGGGGAAGTGCTAAAACATTTCTCTCAGAAAGGGTATGAGGTGTTAGTAGTAGCTCCACGTGATGAGAATCCCCAAATGACTTTGCCCGTTCCATCTTTTGTTCGTTTTCTCCCAGTAGACATGGGACGTACGAATATGGGCGTACTTTCAAATGCGAAATACTTTTTCAGGATTTTGCGGATATATGCCAAGGAAAAGCCTAACATCATATTTCATTACACGATAAAACCCAATATTTATGGTTCTATAGCCGCTAGATTGTTGCACATTAAATCTGTTGCGATGGTTGCTGGGCTTGGGACTGTATTCTCACGACAAGGCCTAAAATATACAGTGGCAAGATGGATGTACCGAGTGGGTTTGAAGGCTTCTCGGAGGGTGTTTGTGTTGAATGAAGATAATCGCGATCATTTACGTAGTCATGGCTTTTGTAAGGATGGCAAGCTGGTATTGTTATCAGGCGGTGAAGGTATTAATCTACAAAAATGGCCGTTCTTGGGCAATACTGCCCCTGTTGTGAGATTTTTGTTTAGTGGCAGGTTGTTATACGACAAGGGATATAAAGAGTTTGTCGAGGCTGCTAAGATACTTAAAGAGGAGTATCCAGAAGCGGAGTTTTGGATATTGGGATTTATTGATGAGCAAGCTTTACGATGCGTAACGAGGGCGCAATTGGACAAAGACATCCAAGAAGGCTATATTCGTTATTTGGGCTATACGCATGATATGCTTTCTTGGTATAAGAGAAAAGGAATTGTATTGACATTGCCTTCATATTATGGAGAAGGGATGAGCAGAACGCTCATGGAAGCATGCGCTACGGGAAAGCCAGTAATCGCATCTGACATAGCAGGTTGCAGAGAGTTCGTGGAAGACGGGAAGAATGGCTTTTTGGTGGAGCCAAAGGATGTTCCTTCATTGGTCGCCGCTATGAGAAAGATTCTTGCCTTGAATGAAGGCCAGCGTCGTCAGTTCTCTCTGTACAGTCGTAAAGTTGCGGAGAAGCGGTTTGATGTGAAGAATGTCATTGCAAAGTATGAGCGGGTCATCGCTGGAGAGATTAATTGTTAAAAGTGTTTTACAAAAAGTTTTGTTTCTTTCGCTGGCTTGTTACTCTTTCGCATTTTTAGTATCTTTACCATCGACATGATTTTACAAGAGCAGAAATGGCTACTTTGAAAAATAGTTTTATATCTGGTGTCTGGTATACTGGGTTGTCTAAGTATGCGGGCGTTTTTATAAGTATTGCCGTGACGGCAGTGCTTGCCAGGGCTTTAACCCCTCACGACTTTGGTATTGTGGCGATTGCGACCGTATTCATCATGGTGTTCTCTGTTGTAATTACGGAGGGTTTCTCGCCTGCGATTATCCAAAACAAGCAATTAGCGGATGTAGACTTGAGATCCATCAATTCTTTTACCTATCTCATGGCAATTGTGCTTACGGGATTATACCTGCTAGCGGTACCCTTGATAGCCAATTACTATGAAAATGAAGTATTGGGATTAGTATTGAGGATATATGCGTTGAGCGTATTCTTTTCTGTTATTAATATTGTTCCTAATGCTTTGTTGATGAAGGCGAAGCGATTTAAGTTTATCGCAAAAAGAAGCCTATGCGTTCAGCTCGTTTTGGGCGTTGTGTCAATTGTGACCGTATACCGAGGAGCGGGAATTTACGCATTGTTGATTAACCCTGTAGGTGGTAGTATTCTGGTTTTTATGGTTAGTTATGCGGCAAATCCTGTAGGCTGGGGGCGTGTTAGAAGGGCAAGTGTCGCTAAGATTTTTTCCTATTCAGTGTTTCAAATGTTGTATACCGCTTTACATATAGGGTATAGGAATATTGACAAGCTCTTGATTGGGAAATATATGGGTACAATCAACTTAGGCTATTACGAGAAGTCTTATAGGTTGATGATGCTGCCGCTGGAAAATGTGTCGAGTGTGATCATGCCCGTGCTGCACCCCTTGCTCAGTGAGTACCAAAACAACAAGGATTACTTATGGGACGCATACAAGAAGATGATTGCTTTTATGAGCGAATTCTGCTTTATCGCGTCTGTAGCACTTTTTTTCTTGGCGCGATTTATTATATTGTTGCTGTTTGGTGACCAATGGGAACCAGCCGTACCCGTATTTCAAATATTGTCTTTAAGTGTTTGTTTCCAGCTGATGCAGGCCCCTATGGGAGCGATATTCTTGTCGGCTAACGCCGTGCGACAGTTGATGCTGAGTACATTGTGGATATTCTTGTTGATGACAGGAGGGATAGTTCTTGCCATAACTCTTGGGATCTTTTTGTTAGTGCCTGTTGTGGTTGTCATCATTTTTCTGCTTGGTTTCGTGATTTGCCAACGCAGTATGGCGCGAATTTTTGGAAGACGGAGTCGAGAAGTCTATTGGCTGATGTTACCTCATATAGCTTATGCAGCTATCTTGTTCCCCATTCTTTATGGAGTAAGCTATGTGACGGGTGGTGACTTCTTGTGGCAAGGGATTATGGTGATATTATCAGTGTTGCTTTATCTATCGGTATTGCTTTATACCGATAGAATGCCTCAAACGCATCGATTTGTCATTGGACTTCTCAAAAAAAGGAGAAGAGGTGGGTAAGTCTGGCTTTTTGAATTGCCACCCTAGCCTTTCCTGAAACGGGATTAATTGCGGGGAGGATTTCGTGGTTTGACAATATTGTAGTATATTTGCAAGGAAATAGTGGCCGCAACCTTGGCAAGGGGAGGTTTTCTTGCCAGGAGGTATTGGGGGCACGAGTAAGGTAGGAGAAGATAGTGGACATGGGCAACTTGAGGAAAAGCTTGATATCGGGAGTGTGGTATGTCAGCCTGGCGAAGTATTCTTGCGTGGTGGTGGGGCTGGTGGTGACAGCCGTGCTGGCCAGAATGTTGACTCCCCACGACTTCGGGACAGTGGCAAT
>CALUKG010000078.1 GCA_944321155.1 uncultured Bacteroidales bacterium | reverse complement strand
TTTATACATTCTGTATCAGGCTACTTCATTATTTCCATCTGATGTCTAACAGATTCCTCATGTATCGCTTCCAAAACAGTTTTCATAAAATTTTCACTCATGCCCATGGCATGTGCCTGATATACACGCTTGTTCAATATTTCGCCATAGCGGGCAGACTGCAAGATAGGCATTCCTTTTTCTTTCTTATAGCGCCCTATTTCTTCAGAAATCTCCATACGTTTCGCCAAAAGTGTTAGTAATTGATTGTCCAGCTCATCAATTTTGCGCCGCAAATCTTCCAATCCTTCCGTTACTTGTTCCACGTTCCTTATTACCAATGTATTCAATATAAAATCCAACACGTCTGGGGTTACTTGCTGTGCCGCATCACTCCATGCCTTATCAGGATTGCAATGCGTTTCCACAATCAGTCCGTCGAAATTAAGGTCCATTGCCTGTTGTGAGATAGGAGCTATCAGTTCACGCCTGCCTCCCATATGGCTTGGGTCGCAAATAATAGGCAAACCAGGCAACCGTCTGCGTAACTCAATGGGAATACGCCATTGAGGCAGATTCCTGTACATATTTTTCTCATAGGAGCTAAAGCCACGATGGATGGCTGCTATTCTACATACACCGGCATTATATAAACGCTCGATGGCACCAATCCACAACTCCAAATCAGGGTTGACTGGATTTTTCACCAGCACGGGAATGTCCACACCTTCCAGTGCATCAGCTATCTCCTGCATAGCAAAAGGATTTGCAGCTGTACGTGCCCCAATCCACAACATATCCAAATCGGCGGCAAGCGCTTCACGCACATGTGTAGGAGTAGCTACCTCTGTCGAAACATACATGCCCAATTCATTTTTCACACGTTTCAACCATTCCAAACCACTCACCCCTACTCCTTCAAAACCACCCGGTTTTGTACGGGGTTTCCATATGCCAGCCCTAAAAATTTTGATACCATGCCTTGATAATTGTCTAGCAGTAGTCATCACCTGTTCTTCCGTCTCCGCACTGCATGGCCCTGCAATTACTAGAGGACGGGCAGCAGAAACGCCATCCAATAAAATCGATTCAAATTCCATATATCTGTGTTACAATTATAATTTCAAATCCTGTATTCGTTTTAACGCATTTTTTAGCATTATTACATCTGCACATAACGAAATGCGTACATATCGGCTACCGTTCGTTCCAAATATAAAACCAGGCGTAATGAACACATGTCCTTCCTGCAAAACTTGTTCCGTTAATTCTTCAGCCGATTCGTACTTATCAGGGATTTTTCCCCACAGGAACATCCCCACCTGTTTCTTATCGTAACTACAATGCAATGCATCCAAAATCTGCCACCCCACTTCACGTCTGACTGCATACCGTGCATTATTCTCCGCATACCATTCATTGCCTGCCTCTAATGCTTTCGCTGCCGCCAGTTGTACGGGACGCGACATTCCGCTGTCAATATTGCTCTTCACCTTCAAAATCCATGAAACAAACTCCGCATTCGATGCTAACATGGCCACACGCCACCCTGGCATATTATGACTCTTGCTCAGTGAATTGAACTCTATACAGCAATCCTTGGCACCTTTCACTGCCAAAATACTTTTGGGATGTTCATTCAATATGAAACTATAGGGATTGTCGTTGACCAACACTATGCCTTTGCGACGTGCAAAATCCACCAGACGTTCCAATAACTCTTCCGAAGCGTTTGTGCCAGTCGGCATGTGCGGATAGTTTGTCCACATCAATTTCACTCTTGACATATCCATCTTATCCAATTCATCAAAATCAGGCAACCAGCCATTCTCCTCCTTCAGGTCATAATACACTACTTTAGCTCCTAATAACTTGCTCAATGACGTATAGGTAGGATAGCCAGGATTGGGCACCAATACTTCATCGCCCGGATTGACAAAGGCCAAGGTTACATGCAATATACCTTCTTTCGAGCCTATCAACGGTTGGATTTCATTGGCTGGATTCAATTCTACACCATAATAGCGGGCATACCAATCAGCAAAAGCCTTGCGTAATTCCGGAATGCCGCTGCACGGCTGATATCCATGCATATTTGCACCATGAGCCGCCTCACACAAACAATCTATCGTTTCCTCTGAAGGAGGCATATCCGGACTACCAATTCCCAGACTTATCACATCGATACCTGCTTCACGCATGGATGCTATCTGACGCAATTTATTTGAAAAATAATATTCACTTACCAATGCCAATCTATCCGCCGGTTTTATCATAATCCTATTCTCCTATTGATTAAAAGCTTCGTATTCACCCAAATTTCTGAAATCCTTCAACAGAGGTGCCACAGCATCCAATGCCTGTCGATAGCGTGTATAATTGTCAAAATTGACTGTAATGTAAAACTGGTATTCCCATTCCCGTCCGATAATAGGCAATGATTGAATCTTCGTCAGGTTCAAATGGTAAAAAGACAATATAGACAATACTTTCGCCAGACTCCCTTCTTCATGCGGCAGTGTAAAACTCAACGTTGCCTTGTTGATTGTCTTTCCGCGAAGCAGCTCGTCAGCATGCCACTTGTCACACACAATCAGAAACCGTGTAAAGTTACGTTTGTTAGTCTCAATGCTTTCTTCCAATATCTCCATGCCATATTGCTGTGCAGCCAAACTGCTGCATATAGCCGCTCTTCCCATCACACCCTCTTCTGCTATTTCCTTGGCAGAAAGAGCTGTATCGGCACTTTCAACTGGCTTAATCCACTTGTGGCTGTCCAAAAAATCTTCACATTGCATCAAAGCTATCGGATGAGAGTGGACCTCCTTTATATCTTCCACTCGTTGCCCTTTCAGTGCCACCAAATTGTGTACAATACGCAATTTATATTCGCCTACAACACATAAACCACTGTCATTCAAGAGGTGATGATTTTGGAGCAGACTTCCTGCAATTGTATTTTCTATGGCAACAATCCCTATCATATCTGAATCCTTTGCCAATCGTCCAAACAAATCCTTGAACGTTTCACATGCCACCACTTCTATTTCCTCATCCTTAAAATAACTCCGTGCCGCTATCTCATGAAAAGCTCCCGGAACACCTTGAATTGCTACTCTTTTCATCCGAATTATATGCTTATAAAAAAAAATCCTACCCCATAACAAGGCAGGATTTAATGCTTCATCATTTCATCATATACATATCACCTGCCCTCTCTCCATAAAAAAGAAGAAAAAGAAAAAGCAAAATGATGTAAAGAAGAAATGCTTCATATACAAATGTTATAACTGAAAATTCCCATTTGAAATTATCTGGTACAAAAGTATAACATTTTTGTCATTCTTCAAAGAGAAATCAGAAAAAACATAAGTTTTTTTATCATCACAGCAAAATTTACACCGGCAAAATCCCCACGCTATACGTACATTTACATTGTCATAAACTTACATCTTACCTATTATGACACACATAAAGCGATTGCATCAAAATGAGTCATTTTGATGCAATCGCTTTGTTAATCAACTTGCCCATTGGGGCATAGATTAGTTTCCTATTTCCGAAAGGAATTTGATTCTTACTAAACGGACATCTATTTCAGAGAAATCATCTTCGCCCAATGCCTCAAGCGCGGCCTCCACATTATCGGTCTCTGCCGTCTTGAAATATTCGAAAATTTCTTCTTCCTTGTCGGCATCCATAATTTCTTCCAAGAAATAATCGATATTGATTTTTGTACCTGAATAGACAATCGCCTCAATTTCTGTCAAGAGTTCATAGATATCCAGTCCTTTTGACATGGCTAAATCGTCCAAATCCACCTTACGGTCAATTGCCTGAATAATAGACACTTTCAATTGCGATTTTTTCGCCACTGTCTTTACTCGGAGGTCTTCCGGACGAATAATATCATTCTCCTGAACATAACTCTTTATCAGACTGATAAATTCCGCACCATATTTTTTTGCCTTACCGGCCCCTACACCCGGAATATTCTGCAATTCTTCCAAAGTAATCGGATAGCTCGTCGCCATAGCTTCAAGTGAAGGGTCCTGGAAAATCACAAACGGAGGCACTTCCAGCTTCTTTGACATCTTCTTCCGCAAATCCTTCAATATGGAAAACAGCACATCGTCAGCTGCACTACACGATACAGCCGATTTGGCCATTGCATCTTCATCTTCTTCATCCTGATCTTCAACCGGTATTTTAAATGGTTGAGTTTTTTTCAGGAAGTGTTTGCCTTGGGCTGTTATTTTAAGCACCCCGTAAGTTTCTATATCTTTCACTATATATCCCTCAAGCATAGCTTGTCTAATCACGGCATGAATCATACTTTCATCCACATCTGGCGCCGCACCAAAGCTTTCCAACTCATGATGCTTGTATGACTTCACCTCAGAAGTTTCATTGCCTTTCAAAATGTCGACAATATGCTCAGCCTTGAATTTCTCCTTTACAGCAAGCACTGTTTCAATAATCAAACATAATAACTCCGATACGTCTGTCATTTTGTAATGCTTTTTACAATTATCACAATTACCACAATTATCTTCTTTATATATCTCACCAAAATAATGCAACAATATTTTCCTGCGGCATACGGCCGTTTCAGCATACGTCTGCGTTTCAAACAGCAGTTGATTGCCAATTTCCTGTTCTGCCACAGGTTTTCCTTGCATAAACTTACGCAACTTGTCCAGGTCTTTTTCCGAATAGAAAGCTATACACTGGCCTTCACCACCATCACGTCCAGCACGTCCTGTTTCCTGGTAATACCCTTCCAAGCTTTTCGGCATATCATAATGGATAACAAAGCGCACATCGGGCTTGTCAATTCCCATGCCAAACGCTATCGTGGCCACAATTACCTGCACTTTTTCCATCAGAAACTTGTCCTGATTCTCGCTACGTGCAGCAGCATCCATACCTGCATGATAAGGCAAAGCCGATATATCATTTACTTGCAGCGTAGCTGCCAGCTCTTCTACCTTTTTGCGGCTCAAACAATAGATAATGCCCGACTTTCCCTCCATTGTACGGATATACTTGATAATTTCCTTATCAATATTATCCGTCTTTTCACGCACCTCATAATATAAGTTCGGGCGATTAAATGACGACTTGAACACCGTAGCTTCCAACATGCCCAGGTTTTTCTGAATATCATGTTGAACCTTAGGCGTTGCCGTTGCTGTGAGCGCTATAATAGGAGCCTTGCCTATCTTGTTTACTATTGGATGGATTCGTCTGTACTCCGGACGGAAATCATGTCCCCATTCAGAAATACAGTGTGCTTCATCTACCGCATAAAACGAAATCTTCACATTCTGAAGAAAATCAATATTTTCATCTTTTGTCAATGATTCCGGCGCTACATAGAGCAGTTTCGTTTTTCCTGCCAATATATCACTTTTCACCGCCTCAATGGCTGATTTTGACAAAGAGGAATTGATAAAATGAGCAACACCTTCCTCTTCGCTAAAACTCCTCATCGCATCCACCTGATTTTTCATCAAAGCAATCAACGGAGAAATTACAATAGCTGTTCCCTCCATCAGCAATGATGGCAACTGATAACACAATGACTTTCCTCCACCAGTAGGCATCAATACAAACGTATCCTTTCCATCCAGCAAATTATTGATAATGGCCTCTTGATTGCCCTTAAACTGATTAAAGCCAAAATGTTTCTGCAAAGCAGCTATCAAATCCTTATGTCTGTCCATGATATAAAATCAGATTAAATGATGATTTCATAGCAAAGGTATAAACAGATTTCAATTCTGCAATAGTTTTCATAAAAAAAAATAGTCATACCCTATACAGAGACAATCCATATAGAGTTAAATCATCTATAATACAACACTTTACGGACAAACCTAAAGAAATAATTTATTCCAATTGCACATCACGCCCCATCATCCTTGGTCCGAATTCACTCAAAAACATGCATTGCAATACTCACAACAAACCCATCAACAGCTATAAGCACATCAAACCAAAGAAATGAATTGTAAAATGAGAAATGATATTTTCATAAGATATTGATATTTTGTTCTGTAAAAGTGCGCTCCCAAGCAATAAGCATGAGCTCAAACAACTCACAGTTGAAATAAAATATCAAAAAAACAAACTCTAAAAATGCGCTTTCAAAAAAATATCCTATATTTGCACACACAAAATTTCATGCGGCAATAGCTCAGTTGGTAGAGCATCAGCTTCCCAAGCTGAGGGTCACGAGTTCGAGCCTCGCTTGCCGCTCCAACATAATCGCCTGACAATCAATAGTCAGGCGATTATAACATAAACAACTATCGACCATAGTTAGATTTTCTTGCTATATACATTAAAAAGCAACGACATGGAATCAAAACTCTTCACACCCTTCCAACTCGGACCAATTACACTCCGAAACCGAACCATAAGGTCTGCCGCATTCGAAAACATGTGTTACAACAACAAGCCTTCGCAAGACCTGTTCAACTATCATACGGCTGTAGCTCAGGGGGGAATAGGTATGACCACTATTGCTTATGCTGCCGTAGACAGAAGCGGACTGTCCTTCAACGGACAACTTTGGATGCGTAAAGAAATTGTTCCAGAACTCAAAAAACTTACTGATGCCATACATGCACAAGGTGCAAAAGCCTCCATACAAATTGGTCATTGTGGCAATATGACTCATTTCTACACTTGCGGCCAAATGCCGGTTGGTGCATCCAATGGTTTCAACCTTTACTCTCCTACTCTCGTCAGAGGGCTTAAAATAAACGAAATACATCAAATTGCGAAAGACTTCGGGAATGCCACAAGGCTCGCTAAACAGGCAGGATTCGACTGTGTGGAAGTACATGCTGGTCATGGCTACCTCATCTCGCAGTTCATATCCCCCTATACCAACCACCGCAAAGACGAATTTGGCGGTTCACTGGAAAATCGCATGCGCTTCATGAAAATGTGCATTAACGAAGTGATACAGGAAGCCAATAAAGAAATAGCAGTTGTAGTTAAAACCAACATGTATGACGGCTTCAAAAGTGGTATGCAACTACCCGACTGCATTACTGTTGCCAAGACCATTGAGAGCCTCGGTGTAGATGCTATTGTACTCAGCGCAGGCTTTGTCAGCAAGGCACCTATGGCTGTCATGCGTGGAGCCATGCCGCTCAAAACCCTTGCCCATTACATGAATCCGTGGCGATTCTGGTGGCTCAAAATGGGCCTCGCACTCGTTGGACGGAAAATGATTCCTACCGTACCTTTCCAGGAAGCCTATTTCCTTGAGGATGCGCTCAAATTCCGCAAAGAACTCAAGTTGCCACTTATCTATGTTGGTGGGCTTGTTAGCCGTCGTAAGATAGACGAAGTACTTAACAGCGGATTCGAGCTTGTACAAATGGCACGAGCACTTGTTCACGACACACAATTTGTCAATAAGATGCAGCAGGCTGACGAGAACTACCGCAACGGCTGCAAGCACTCGAATTATTGTATCGCACGCATGTACACATTGGATATGCGCTGTCACCATTGTGTCGATAATCTTCCTGCCAGCTTACAAAAAGAAATTGAAAAAGCTGAGCAACAAGGATAAAACGGTCCTAACACTTGACATTTGACAAAAAAGTTGTATATTTGCCAACGCCAAGCCAAGAAATTTTTCTTGCACTTAGCTTCAAAACAAAAATATCATTCATATAATTAACTTTAAAAACAAAAAACCATGGAATTACCATTTGCCGAATCTTGGAAAATCAAAATGGTGGAACCAATCAAAAAATCCACCCGTGAAGAACGTGAAAAATGGATTAAGGAAGCACACTACAACCTCTTCCAACTCAAAGCAGACTATGTTTATATTGACTGCCTCACCGACTCAGGAACCGGAGCGATGAGTGACCGCCAGTGGGCCGCCATGATGATGGGCGACGAAAGCTATGCTGGAGCACGCTCATTCTTCCGACTCAAAGATACTATCACTCGCATCACCGGTTTTGAATATGTTATTCCAACACACCAAGGCCGTGCAGCAGAAAATGTATTGTTCAGCTACCTTGTAAAAGCAGGTGACTATGTACCTGGCAACTCCCATTTCGATACTACCAAGGGACACATAGAAAGCCGCAAGGCATTTGCAGTTGACTGCACCATTGACGAAGCCAAAGACACCCAATTGGAATTGCCGTTCAAAGGTAATGTAGATCCGAAAAAACTGGAAAAAGTTCTTCAAGAACACGCAGACAAGATTCCATTCATTATCGTTACCATCACCAACAACACTGCTGGCGGCCAACCTGTTTCTATGCAGAACCTCCGCGAAGTACGTGCTTTGGCTGACAAATACAACAAACTCGTTATTTTCGACTCTGCCCGTTTTGCAGAAAACGCCTATTTCATCAAGACTCGTGAAGAAGGCTATGCCAATAAGACTATCAAGGAAATCACACGCGAAATGTTTGATTTGGCTGATGGAATGACGATGTCAGCCAAAAAAGACGGCCTTGTTAACATGGGCGGTTTCATTGCTACCCACCACCAGGACATTTATGATGGAGCAAAATGTTTCTGCATCCCATTTGAAGGTTATTTGACCTATGGTGGTATGAACGGCCGCGACATGGAAGCTCTTGCTGTAGGTTTGGATGAAAATACTGAATTCGACAACCTTGAAACACGTATCAAACAAGTACAATATCTTGCTGCACGTTTGGATGAATTTGGCATTCCTTATCAACGCCCAGTCGGTGGACACGCTATCTTCGTTGACGCTGCAAAAATCCTCACAAACGTGCCTAAAGAAGAATTCCCAGCACAAACATTGGCTATCGAACTTTACCTGGAAGCCGGTATCCGTGGTTGCGAAATCGGTTACATCCTTGCTGACCGTGACCCTGTAACACGTGAAAACCGTTTCGGTGGACTGGATTTGCTCCGTCTCTGCATCGCACGCCGTGTTTACACCAACAACCACATGGACGTAATCGCTGTTGCGCTCAAGAACGTATTCGACCGCAGGAACGAAATCAAACGCGGTGTGAAAATCGTATGGGAAGCAGAACTCATGCGTCACTTCACCGTTCAACTGGAAAGATTATAATCGACCCACAGTCGTCATATAGTAAAAAAGGATGGTTTACGCCATCCTTTTTTCATTTCCCCTACTCTGTAACATCTCCTTCAAAAATCGGAGAAGGGCCTCGTTTGTATTTCCGTTGAGCCGTTCACCACAAACATACTGCCAATCATGCGCAACAGCATTCAGCTCTCCACAAATATCCATGCCAATCACCCGATTGTTCTTCAACACCACTGCCAGCAACCTTTTCAGTTGCTCCAGTGTCATGGAACCTTGATTCCAGTTGGTAGCAGCATACTCGGGCGACAGCACATCCTTGTCCACCGAAACATACACATCACCCAATAGGTGAAAATCAGAAAACAGACGCCATGCCTCCTCATGCTCCAACGTTTGTTCGCTATAATACAGCAAACGTTCACCATAGCCTTCCGTCTCCTTCTTCAGGCTTTCCGCCGCCCCCACAATACACACCTTACGCAAATAGCGGTTTTCATCCAACATTGTCCTTACCCAACAACCACATGACAACAGCTCCTCAAACAAAGAAGGTTGCATATCCGGATGATGGTCAAACAACACCAGCGAGAAAGGCCGTTCCAATCTGTCCGTCCACAATTTGCTTACATAATGATAATTCCCTGAATCAATCAAATGAATGCCACAGGGCGAGTATGCTGCCATCCGCTCACGCAATTGCTTTACTGCCTCTTCATCACAATAGCAACTCGTTCCTCTCAGGTCACGACAATCCAACCAACGGAAATCATGTTGCATAAAAAAGGGTTCATCACGATATACCCCTGTAAAATCCATTATCAAAGGTATCTGTTCACTCATATCTTTTTTATTGAACAAACAGATTACAAGCTATTATGTTCATGCAAAAAACATATCTT
>CALUKG010000077.1 GCA_944321155.1 uncultured Bacteroidales bacterium | reverse complement strand
CCTTTATTCGCTCTCCTCTTCCGTACGAGAAGAAGCATCCTGCTCTTTCTGCAATTGCCCGTCTTTCTCTTCCTCCTCCGCAGGGAACGGCAATGCATCTCCCTCGTGCAACACCAGACGCTTATAATAGGAAATTATCAATGTGGTCATTGGCAAGGCGATAATCATACCAACCATACCCAACAATGCACCCCATATCGATAAAGCCAGCAGAATTACAGCTGGATTCAACCCCGTTACATTTCCCATAATCTTCGGCACCAACACAAGGTCTTCTATGCATTGAACAACCACAAAAACAATCGCAATGCCCAACAGCACCCACCAATAACTCACGCCTGTTTCCGCCGATTGCAATATGCCCAATAACAGGCAGGGAATCAAGCCCAATGTCTGCAAATAAGGCACCATGTTCAGCAAACCGATAAACAATCCCACAACAATTGCCAAAGGCAAGCCGGTTATGGAAAATCCAATGGCAAACAGCACGCCTACAAACAAAGCCACCAAAGCCTGTCCACGGAAATAGCGGTTCATTCCGTTTTCCAAATCACTTACAATACCCGACACCAAAGGGCGATAACGGGAAGGCACAATGTGTATCCAACCAGAAGAAATCTTTTCATAATCAATCAATATGAAAACGACATACAGCAGGCATACAAAAAAGACAGCCAAACCGGCAATGGCACTGACCGACGACCCTAACAGATTCCACAATTGGGGAGCCACACGCTTGATGATACCTTGAACATCAGGGTCCTGCAAAAGCGATTTTATATCCAGACTGGCATAAAAAGCCTTTATTTCATCCTGCCAGGCTTCCGGAATGATACTTTGCGTTGCTCCGCTCGACAAATAATTGTTGATTAATACATTCATCTTGCCAACCTCCATGGAAATCAGAGGTACCAATAGAGCTATCAGACCGGCAAACACACCCACAAAAATAACCAAAGCTGCCACCACACTCAACACTCGGTTTTTCAAACCCACTTTATACTGCAACCATTTCACAAAAGGCTGAATCATGTAAGCCAAAAACCAACTAATCAGAAAAGGAAGCAACACACCACGAAGATAATTCACCACCAGCAACAGCAAAATGGCAATTATCACTCCTATCACCAAACGGACCGTACGGTCAAACGTAAAAGGGCGTCTCGACATACTATCAGGAATCTTGCAAATGATTATAACAACTACGGCAAATAGGCTCATATTCACCTGTTTCGCCCAGCAACACACGTTTATCACTGTCCACCAAACGGTGTGACACATAAGCCAAAGCACCGCAACGCACACAGATGGCATGCACCTTATAAACATCCTCCGCAACAGCCATCAATGCCGGCATAGGTCCAAAAGGCTTACCTTTGAAATCCATATCCAAACCAGCCACAATTACACGAATCCCCCGATTGGCCAACTCATTGCACACATCTACAAGACCATCATCAAAAAACTGGGCTTCATCTATGCCCACCACTTCCACATCATCAGCCAACAGCAAGATGTTGCCCGAAGAATCTACGGGAGTAGAGGTAATAGCGGTTTTATCATGCGATACAACATCTACATCCGAATAACGCACATCAATAGATGGTTTGAATATCTCCACCTTTTGCTTGGCAAATTGGGCACGTTTCATACGTCGTATCAGTTCCTCGGTTTTACCTGAAAACATGGAACCGCAAATCACTTCTATACTTCCACGCCGCTGATGCGGCGACTGACTTTCACGTTCTGAATACATCTTTTTACTTCGGTTTTTTTATGTCCTTTATCATCAATTGCAGACTCGTGTTTCCGTTAAAGGTATTCTCTTCAATTGTATAACAGATATCCAACGGATTCAAGGCCTTCAAATAATCATTATATTCACTCATCCGAAATGCGATTCCGTTCATCACATTCTCCGAACTCGAATCGGTCAACTCCAGCTTCAAATGTTCCTGCTCACGTCCTACCGGCTTACTGTTTCCATAATCATAGACATTGCGTGTAACAAATACCGGCTTCATATTTCCCGGACCAAACGGACCAAACTGTTTAAGCACACGGAAAAACTTTGGGGTAATATCACCAAAAGTCAGTTCCGAATCTATTTCCAATTGAGGTTCCAATTGGTCTGTACGAATATTTTCACTTACATACGCCTCAAAGCGCCGCATAAACTCAGGCACATGCTTCTCTTGCAATGACAAACCGGCAGCATACATGTGTCCTCCAAAAGTTTCCAGCAAATCACGACAGGAATCAATGGCGGCATAAATGTCAAATCCGCCTACAGAACGGGCAGAACCCGAAACCAGTTCGTTCGACTTGGTCAGCACTATCGTGGGTTTGTAATATTCTTCCGTCAAACGGGAGGCAACGATTCCAATCACGCCTTTATGCCAGTCCGGCCGATAGACCACTATCGACTTACGGTCGGCATAACCTTCAATTTCCTTTATTTTCTCCTGTGCCTGGTCTGTAATCGTCTTGTCCAGGTCCTTGCGGTCTTCATTGTACTTGTCAATGGCAGTACTTTTTTCTCGGGCAAACTGCGCGTCACGAGTTACCAGCAACTGCACCGCCTCCGCTGCCGAACGCATACGTCCCGAGGCATTGATACGCGGACCTATCTTGAATACGATATCACTGATTCCTATTTCCTTGTCTTCCAGTCCACATACATCAATAATGCCTTTCAGCCCCACACTCGGGCTATGATTGATGCGTTTCAAGCCATAATAGGCCAGCACACGGTTTTCGCCCGTTATCGGCACAATATCTGAAGCAATGCTCAATGCTACCAAGTCGAGCAATTGTTCCAAATGGGAAAAATCAATGCCGTTGGTCATGGCAAAAGCCTGCATGAACTTAAAGCCCACACCACAGCCGGACAACTCCGAATACGGATAATGGCAATCCGGGCGTTTGGGGTCCAATACAGCAACAGCTGGCGGTATCATCTCGTCAGCCGTATGATGATCGCAAATAATGAAATCAACGGAACGCGATTTGGCATAAGCCACCTTTCCCACCGCTTTTATTCCGCAATCCAAAGCGATTACCAGTGAAAAGCCATTGTCTGCTGCATAATCTATTCCTTTTATCGATATACCGTAACCTTCCGTATAGCGGTCAGGTATATAGAAATCCACATTCGCGTAGATTTCTTTCAAGAATTTATATACCAATGCCACTGCCGTCGTTCCGTCCACATCGTAATCCCCGTAAATAAGAATCTTCTCATTACGCTGCATGGCATGCGTCAACCGGTCAACAGCTCTACGCATATCGGCCATCAGAAAAGGATCATGCAACATGCTCAGATCCGGACGGAAAAAGCCACGCGCATCATCATAGGTCGTTATGCCGCGCTCCACCAGCAACTTGGCAAGTATCGGACTTATTGACAACGACTTAGCCAACTCATCCCTCTGTTTCTTTTGAGTCTCTGATAAGGAGTTAATTATCCATTTGTTGGTCATTGAGAGTGTTATTTTTTAAAGTCGTAAAAGTAGGCAAAATCTTTGACTGCACAATAACAGAAAAGGCACATCCCGACAGAGCGAAAATGCAACTTATTCCAACAAAGTGATATAACGACTTGTCCGGTGCGTTTTTTTTGCTTTTTTTATATCTTGCCTCCAACAAAACAATGGCCAGTCGCCACAGAATGTTTAATAAAACTTACACAACATGCGAATATACAGCTTTCATTTTCGGCAAATCTGACAAGTTTCTTATCTTTGCACCAATTTTTTCATACACAACAGGCATAAATAGTTGCACTTATGGAAACAGTAAGCATTAAAGACAAAAATTTCCGCTTGTCCATCACTGCTGAGGAAATAGAAAAAGCGGTTAGCGAAGTGGCACAACGTATCAACCATGATTTGAAAGACACCAACCCGCTTTTTATCTGCGTCCTCAATGGTGCATTCATGTTTGCTGCCGATTTGATGAAACACGTCGACCTGCCTTGTGAAATCAGCTTTGTCAAGCTGGCTTCTTACGAAGGAACTTCTTCCACTGGAAAAATCAAGGAAATGATCGGACTGAAAGAAGACATAACAGGCAGAACCGTTGTGGTAGTCGAAGACATTGTGGATACGGGTTTCACTATGCAAAACATCCTTGATTCCCTCCAGAAAAAAGGAGCAAAAAGCATTCATGTCTGCACTTTCCTGCAAAAACCTGAGGCATTGCAATGCGATATCTGCGTTGACTATGTGGCCATGAAAATCCCTAACGAATTTATCGTAGGATATGGCTTGGACTACGACGGATACGGACGCAATCTCAAAGCCATCTACACACTTATATAAAAACTTCAACGAATTCAATATAAAAAAATAGATTATGCTGTATTTAATTCTTTTTGGTGCTCCAGGTTCAGGCAAAGGAACACAAAGCGATTTATTGGTAGAAAAATACAAATTGACGCATCTTTCCACAGGTGACTTGTTGCGCAAGGAAATCGCATCTGGTTCAGAATTAGGAAAAACCATCAACGAATACATTTCGAACGGTAACCTTATCCCTGACGAGATGATGATTTCCATGCTCTCTGCCCACATTGACAATACACCAGCTACAGCAGGATTTATTCTTGACGGTTTCCCAAGAACTGTTGCTCAAGCAGAAGCATTGCAAAACATGCTGGAACAACGCGAAGGTGCACAAACCCAGCTCGTTGACCTGGAAGTGGACAAAGACGAACTCATCAGCCGTCTGCTCAAAAGAGGAGAAACATCAGGAAGAAGCGACGATAATTTGGAAACCATCCAAAAACGTCTGGAAGTTTATGAAACCAAGACAAAACCTGTCAACGATTATTACAAGGCAAAAGGATTACACGCCTGCATCGATGGCATGGGTACTATAGACGAAATCTTCCAACGCATTGTTAAGGCTTTGGAAGGCAAGATTTAACAAACAACATTACACATCTGTTCAATATAATCATCTTTAATCTGTTCACACATGGCCAATTCAAATTTTATCGACTATGTAAAAATCTATTGCCGTTCCGGAAAAGGCGGAAAAGGCTCTACGCATTTCCACCGGGAAAAGTTCATCCCCAAAGGAGGCCCTGACGGAGGCGATGGGGGCAGAGGTGGACATATTATATTGAAAGGAAACAAAAACTACTGGACACTGCTGCACTTGAAATATGCCAAACACATCTTTGCCGGCGACGGCGGAGATGGCGGTGCCAGCAGAAGTTTCGGTAAAGACGGAGCTGACAAGATTGTCGAAGTTCCGTGCGGAACAGTTGTTTACGATGCTGACACAGGAGAATTCCTGTGCGACGTAACGGAAGACCAACAGGAAGTCATACTCATCAAAGGCGGAAGAGGCGGATTGGGCAACTGGCATTTCAGGACAGCTACCAATCAAACACCCCGCTTTTCCCAACCGGGCGAACCGAGAGTGGAAAAAAACATCATCATGCAGCTCAAAGTGCTGGCCGATGTCGGATTGGTCGGTTTCCCTAATGCCGGAAAATCCACACTGTTGTCGGTTGTTTCTGCTGCCAAACCGGAAATCGCCGACTATCCATTTACCACATTAGTACCCAATTTGGGAATTGTATCATACAGAAACAACCAATCCTTCTGTATGGCCGATATTCCAGGTATCATCGAAGGTGCCAGTGAGGGCAAAGGACTCGGACTCCGCTTTCTCCGACACATCGAACGGAACGCAATCCTGCTGTTTTTGGTTCCTGCTGACAGTGACGACATCAAAAAGGAATACGAAATATTGCTCAACGAGCTGAAGCAATACAATCCAGAATTGCTTGAAAAACAAAGAATCCTGGCTATCACAAAATGCGACATGCTCGATGCGGAGTTAATGGAAGCTATCAAACCAACACTCCCTGACGACCTGCCTGCCGTATTTATTTCTTCTGTTTCCGGATTGGGAATCGAACAACTGAAAGACCTTATCTGGAGTGAACTCAACAAAGAGGGATACAAGAAAGTGGTGGAAATCTCACACAAACCAATTGAGGTGGTTCACAATACAGAAGATAATTTTGACGAAGAAGACGATGATGACGATACCCCATATACCATCTACGAAAATGAAGTAGACGAAGAATGGGATTTGGACAAATACAAAGGTATCGGATGGGACCAATAAGTTAGGTTCTCTGTACATAGGACTCTTATCTTCCAACAGTTATCTATTAAACAACCCATAGGAGAAAAGCCTTCACAGGCATCAAAAACATAAAATGGGCATAATTGTTTGGTAATTCAAAAAAAAGGCCTATCTTTGCAGTCCAAAAATTTTGAATAACAAAAACACAAAGAAAAAATATAAACAGCGATGAAAAGGACGTTCCAACCCTCTCAAAGAAAGAGAAGAAACAAACACGGATTCCGTGAAAGAATGGCTACCGCCAACGGCCGTCGTGTATTGGCTGCACGCCGTGCTAAAGGCCGTGCTAAATTAACGGTAGCAGACGAAGGTCGTCACAAAAAATAATCTGACCTTCAAAACAATATAAGAAAAGTAAAAACTCCAACGGGTTTTTACTTTTTTTATGCCCCCGCCCAAAAGTTGCCCATCTACAAATAATTAGCTACCTTTGTCTGTCAAACCAATTTATATCAACTATGGACTTCAAACGTTTTTGGAAAGAAAGCTGGGCCGCGCTGGTTATCCGCCACGTTCTGTTGGCTCTGCTTGTTGTTTTCATCATCAGCTATATCACACTTTCCTTCATCGATAAATACACACGTCATGGTGAAGCCGAAGTCGTTCCCGATTTGAAAGGGCGCTACACGGAAGAAGCCGACATTCTCCTTGCCGCACAAGGACTCAGATATGAAGTCATAGACTCTACTTACGACCGTAGCCAGCCATTTGGCGTCATCGTGGAGCAAACACCCCCTCAAGGCTCTTTTCTGAAAAAGGGAAGACCTGTCTATCTCATTATCAATGCCAAATCCATACGTCAGGTGCCCCTACCCGATGTGAGGGACGTTTCTTTCAGGCAAGCCGATGCCATGCTGAAAGCCAGCGGTTTGAAAGTGGGCAACGTCACCTACGAACCCTCAGAATTCAAGGACCTCGTATTGGACGTTCGCAAGGACGAACAGCCCATCAAGCCAGGCACGAGAATCCCGGAAGGCACAACCATTGACCTGATTGTCGGACAAGGCATAGGAACAGAAAATGTATTTGTTCCCGACTTGGCAGGCCTTCCGGCCACAGAAATCAGAAACACACTCCTTTCATCACTTTTGGTGGTGGGAGCAGTCAACTATGATGTGCCGCCCGCAAACGACAACGACCAATACATTGTCTATTTACAGGAACCGCAAGCCGGCACACAAGTACCTTCCGGCACACGCATTGACGTATGGCTATCCAAAGACCCGTCAAAAGTAACCCAACAGGAAAATACAAGCTCAGAAGACGATTTCTTCTAAACACCACATCAATATAAACTGGTCACGCTCATGGTAGATTACGAAGAACTGGAAAGCGACGATTTTACCCAAACACCCAAACTGCATGAGCATTTTCATTGCACGGTAGACAAAGGGCAGAGTCTTTTGAGAATTGACAAATACCTGTTCAACTGCATGGCAGGCACTTCCCGCAACCGCATTCAAGAGGCTGCCGATGCGGGAAACATTCTGGTAAATGGAAAATCGGTAAAATCAAGTTATCGGGTAAAGCCTAACGATGAAATTTCACTCGTTATGGACTATCCGCCTACCGACTATACCATTACCCCACAAGACATACCGCTCAATATCGTATATGAAGACGACCAGATAATCCTTATCAACAAGCAACCGGGCTTGGTGGTACATCCCGGTTTCGGCAACTTCGACGGAACACTGCTCAATGCTCTCGCGTGGCATCTGCGCGACAATCCCAATTTCGACCCGAACGACTCACGGATTGGATTGGTACACCGAATTGACAAGGATACCTCCGGCTTGCTGCTGGCCGCCAAAACACCGGAAGCCAAAACGCATCTGGGACAGCAGTTCTTTGTCAAATCCACTAAACGGACCTATAATGCCCTCGTCTGGGGAGTCATCAAGGAAGATGAAGGCACCATCAACGCACCGCTCGCACGAGACCCGCGCGACAGAATGCTATTTACCGTATTCAAGGAAGGGGAAAATCCGTTGGCCAAGCATGCAGTAACCCATTATAAGGTATTGGAAAGATTTGCTTTTTGCACCTTGGTGGAATGTCGGTTGGAAACAGGACGCACCCACCAAATCAGGGTGCACATGAAATCCATCGGACACACACTTTTCAACGACGACCGGTATGGAGGAAACGACATCCTCAAAGGACTGACCACAGCCAAATACCGCCAATTTGTCAAAAACTGCTTCGAGGTATGCCCCCGTCAGGCTCTCCATGCCAAGACACTTGGTTTTACCCACCCCACCACGGGCGAATTTATGCAGTTTGACAGCGAATTGCCCGACGATATGGCCGCATTGTTAGAAAAATGGCGAAGATATTCCCCTGTGGAATAACCCCGCCATGTCTTTCTCCTGCTCAAATACCGCTAAAAAGGCAAATCATCTCCAGGTTGCAGCTCATTTACTACAGCCGTTGGAGCTGCTGGTGCAACAGGACTTTCTGCCGCTTTTTCACGTCTGTCCAGCAATTGGATAACATCGGCAATGATTTCCGTTGTATAGCGTGCCACTCCGTCCTTTTCCCACGAACGGGTCTGCAAACGGCCTTCAATATACAGCTGTGAGCCTTTGCGGATATAGGTTTCCGCCAATTTCGCCAAACCTCTCCATGCCACTATATTATGCCATTCCGTACGTTCCGGCACTTGTACACCACTCTGAGTGGTATAACCACGCTCCGATGTTGCCAACGGAAAATTTGCCACCGGTACATCTTTCTCAATATACCTCACTTCTGGGTCTCTTCCTACATTTCCCAGCAAAATCACCTTGTTCACTGACATAGTTTCTTCATTTCTAAATTATATCGGGAATATTCCCGCTGTAAAGTTAAATATTTTTTCTTATAAAACACAACATTCCATAAAAAAATCACTTGTATAATCATGACCAAACCCTTATTTTTGCAACATAAATATTGAAAAATATGAGAGTTATAATCGAACCTGACTATCCCCACGTATCCATGTGGGCAGCAAATTATGTAGCAGCACGCATTAATCAAGCCAATCCTACCGAAGACAAACCGTTTGTATTAGGATTGCCAACCGGCTCTTCACCGCTGGGCATGTACAAACAATTGATAGAACTTCACAAACAGGGTTATGTTTCTTTCAAGAATGTCGTTACCTTTAATATGGACGAATATGTGGGCCTTCCACAACAGCACCCAGAAAGCTACTATTCTTTCATGTGGAACAATTTCTTTTCGCATATCGATATCAAAAAGGAAAATGTAAATATCCTCAATGGCAATGCTGAAAATTTGGAAGAGGAATGCAGACTGTATGAAGAAAAGATGAAAGCAGTTGGAGGTGTTGACCTGTTTTTAGGCGGTATCGGTCCTGACGGACACATTGCATTCAACGAACCGGCCTCATCTTTGTCGTCCCGCACCCGTCAGAAGACATTGACCACCGACACGCTCATTGCCAATTCGCGTTTCTTCGACAACGACATCAACCAAGTTCCCAAAACAGCACTGACAGTAGGCGTGGGTACTGTACTCGACGCCAAAGAAGTACTCATCATTGTCAACGGACACAACAAGGCACGCGCCTTGCGCCATGCCATCGAAGAACCCGTCAACCACATGTGGACCATCAGCGCCCTGCAACTGCATCCCAAAGGCATCATCGTATGTGATTACGAAGCATGCGCCGAATTGCGGGTAGGCACCTACAAATACTTCCTCGACATTGAGAAGGATCACCTCAATCCCGACTCATTGCTGTAAATACAATACAAATTCCCATACCCCACGGAAAGGGGAAGCACATAAGAAACCCACACCTAAAGCATTTGTAGATGTGGGTTTCTTGCGCTACTTTTGCACCACAAAATCCAATCAGAAAATGCTACAAATAGACGAT
>CALUKG010000076.1 GCA_944321155.1 uncultured Bacteroidales bacterium | reverse complement strand
CGCATTGCTGTTTTTGAAGGCGACGAATATCTTGCCTCACCTATGGACCCACGTCCAAAGTTTCATCTGTACAAACCGCACATAGCTATATTGACAGGTATCGCATGGGACCATATCAATGTATTCCCGACCTTTGAAAACTATGTGTCGCAATTCAAACGTTTCACTGACCTGATTGAACCACAGGGACGTTTCATTTATTATGACCAAGACCCTGAACTGGCCAATATAGCGTCACATGTCCGCAAAGATATTGTAACGTTCCCTTATCATACACCAGAGCATAAAGTGGAAAACGGACAAACATTCATCAAACTGAGGAATGAATACATACCCCTTCAGATTTTCGGTGAACACAATCTGCAGAATCTGAATGCGGCACGCCTTGCCTGTCATGCATTGGGTATCACCGACACCCAGTTTTATCATGCCATTTCTGATTTTACCGGTGCTACCAACCGTTTGGAGAAAATCGGCAACACGAATACCGCTGTTGCTTACAAAGACTTTGCCCATTCACCTTCCAAACTGCGGGCAACCGTTCATGCTGTACGCAACCAATATCCTGATAAGCGAGTGGTTGCCTGCATGGAGTTGCATACATTCAGCAGTCTGACAGCCGATTTCCTGCCGCAATATGCCCATTGTATGGACGAAGCCGATATTGCTTTGGTCTATTATAATCCCGAAGTGATTGCACACAAGCGGCTTAAAGAAATCCAACCAGACGACGTAAAAAAAGCCTTTGCCAACGACAAAGTCAAAGTATTTACTGACACCCAACTGCTGAAACAGGAGTTGGAATCACTTTCCTATGACAACAGTGTATTGCTTATGATGAGCTCTGGAAATTTCTCAGGCATCAACATTAAGGAATACGCCATGGAATTGATAAGCAAACAATAAGCATATGGACGAGAAACAACATTTATTGGACCAACGCTATATGCGCATGGCCCGTATCTGGGCAGAAAACTCCTATTGTGAGCGCAGAAAGGTAGGTGCTCTGCTAGTGAAAAACAAAATGATTATTTCTGACGGATATAACGGAACGCCTTCCGGTTTTGAAAACCACTGTGAAGACGAGAACAATGTATCCAAACCCTATGTGCTTCATGCTGAAGCCAATGCTATCACAAAAATTGCACGCTCGCACAACAGCAGCGATGGTGCCACCCTGTATGTTACCGCCTCACCATGCATTGAATGCGCCAAACTAATCATACAAGCAGGCATCAAGCGTGTTGTATATGGTGAAAAATACAGAATCATGGACGGGGCGGAACTTTTGGAACGCGCAGGCATAGAAGTTGTATATCTGGAAGAAGAAAATAAATAATGTAGATTATGAAAAAATTCGTCATACCCATATTGACCATTGTTGCCTTGGGCATCGGTCTGACCCTCGGAACGGTTCTGACCAAACGTAGCAACAGCCTTGGTATCAACACCATCGGCATGAAACAACCCGCCAGCGGGGAAAGCAAAATTGACCAGTTCATGCATTTTGTTGATGCTACCTATGTGGACACGTTGGATATGGACGAATTAAGCGAAGATGTCATCATGACATTGCTGAGTGAACTGGACCCGCATTCCTCCTATATCCCCGCCGAAGATTTGGAAGCTGTCAATAGTGAGTTGGAGGGCAGTTTCAACGGAATAGGTGTGCAATTTAACATACAGGAAGATACCATCAACATAGTTGCCGTTATTAGTGGAGGCCCTTCCGAGAGTGTCGGTTTACTGGCTGGCGACCGTATTGTTGAGGTGGATGATTCCGTATTTGTCGGCAAGGAAATAAACAACGAAAAGGTTCTGAAAAGGCTAAGAGGTCCGAAAGGCTCACAAGTCAAATTAGGCATCAAGCGCCGCGGCACCGAAGAGTTGCTGGAATATACGATTACCCGCGGAGAAATACCCATTAAGGTCGTTGACATCGCCTATATGGTTACACCAGTGACGGGGCTAATCCGCATCAGCAAATTCGGCGAAAACACCTATAAGGAATTCATCAGTGCCTTGGCCACTTTACGTGCTCAAAGTGCCACCCGTTACATTGTCGATTTGCGTGAGAACTCCGGCGGCTACATGGACCAGGTTATCAATATGGCCAATGAATTCCTTGAAAAGGGCGATATGATAGTCTATGCTGAAGGCAAGTCATATCCACGCTATGAAGCTCATGCCAACGGAAAAGGCAGTTTCAAAGATGCTCCTATCGTTGTACTGCAAGATGAATTTTCCGCTTCTGCCAGTGAGATATTTGCCGGTGCCATGCAAGACAATGACAGAGGTCTTATTATCGGACGCCGTTCTTTCGGAAAAGGTCTTGTGCAACAACAGTTCCCATTTTCCGACGGTTCAGCCATGCGACTGACTGTAGCACGCTACTACACCCCATCCGGCCGCTGTATCCAAAAGCCATACGAAATGGGCAACGACGAAGACTATATGCTCGACATCCTGCACCGCTATGAACGGGGTGAGTTTGTCAACAAAGACAGCATCCATTTGACAGACAGCGTACCCTACTACACAAAAAATAGGCGCATTGTATATGGCGGCGGTGGCATCATGCCCGACATATTCATAGGTCGCGACACCACCTATAACACTCCTTACTTTAATAAGGTAGTAAACTATGCCTACACCTATCAGTTTGCTTATGCCTATACCGACAAACACCGTCAGGAACTAAACACCATCAAAACCTGGCAGGAAATGTCGGCTTACTTGGATAAACAGCCTTTATTAAAAGACTTTACACAATTTGCAGCGCAAAAAGGAGTTGAGCCCAATTGGACAGACATCAAGATTTCCGAGAAAGCCCTAATGCGCCTTTTAAAGGCGTATATTACCCGAAACATATTGGATGACGAAGGTTTTTACCCTCTGTTTTTTGAAGGCGACCCCATGATAGAGAGAGCCATTAAAGAATTGGAAACAATAGGTACCACTATAAGTGAATAGCTTACATGATTATCAAAGCCTACAACAGCGAGCTAAGGCCTAACGATGTCAATAAAATCGTTACATGCCTGGAAAAAGGTGGAATCATCATCTATCCTACTGATTCCGTGTATGCTTTCGGATGTCACCCCAACCAGCGGGATGCCATAGAAAGGATATGCCGGTTGAGGGAAAAGGACCTCAAACGTCCGTTGTTGTCATTGGTCTGTTCTGACATATCACAAGCCCGTGAATATACATTGTTCAACGACCAAACCTTCAAATTGATGCGTAGCTGTCTGCCCGGCCCATATACATTTATACTGGAAGGCAGCAACCACTTGCCCAAATCATTTAAAGAGCGCAAAACGGTTGGTATCCGCATTCCTGACCATCGTGTACCCAACCTTATCACCCAAGCATTAGGCATGCCCATGATGACCGCCTCATTACGTGTGCCCGACAGCGACGACATAGAATATATGACACATCCGGAGCTTATTCATGAGAAATATGGCGGCGTTGAAATATTGATAGACGGAGGCATTGGTGGCACCATTCCAAGCACTATCATAGACTGCACGGGCGATGAACCTGCCCTCGTCAGACAAGGTTTGGGAGACATAGATTTGTAACTCCCCTACTTCAACGCCTGATAAACCAGATTGTGCAATAAAACCTTGGGATTCTTGCCTGTTGTATTAGGGTAAATGTTCGTATAGAACAATACTATCAAATCTTCCTGCGGGTCAATAATATAATCGGTAGAAAACATGCCTCCCCAACGCATGGTTCCCTCTGAAAGTATCGTATTGTGCATATACTGCGGACGAAACACATCCCATGCCAGTCCAAATCCAATCTCGCCTCTCATATCACCCACAGCATTGCGCTGCATCATTTCAAGCGTCTTACGTCCAATGATACGCTGATGATTGAATGTACCTCCATTCAAAACCATCTGGCAAAACTTGGCATAATCCTCAATTGTACCGCATAATCCGGCACCGGTTGACATCAACATTTTCGCTCCTTCATAAGGGAAAGACTGATAAACCCAAATCGGTCGTTAGAATATCCAATTTTCGTGGTCTTGATTGTAAGGCATTGAAAATGAATATATTGTAATCTTGATTTTCTAATGGCGGTCATTAGAAAAATGAGATTTTAAATCATTGTTTATCAGCGCATTACAATCAAGACCACAAATAATCAGCCTCTAATGACCGATTTGGGATAAATGGGATGTTTTGAGGGATAAAGTGTGTGCTTTTCCCTATCATAAGCATAAAGCGTAACCAAACGTTCCGCTTTGTCCGACGGCAAATAGAAATAAGTGTCACTCATTCCAAGGGGTTCAAAAATCCTTTCCTGCAAAAAACAATCGATGCGCTTGCCTGAAAGGATTTCAATCAAGCGTCCCAAAACATCTATGTTCATGCTATAGGTAAACGCAGCACCCGGGTCATGCGCCAAAGGCAAAGTTGCCATTCTTTCGACCATCTGTGCCAAAGTAATGCTATCCAAGGAATTCAAAGGAGGGACGCCTGCTTTTTCCGCAATATCCCAGAAAAATCCCTGATAAGACAAACCGGAGGTGTGTGTAAGAAGATGGCGAATCGTAATATCGCAATTAGCCGGACGTGTAGTATATTCGCCCGTTGCTGCATCATAGTCCACAAGCACTTGAGGATTATCAAAAGCAGGTATGTACTTCTTGATAGGGTCATCCAACTGAAAACGTCCTTCCTCCCATAATGTCATCAATGCAACAGCCGTAATGGCCTTTGTTTGTGATGCAATTCTGAAAATATCATTCTTTCTGCATGGTTCAGCCTTTTCCTTGTTGCGCCAGCCAAACGCTTTATGATAAACCACACGCCCGTCATGTGCAACAAAAACGACAGCATTCGGCAAATAATTATCCTCCACCAACGATTGATATACGGAATCTATCAGGTTCAAACGCTCCACATAGAAAGCATCAGTACAATCTGCCTCATATTGAAAGGACTGAGGCTTGTTATCCACCTTACTTTGTTGAGTGCAGGCAAGGAAAGTAAATACAAGCAAGAAGCTGGAAATACGTAAAATTCGGTGCATCATAGGAGAAAGTAAAAAAGGCTGCCGGATTTTTTGCCGACAGCCTTATTATGGAATTAAAAAAATATTATTGCAAACGGAAAGTAACCGGCAAAGTATAGTTCACACGAACAGCTTTACCACGTTGTTTACCAGGAGTCCATTTAGGCATCGTATTTATCACACGAATAGCTTCCTTGTCAAGGCTGTCATCGCCAGAACTACGTACAACACGTACATCCACCACAGATCCATCACGATTGACCGTAAACTGACAGATTACACGACCTTGTATACCATTTTCCTGTGCGATAACCGGATAACGGATATTCTGACTCAAATACTTGAAGAGTTCTTGTGCACCACCTGGAAACTCCGGCATCTGTTCAACAACCATAAATACAGTATTGTCCTCTTCTTCTTCCGGTTCTGGTGCAGCTACAGGAGGAGCAATTACGATTTCCTGTTTCTGGTCATCCTCAATATTAATCTCAATTGTCTGCGTTTCCGTCTTATCGTCTACAATTTCAAGAATAATTTCCTCTGGTTTCTGTACAGGAGGTGGGGGCGGCGGAGGGGTTTGTTGTTCCTGTTGAGTTTGGATAATCTCAATTTCCTCTTCAACTAAAAACTCTTCGTCTGCCACTTCATACTTCGTCACTTCGGTTTTTGTCCATTCCAATGCGATGAAGCTAATGCCCAGAGCAATGACCAGCCCGAGCAACAAGAAAGTCAGTTTCTTGTCTTCTAGATTAGCGTTTTTCGATTTCTTTAAGTCCATCGTATTTATGATTGTGATATTAGTAATTACTTTTGGGGGCAAATATACGTTTTTTTTCGCACATAAAGCAACACCAACGCCAAAAAAAAAGAGGTTTGTTTTTTTTAAGAATCCAAAACTTGTACTTTAAGAGGGAATGGAGCAGAAAACAACAGCAATAAAATGTATGTAAAAGCGTTTTCATAAAAGCTTGCAACTCCATGAAATAAATGCAAGATTATCAGAAATAACAATCCGTCATCAGCCAACGTACAATCCCATTACAAAGCAAATAAAAAACATCCGCTATTCCAACATAGAAAAAAAAAATGTACCTTTGAGCCCGCTTTATTGTTGAAACGCTATTACAATTCATGCATAAACTACTCATTATCATATTAACAGTCCTTTGCGCCTTGCCCGTACATGCACAAAGCGGTAAAGGCGTATTCGGTTTTCTTGACCTGCCGGTATCTGCACATATGGCAGCATATGGCGGCACCAACATTGCCATACAAGAAGCTGATGTCAGCTACGGACTGGTCAATCCTGCTCTTTTAAATGCAGAAACGCACAACATGGTCAGCTTGAATTTTGCCGACTATATTTCAGATATTATTTTCGGTTCTGTTGCCTATGGCTACAATTATAAGGACAACTATTTTGCTGCCGGTTTCCATTTTCTGGATTACGGAAAATTTGAAGGTATGAGCGAAATAGGACTACCCACAGGAGAGTTTGGCGCACAGGATTTCTCCCTCAATCTCATGTATGGACGCAAATTAAACGAACTATTCAATGTTGGTGCAACGCTCAAAATGATATATTCTTCCTATGAACGCTATTCCAGTGTAGGTATGGCTGCTGATATTGGGGCCTATTTCAACACATTGAACAGACTGTTTTCCATGGGTTTAGTAGTAAAAAATATTGGCGGACAACTCAAGCCTTTTTATCCTGGAGACAAACTCGAAATGGCTCCCGTCGAACTCCAATTAGGCATGGCAGTAAAATTCGCCCATGCCCCCATCCGACTGTCCATGAATCTGCACAACCTGCAGCGCTGGAATTTAGGCTACCAGCTAACCAACCAGCCCAGCAACAGTCTGACAGGTGAAACAACCGTGAAAACCATCAACTTCTTTGATATGGCTCTACGTCATGCCATTTTTGCCATAGATATAATGCCTCATAAAAATGTATATCTGACCATGGCTTACAATCATAGGCAAATGGCAGAAATGCAGGCAGCAGGCTTTAAGTCCATCAGTGGACTGTCTTTCGGCGGCGGCATAAAAATATATCAATTTCGAGTAGAATTTGGTATGGCCCAATATCAGCGGGGCAATTTTGCTTACCATTTCTCACTCTCAACAGCAATAGACGATTTCAAGAAAAAAGAACTATGACTTCACACAAACCCATTATAGTGGCAATTGACGGCTATTCTTCATGCGGTAAAAGCACCATTGCCAAAAGTTTGGCAAAATATGCGGGTTACACCTATGTAGATACAGGAGCCATGTATCGTGCTACAGCCCTATATACTATCCGTAAAGGTTGGCTTCATGAAGGAAGCATAGACGAGCAGGCTCTAAAGGAACATATCCACGAAATAAACATCCGTTTCCAACCACGCCCCAACGGGCAAGGACAAGATACCTATCTGAATGGTGAAAATGTAGAACAGGCAATCCGTACATTGGAAGTTGCCAATGGCGCCAGCAGGGTCAGCACATTGGGATTTGTTCGGCAAGAAATGGTAAGACAGCAACAACAGATGGGCGAAAAGAAAGGAATCGTCATGGACGGAAGAGACATCGGTACAGTTGTATTCCCCCATGCTGAATTAAAACTGTTTCTTACTGCATCAGCAGAAGTACGTGCACAAAGACGTTATCTGGAACTACAGGCAAAAGGAGAAAATTGTAATTTCAATGATGTGCTTTCCAATGTCATGGAAAGAGATTATAGAGACACACACCGCGCCGAAAGTCCATTACGAAAAGCGGAAGACGCCATAGAGATAGACAATTCCCAGCTAACGCCAGAAGCGCAAGACGAATTAGTGAAACAGCTATTTCTCAAGAAGGTGCAATAAACAGACAACAGCATGTCACATACAACCAAAATAGACAAAGGCTCCGGATTTTGCTTTGGTGTAGTAAACGCCATCAAAAAAGCGGAAGAAGAATTGGCTAAGGGGGAAACACTTTATTGCCTGGGTGACATTGTGCACAACGGCCGTGAGGTAGAACGATTGACGGCACTTGGTTTGAAGACCATTGACCACGAAACTTTCAAGCAGCTACATAACGTAAAAGTATTGTTACGCGCCCACGGAGAGCCACCTTCCACTTACAAGATTGCCAAGGAAAACAATATCACCATCATAGATGCTTCCTGTCCTGTGGTATTACGACTGCAATCGAAAATCAAAAAAAAGTATCAGGAAACGAACCATAACGAGCATCAAATCGTTATATACGGGAAAAAAGGACATGCAGAAGTCATCGGGCTGGAAGGACAGACCGATAATCATGCGTTAATTGTGGAATGTGAAGAAGATTTGAATAATATCGATTTCAACAAAGACATAAGCCTGTTTTCCCAAACGACAAAACCACTTGACGGATTCAATCAGTTGGTTGAACACATCAAGAAAAGGTTCAAGGGCAAACACTTTGACTATTTCGACACCATTTGCCGCCAAGTAGCCAACCGAATACCCAACATAACCAATTTTGCCAAAGAAAACGACATCCTGTTTTTTGTGGGAGGAAAGAAGAGCTCAAATGGAAAAATTCTGTTTGAACATTGCAAGAATGCCAATCCAAATACTTATTTCATTTCTGCACTTGACGAGATAACCGACGAACACATACGCATGTGCAAGGAAAAAAGGATTGGAATATGCGGTGCAACCTCTACACCACTATGGCTGATGGAAAAGGTACAGGAAAAATTAGAGGAAGAACTTAAAAAGGAAGAAATCAACTAACCATAAAAAGATTGTGACAACTATGGAATACAAATTAAAATGTATCGGAGTCTTAACATCAGGAGGTGACGCTCCTGGAATGAATGCCGCCATCAGAGCGGTAACCCGTACTGCCATCTTCAACGGGATTCGTGTAAAAGCCATTTACAGAGGCTATAAAGGACTCATTACCGGTGAAATAAAGGAATTTCAGACACAAGACGTCAGCAATATCATACAACACGGGGGCACTATTTTGAAGACTGCCCGCTGCATGGAATTCATGACACCAGAAGGTCGTCGCACGGCCTATGAAACCATGCAGAAAGAGGAAATTGATGCATTGGTGGTCATTGGCGGCGACGGCACATTTACCGGTGCCCGTATATTTGCCCAAGAATTCAATGTTCCCATTGTTGGAATCCCTGGTACCATTGACAATGACCTTTGGGGAACAGATGCCACCATCGGTTATGACACTGCGCTCAATACAATTGTGGATGCTGTTGACAAAATCCGTGATACCGCCTCTTCACATGAACGTCTGTTCTTTGTGGAAGTTATGGGTAGAGACGCCGGATTTTTGGCACTCAACAGTGCAATAGCAGCTGGAGCAGAAGCCGCTATCATTCCAGAACGCAAAACACAGGAAGACCAATTGGAGGCACTTATCCACAATGGTTTCCGCAAATCCAAAAACAGTAGCATTGTTATTGTTGCCGAAAGCAAGGAAACAGGAGGTGCCCAAGCATTGGCCGACCGAATGAAAGCGGAACACCCAGAATATGATGCACGTGTAACCATACTTGGCCATATTCAACGTGGAGGTTCACCAACTGCCGTTGACCGTATTTTGGCAAGCCGCATGGGTGTTGCTGCTATTGATGCCCTGCTTGATGAGCAAAGAAACATCATGATTGGCATTGATGATGACGAAATTGTCCATGTTCCATTTACCAAAGCCATCAAAGATGACAAACAAGTAAACCCAGATAAAATCGGTGTATTACAGATACTGTCCATCTAAAAATAAAAACAAATATCGATCAATAAATTACCACAAACCATGTTTAGTTTTCTCATTTCACTAAACATGGTTTGTTTATTAATTATGCAAAATCCACTATCCCAACACCCATACTTAGATACCAGAAAAAAAGCAAATTCTATATTCCACCCATAATCTTATATATTTCATCCTCTTTCGCTATCTTTGCAAAAAGATTTTTAACCATCATGCGTATATCAGCATAAATACAATACTTTTTTCATAATTACATAACAAGCAAACAAGAGTCATGAAAATTCAGATTAAAACCATTTTCTCATCGATTGTTCTCTCTGCTCTCCTTGCCGGATGTAATTCCAAACCGACATC
>CALUKG010000075.1 GCA_944321155.1 uncultured Bacteroidales bacterium | reverse complement strand
TGAAAAATACAACTGAATATCTTTGAGAATTAAAAAAACAGGAAGCCGACCTCAAATTTTACTTTTGGGTCGGCCTCCTGTATATGCTCTTAATAAGAGGCTTAATATTGGTTGAGCATGTCTCTTACTTCCTTGTTGACCATGGCTGCGAATTCTTCAATGCTCATGGTTCCTTTGTCGCCTTCACCTTGTTTGCGAACTGAAACCTGACCATTCTCAGCTTCTTTTTCACCTACAATCAACATATAAGGAATACGTTTCAATTCGTTGTCACGAATCTTCCGTCCGATTTTTTCGTTTCTGTCGTCAACGATAGCTCTTACGTCATTGTCGTTGAGGATTTGCTCTACTTTGCGGGCGTAATCGTTGAACTTTTCACTGATAGGCAATACAACAGCCTGGTCAGGTGTAAGCCATAACGGGAAACGACCTGCTGTGTGCTCAATAAGTACAGCAACAAAACGTTCCATAGAGCCAAACGGAGCACGGTGAATCATAACAGGACGGTGCTTTTGGTTGTCTTCACCGGTATATTTCAATTGGAAACGTTCAGGCAAGTTGTAGTCAACCTGGATAGTACCCAATTGCCAGCGTCTGCCAATGGCATCTTTTACCATGAAGTCCAATTTTGGACCATAGAAGGCGGCTTCACCCAATTCAACACGTGCCTTGAGTCCTTTTTCTTCACATGCTTCAATGATAGCGCGTTCAGCTTTGTCCCAGTTCTCGTCACTTCCAATATATTTTTCGTTGTTGTTAGGGTCACGAAGAGAAATTTGGGCTTCGAAGTTCTTGAAGTCAAGAGCGTTGAAGATAATGAAAATGATATCCATTACTTTTAGGAACTCTTCTTTCAATTGGTCAGGACGGCAGAACAAGTGAGCGTCGTCTTGAGTGAAACTTCTTACACGTGTAAGTCCGTGCAACTCACCGCTTTGTTCGTAACGGTAAACGGTTCCGAATTCAGCAAAGCGAAGAGGTAGGTCTTTATAGGAACGCGGTTTGAACTTATACACTTCGCAGTGGTGCGGACAGTTCATTGGCTTCAGCAAATATTCTTCTCCCTCTTCCGGTGTGTGGATTGGTTGGAAAGAGTCTTTGCCATATTTTGCATAGTGTCCGGAAGTAACATACAATTGTTTGTTACCGATATGCGGAGTAATCACTTGTTCATATCCGAAACGTTTCTGGATGCGTTTGAGGAAATCCTCTAGGCGAAGGCGGAGCTGCGTTCCACGAGGTAACCATAAAGGCAAACCTTTACCTACTGTGTCAGAGAAGGTAAACAACTCAAGTTCCTTGCCGATTTTTCTGTGGTCACGTTTTTTGGCTTCTTCCATCAATGCCAGATATTCGTCAAGCATTTTCTTTTTAGGGAAGGTAATACCATAAATACGGGTGAGCATTTTGCGCTTTTCATCACCTCTCCAATAAGCACCGGCTACACTCAACAGTTTGATGGCCTTGATAGATTCAGTGCTGGGCAAGTGAGGACCGCGGCACAAATCGGTAAATGCACCTTGCGTATATGTAGTGATGGTGCCGTCAGCCAATTCAGAAATGAGCTCGGTCTTATAGACTTCTCCTCTTTTTTCAAATTGGTTAAGCGCATCTGCTTTGCTGATTTCTGTCCGAACCAATTGCTCTTTTCTTGCAACCAATTCTGCCATTTTGGCTTCAATAGCAGCCAAATCGCTTTCTTTTATAAGTGTGTCGCCTGGATCAACATCATAGTAAAATCCGTTCTCGATAGCTGGACCGATACCGAATTTAATGCCTGGATACAACTCTTGCAAAGCTTCTGCCATGAGGTGTGCAGAGGTGTGCCAAAAAGTATGCTTGCCTTCTTCGTCATCAAACTTGTGGAGTTTGATGGTTGCATCCTCTTCAATTGGGCGCATTAAATCTCTTACTTGACCGTTAACGCTGATAGCAAGAACTTCTTGTGCTAATCGAGAGCTGATGGATTCAGCAATTTGCATGCCCGTGGTTCCTTTTTCATACTCACGGATGTTCCCGTCGGGGAATGTAATTTTAATTGTGTTCATTGTTTTTACCTTACAAATGGTTTTTTATCTCTAAATTAATTGTTTGTGGTCTTTAAAAATATGCAGGCCTATACACGAGGCCTGAATTTGTGGTAAGTGTTTGCTACCTTAAAAAAACGTGGCAAAGATAGCCCTAAATATGGAAATAAACAAAATATGTCGGGGTGGATATACAAGAATATGACTTTTGTTGTATTTGAATGTTATGGAATGATTTATAATGCCTTTTGCAATAATAGCACGATCCCTCTACTTAATGTCTTATAAAAAACAACTGGAGGAGGTCCTGGAGCCCGTTTTTTTTGCTATCTTTGTCCGCTAAAATTACGATTGAAAGAACCTGGGATGCAAATCCGTAAAAATATAATCAAGGTCCATGTGAAAATTCTAAGAAGCATACTGCTGTGCTTCTTGGTTTTCTCTGTTTGTATGGTTGTTGCCCAACAACCAATGGCAGATACTATATCTGTTAGTCCACAGAACCTTGATACGTTGGCTGTTTCTCCAAGTTTGGCTGACACGACCAATCTTTCTGATACGATTCAAGCGACACCTAAAAAGAAACCTTTGTTGGATGCACCGGTGGTATATTCTGCCAAGGATTCCATTGTGCTTTGGGGCAATGGTACGGCTTTTTTGCATGGTGAAGGTGATGTTACTTATCAGGAAATGAATTTGAAATCGGCTTATATACGTGTAAAAATGGACAGTAGTTTGATTTATGCACGAGGTGTAACCGATACATTGGGTGAAGTGACGGGAACGCCGGTTTTCTCTGATAAAGGGACAGAATACGAGTCGAAGGAAATGACTTACAATTTGAAAACCAAAAAAGGTTTTATACGTCAGGTGGTTACGCAACAAGGTGAAGGCTATATTGTCAGTGAACGCACGAAAAAAGGAGCGGATGATTCCTTTTGTATGGCTGATGGTAAGTATACGACTTGTGATGACCATGAACATCCTCACTTTTATCTGAACTTGACCAAAGCAAAGGTGGAACCTGGAAAATATGTTGCTACGGGTCCTGCCTATCTCGTATTGGCAGACGTTCCTTTGCCATTGGCAATTCCATTTGGATTCTTTCCTTTTACCAGTAAATATTCTTCGGGACTCATTATGCCTAGTTATGGTGATGATGCCAGTCGTGGTTTCTATCTGAGCAATGGAGGATATTATTTTGCCATCAGCGATTATTTTGATTTGGAGCTGACGGGCGACATCTATACAAAAGGTACATGGGCGGTAAATTTGCGCTCCAATTATGTGAAGCGTTATAAGTTCAGAGGTAATTTGAACATATCCTATCGTAATGACGTGACCAGTGAAAAAGACTTGCCTGATTACAGCAAGGCAACCAACATGAGTATTCAGTGGTCCCATTCACAGGATGCGAAAGCCAACCCATACAGCACTTTTTCTGCCAGTGTCAATTTTTCTACCAGTGGATATAACAGGAATAATATTGACAGCTATTACAATGGAGCATTAAACTCGGAAAACACGAAATCATCCAGTGTGAGTTTCTCCCAACGTTTTCCAGAAAGCCCTTGGAGCATATCAGGAAGTGTGTCTGTGGCACAGCGTACCAAAGACTCAACCATCAATTTGTCTTTGCCGACCCTGAGCATAAACATGAGCCGTATCTATCCGTTCAAACGTAAAAATCCGGTGGGAAAGGAACGTTGGTACGAAAAAATCTCTTTGCAATACACAGGTGCAATCAACAATAGTATTGACACGAAAGAAAGCCTGTTATTCAAATCTTCTTTTGTGAATGATTGGCGTAATGGTGTAAAGCATACGATTCCGATTTCCGCCACCTTTACATTGTTTAAATATATCAATGTTACACCAAGTATCAACTATACTTCCCGTTTCTATTTCAAGCGTATAGACCAATCATGGAACGACCAGACAAATGAAGTGCAGAAAGATACGACAAACGGCTTCTATTATGTGCAGGATTTTAGTTTGGGTGTATCAGCATCGACTAAATTGTATGGATTTTATATCCCGATACGAAAGATTTTCGGGGATAAGATAGATCGAATACGACATGTGATTACCCCAACTGTAGGTCTTAGTTGGCGACCGGATTTTGGAACACCTTTCTGGGGCTATTACGGGACCTATGATCGTCCAATCAATCCAAATGATCCAAACGATTTGAGGCGTAAAACGGTTACTTATTCTCGCTTTGAAGGTTCGCTTTATGGCACGGCTCCTTCAGGAAAGTCAGGGATGGTGAACCTCTCATTGGCCAACAACTTGGAGATGAAAATCAGGAATGATAAGGATACGACAGGAAAAGAACCGTTTAAAGTGATAAGCTTGATTGATAATTTTTCTGTAAGTACGGGTTATAACATGGCTGCCGATTCCATGAGATGGTCAGTCTTCAATGCCACCTTGCGTATGAAATTATGGAAAGGTTATACTTTGAGCCTGAGCGGACAATTTGATCCATATCAATATGGCTTGAATGAATTTGGTTCTCCAGTAAGGATAAACAAATGGAGAAAATTCCCTAAATTTATGGGCACAAGTACAACTGTTTCTTACACATTGAGTAATGCGACATTCAAGAAATGGTTTGGTGGGGGAGATGATTCTTCTAGTTCTACAGACGAACAGTTGCAGGATGGACAGACTGACCAAAGCAGTGAGTATCAAGAAAGCAATAGTTCACAGAAAAAAAAGAAAGGGGTGGAAATGGGAGAAGATGGCTATCAAAAAGTGGAGATTCCATGGAGTCTCTCCATCAACTATACGGTTTCATACGGGCAGAGTGGTGAGTTTAATAAGGAGAAGATGGACTATGACATGAAGTTTACGCACAACCTGAACCTCTCTGGTAATATTAGTTTAGGAAAAGGTTGGCGAATTAGTGCGACAACTTCCTATGACTTTGCGGCGAAACAATTTACATATACCAACTTTACGGTAAACAGAGATTTGCACTGTTGGAGTATGAGCGGAAGCTTTGTGCCTTTTGGATTGTATAAATCCTACACATTCAAGATAGGTGTCAATGCAAGCATGTTGGCTGACCTGAAATATGAAAAGCAGAGTGACTATGGTCGGCCAGCTACTACATGGTGGTAAAATGATTATTGAAACATAGTATTAACGAATAATTTAAACTGGATTTTTATGATTGAACATGGAAAAATGGTAAAGGTGTCTTATGACCTTTACGTGGACGGAGAGAAAGAAGGCGAACAGGAATTGATGGAACGTGCTACGGCTGAAGCTCCATTGGCTTTTTGCTATGGCGTTGAACCAATGTTGCCAATGTTTGAAGCACATTTGGCAGGCCTGAATGTAGGTGATACATTCGATTTCACTATTCCATGCAAGGAAGCTTATGGCGAATATGATGACGAAAGTGTGCTGGAACTGGAACGCAAGATATTTGAAATTGATGGAAAATTTGATGACCAACACATTGTTGCTGGTAATATCGTTCCATTGATGGATTCTGAAGGTAACCGTTTCAATGCACAAGTGGTTGCTGTCAATGATACGCATGTAACAGTTGATTTGAACCATCCATTGGCAGGAGAAAACTTGCACTTTGTAGGAAAGGTTTTGGAAGAACGTGCAGCTACAGAAGAGGAATTGGATGCTTTGAAACACCATTCTCATTGTGGTTGTGGCGATTGTGGTAGTCATCAGGGTGGCTGCAGTGGATGCAATTGCTCTGGATGTGATTGCGATTAATAGTTAATGTTACGTATATGAATAGTATTGGGCAATGTTTTCGGTTTACGTCGTTCGGTGAATCACATGGAACGGCTATAGGGGGCGTAATTGACGGCTGTCCGGCAGGAATGCTTCTCGATATGGAGCAGATTACAGCGGAACTTCGGAGAAGACGTCCCGGACAATCTTCTTTGACTACACAACGGAAGGAAACAGATGAAGTGGAATTTCTTTCAGGAATATTTGAAGGAAAGACTACTGGTACGCCCATTGCTTTTATTATAAGAAATCAAAACCAACATTCTGCAGATTATGAACATCTGCGGAATGTTTTTCGTCCTTCACATGCCGATTATACTTATGAAATGAAATATGGCATACGTGATTATCGTGGTGGAGGAAGAAGTTCGGCGCGTGAAACGGCAGCGCGAGTGGTGGCAGGAGCTATCGCTAAACAGTTTCTGCGTGCCAAAGGTATTGAGATTATTGCCTATACCTCACAGATAGGCGAGATTGCTTTGGAGCAGGATTTTGTTTTGACAGATACTGCTTTGATAGAACAGAATCCGGTAAGGTGTCCGGATAAAGATAAAGCTCGTCAGATGATAGAGTTGATAGAAAATGTGCAGCGTGAAGGCGACTCAATAGGGGGGACGATTACTTGCGTGATGAAAGGAGTACCGGTTGGATTGGGTGAACCTATTTTTGGCAAATTACAAGCCATGCTGGCGTATGCCATGTTCAGTATCAATGCTGTAAAAGGTTTTGAATATGGTAGCGGATTCCGATTCCTACATGCGAAAGGCTCTGAATTGAATGACCCTTTTTGCAATGAACAAGGGAAGATTACCACAAAAACGAACTATTCGGGAGGCATTCAAGGTGGAATCAGTAATGGTCGCGAAATCTATTGCCGGCTTGCCATTAAACCAACTGCAACTATATTTAAAGAACAACAAACTGTTGACAAGGCTGGGCATGAAGTCCTTTTGAAAGCTCACGGACGTCATGACCCTTGTATTTTGCCGAGAGCTGTACCTGTGGTGGAGGCAATGGCTGCCATAACATTGATGGATGCTTTTTTGTTGAGTGAAAAATAAAATTACAGTAGAGAGCATGAAAGTTATATGTATCATATTGCTTTGCTTAACTTTTCAGACCCTTTATTCCAATGGTCAGGTCTATCGTATTGAGCTGGAGAATGACAGTGCGAACTATAGATATACATATTGGTATAATGAAAATGGTCAGAAAACAATGGAAGTCAAGCAGTGTTATGTGGGAACAGAACTGCAGAATGTTTCTCAAAAGGAATGGGCGTATGCAGCAGGTCTGTGTATGAATGAGATACAGCGGGAATGGATAAATTCCAATTGGATGCTGAAGGACCGTTTTGATTATGTATATACTGCAGATGATTTGTTAGAAACAATCACTCATCTTTCGTTTGATGAAAATCAGACTGAACAATACCAAACGAAACATTGTATGGTATATACGAGCGAAGGACAGGTGGAGAGTGAAGAACAATACACATGGCAACAGGGAGTTTGGGTTTTACAGTCAAAGGTGGACTACACGTATGACCAACAGCAATGTATTTCAAAAACTATCAGCCTTTCCAATAGCCCTTTATATAAAATAGATTATAGTTATAATGAAACGAATAAACCGTTTAGACAGGTTCTGCAGCGATATGTGGATGGAGAATGGACCAATGAAGAGCGTTATTCTACTTATTATAGTGTGGATGGGGAACATATAGATTTGCTGAGAAAGGAATTGTGGCAAAAACAGGATTCTGGTTTTGCATGGGTGAATTCAGAACAAACATTATATACATATTCACCAGACTATTTGTTGCTCTCGGAAATTTATCAGACATGGGAAACATCCTTTTGGGGCAGGGGAGTGGCTTACTATTATACGTATGAAAATGGTAAAATGAAATCCAAAACTTATTCCATATCATTATATAATGATTGGAGAAACATTTTTAGTTTGCAATATGATTACCTCGACTCACAGGAATTTGTTTTGCGTGCTGATGCGGCATATGAATATTGGGGTGGTGAGGAAGGTATGCCCTACACGACCTTTATTCCTTATGCGATAAATGGGGTGGACATTCATGATGTGCAATATGCCAATTATATGGAAATTAAAGGTGATTGGTTAAGCACAATTATCCAAAATATGAATACTGGATATGCAACTCGTGTGTATCCGAATCCATCAGACGGAATCTTTTATTTGGAGGGCAATGCAATAGCGGCATGGATATTGTATAATCTTAATGGACAAAAAATAACCTCTTCCAGTCAGGCAGGAATGCTTACCATGATTGATTTGTCATCTCTTGCCAACGGGTTGTACATATTGGAAGTTTATAATGACGAAACCATTGAAATACACAAAATAATTAAACATTAAATTCGTACACAATGAACAAACTAAAACATCTTGTACTTATGTCAGTTCTTTCAACTGCTTTGGTTTCCCAGGCGGGGAATCCTTTCTTCTCAAAATTCAATACGCCTCATGAAACCTATCCTTTCAATGAAATCAAGGTAGAGCATTATGTGCCAGCCTTTGAAGAAGGCATGAAAAGACACAATGCTGAGATTGAGGCAATCATCAATAATCCAGCTCCGGCAACTTTCGAGAATACCATTGTTGCATTGGATAATTCCGGTGAAATGTTGAGCTTGGTGGCAGGCGCATTCTATAATATGATTAATGCCGAAACCAATGACGAATTGGATGCTATTGCACAGGAAATGGCTCCTAAGTTGAGCATGCACAGCAATGCCATTCAATTGAATCAGAAACTATTTGAAAGGGTAAAGGCTGTTTACCAACAAAAAGACAAATTGAAACTGAACAAGGAACAGCAGATGCTGTTGCAAAAGACCTATGACAGCTTTGCTGACAATGGCGCAAATTTGTCGGATGAAGATAAGGAAAAATACAGCAGGCTCAGTACGGAATTGAGTGCACTGACTCTCCAGTTTGGACAAAATGTCCTTCGTGCAACCAATAGCTGGTCTATGTTGCTGAAAGATGAACAACTGTTGGCAGGTCTTCCAGAAGACACCAAAAAGATGTTGGCTGCCAATGCTGAAAAGAAAGGTGAAAAGGGCTGGTTACTCGACCTTAAACCTACTTGCTATGTGCCAGTGTTGAAATATGCTGACAACAGAGATATTCGTCGTGAAATTTGGACGGCTTATAATACTTTGGCTGGCGCTGGCGAATATAGCAACAAGGAGATTGCAGTGAATATTGCCAATACCCGTTTGGAAATAGCACAATTGCTGGGACATGATTGCTATGCCGATTATGTGTTGGCCAATAAGATGGCTGAAAACAAAGGTAATGTTTATAACTTGCTTGACCAGTTGCGTGAGGCTTATATGCCAGTAGCACAACAGGAATACAAAGCTGTACAGGAATATGCCAATGAACATGGCTTTTACGCTACTATTCAACCATGGGATTGGAGCTATTACTCAGAAAAACTCAAAAATGAGAAATTTGCCATCAATGATGAAATGTTGCGCCCATACTTTGAATTGGAAAATGTAAAGAAAGGCGTTTTCGGATTAGCAACCCAACTTTATGGTATCAAATTCAAGAAGAACCCGAAAATCCAGGTATATCACCCGGAAGTGGACGCTTATGAGGTAACTGACAAGAATGGTAAATTCCTGGCTGTTTTATATACGGATTTCCATCCACGTGACGGAAAACGTGCGGGTGCTTGGATGAATGACTTTAAAGGACAATGGAAAGAAGGCAGAAAAGATAGCCGCCCACACACAACCATTGTGATGAACTTTACAAGACCGACAGCTGACAAACCGGCTTTGTTGACTTATGATGAGCTTACTACTTTCTTGCATGAGTTTGGACATGCTTTGCATGGTATGTTGACAAAATGTACTTACAAAGGGGTTTCAGGAACAAATGTTTATCATGACTTCGTAGAACTTCCATCACAGATTATGGAAAACTGGGCAAGTGAAAAAGCATTCTTGGATGAGTTTGCTGTGCATTATCAGACAGGAAAAAAAATCCCTGCTGAATTGATTCAGAAAATCAAGGATTCAGAAAACTTCAATGCTGGTTATGCTTGCGTACGTCAATTGAGCTTTGGTTATTTGGATATGGCTTGGCATACAATTACAACTCCGTTTGAAGGCAATATGATTGCTTTTGAGAAAGAAGCCATGAAGTCAACCGATGTTTTGCCTGCACAATGCAATACAGCTATGTCAACTAGCTTTAGCCATATATTTGCTGGCGGTTATGCTGCTGGATATTATGGATACAAATGGGCAGAAGTGTTGGACGCTGATGCATTTTCTGTATTCCAGGCTAATGGTATCTTTGACAAGAAAACGGCTGAAAGTTTCCGTAAAAACATTTTGGAAAAAGGTGGTACAGAACACCCAATGGAACTTTACAAACGTTTCCGTGGTCAGGAGCCAACCATTGATGCTTTGTTGAAACGCAACGGAATTGTAAAATAAGAGCCAAATGCATTAAAAACAGCCCTCCAAGGTCACTTCGACTTGGGGGGCTATTTAGTCGTCCCTTAAAAATATGTTTATTTGCTGGTATTCATTAATTTAACCAATAAAACTCTTTGATAAATC
>CALUKG010000074.1 GCA_944321155.1 uncultured Bacteroidales bacterium | reverse complement strand
GCCACTTGGCGCAAGGCGGCATCGCTTTGTATTTTCACGAAATTCTCGAACGCGTTCATGCGGCTGGCTATGGCATTGCCCGCATTGGCTGCTGCTTCTTTCCCGCTCGATGCCATCGTTTGCGAATCGATTTCGAACATCGCCTTGTAGGTGTCTTTCAGCTTCCATACCAATACCAGCCCGATGAGGATGGGGTTGCCTATCTTGTCGTTTACTTTGATGGGCTCTACGTCGAGGTTGCGGGCGCGGAGCGAGAGCTTTTTCTTGTTGAGGAAGGGATTGACCCAGAAGAATCCGGTCTCCTTGAATGTCCCTTTGTATTTTCCGAAAAACACCATGGCGCGTGCTTCGTTGGGCTCTAATTGCATATAGCCCGCAAACAGGATGCACCATACGATGGAAAGCAGAGTTCCCACTCCACACATCGCTTCGCTTCCTTCGATAAAGCAAGCGGCGATGGCGGCACTGACAATGATTAAATGTATGAACAGCATAGCGAATCCGTTCATCTTGAATCCCTTGAAAATTGTTTCTTTCGTTTCCATAAGCATGTATTTAATATGATATTATTTTGATATCACAAATATATGTAGTTTTGTGGAGACGAGCAAGAATTTGGGGGAAGTTTTTTCACCTACAATGCTACTCTTTCTGTGTGTATCTCGTTATTTCAGATTGATTATGATAACATTAAAAAAGGAGAAGACAATGTCATCATGATTGCCTCCTCCTTTTTGTTATCGGATTTTTCTATAAGTATGCTTATCTAATTTATAACTTCCAAGCATCCGGATTGGATTCATAGTCTTTAGCATCTTCCATTTCTGCCATGACTGTATAAGCAGACTGACTTTTTGCCTGTGCTTTATTTAAAGAGAGATCCCCTATTTGAGTAGGATCCATAGAAGCATCTTTCGGTTTTCCTTCTTCCGTGAAATTCTCATTATATGCTTCCAATAACTTTTCTTGCTGTTTCAATACTTTCTTCCATTTGGTAGCCTGTGCAATATCCCCGGCACTCGCAACGGCACCTGCACCTGCTCCGATAGCAGCGCCTTTCCCACCTTTAGTCAAGCCGCCGATAAGAGCACCGCTACCCACTTTAATAAGAATCGATGCAACCGCATCATTCACGATTTTCTGTTGTGCTTTTACCGTAGCAGGAGTCCGCAAATTGCCAAACTGGTCTCTCAATACAACACGGAATTGTGCCGTACCATCTTCGTTTCTCAATGTATCTCCTGATATAGAATCAAGAAGATATACCAGCTCCGCTTTGTATTCCGGCAATTTATCCCATTGTACTTTTACCGTAGCCGTATCGGCTGCCGCATCAGAAGAACCCGTGACCGAAGAAACCGTCTCCGTCACTTTGTCCGTAGCTTTTTTCAATTTGTTCAAGAAACCCTGTGCCGAAGCTTGGCTTCCTACACACATCAAGACCACCAGCATCAGTGCCTTGCAAAATAATGTTGTCTTTTTCATTTGTTTGATTTTTAATTATTATGTATGGAGAAAAATCCTTTTCTCATAAACTGGTACGGAATTGACGCATCTGATAATCGTCCTTCGAATTGCGTATGATGTCCTGCATCCGAATGTACTTAATGGTATTATCTCCTTCGGCATGGAAGAAAATGCCTTTGGGCAACGCTTTACGGTCGAAATTGACCACTAAAGTTCCATCCGCTCCCGTCTCGCCCAATTTCTTGCAAAATACATCATCGCCCACATGTTTCTTGAAACGCCGCTCAGACTGGTATTCTTTGGGAGAAGGGTGACTAAAACCTTCGTTAGCCCACAGTTCCACTTGCGCCCTTCCGCCTCCTTGCCTTAACCCAGCACCGTCATCAATCCATTGCATCACTGTAAACTTGACCACCAATGGCATATTCTCTACCATAGCTTCCAATTTTGCAAGAATGTTGGAATAGAACTCACAAGGATTATAATTGTTCAAGTTCGTTATAAATGTAATAGCAGCCGAGGCGTATTCTTGCACCTTACTTTGGGTGGCAGTGCCCTTTTCCTTCAATTCAGCCATACGGCTTAAAGCATAATCAGCGGCTCTAAAGTAACGTATGCAAGAATCACATTCTGCTATATTCGCCTGAACCAACGACTTATCCTCTGGTGCATCTTTTGCAGCCAACGCTTTCAGAAATTCACCTTTTGCATTTTCATAATTACGGTTATTCCATTGCCGGACACCTTCTGCCAACCTTGCATCATACTCTGTTACATATTCCGGTTTTACTAACAGTAAAACCCCATAACGGAATTTGCTTCTCGGGCTGATACCCTCCAAACTAATCGGAAGACGATTGGTTCCTTGGGCAAACACTTCAATTGTTTTCATCTCTGTCAACAAAGACTTCAAAGCTGGAATTTCTTCTTCATTCAATCGGTCATATTCTTGTTCTTCTTCTTTGGAAGTCTTGTTATTCAGCATTTTGTCATAAAGTTCATCACATTTTTTTTGCGCCCCAGCCAATCTTGCTTCTACATTTTTCAGGTTCGCAATGGGTATTTTGATGGAAATCACAGAAATACTATTATCACCTTCCTTTAGCTTGGTTTCCATCGTAGCGTGCAAAGAATCTGAATAGACAACTTGCAAATCTTGTATCGTGGTCTCAATTTCCACTTCAGCCAACTTTGCGTCCAATATAGCATCTTGAGGCCGAGTTTGGTCTTCCAAGCGGATAGGATTCTCAACTTCCTCTATCAAATAGGCCTGATAATAATCGGGTTTAAGTTTCAACACTTCCGGAACACTATATACATCGCCACGCTTGCTGATTTCCAATTTCGGATGGTCGGTCTCTTCCGGAGCAACTTTTATGGAATATTCATACAAACCATCTTCCCTGATGCCGTGTCGTTTGATGATAGGATTCTTCACATTCGTCAATCTGATGACCAAGTCGCTTCGTTTCGAATAAATCAAGAAACCTCCCATTCCTGCCAAACTGGCTTCGCGGTCTTCTTTTTCCAACCGCTTTATGGAAATGTATTGAGACTGTGCCATGGCAGTCACGCATACCATAACCGCCAAGATAAACAAACAGACTGTTTTCTTCATACTCTTTCTTTTTTATGGTTATTACAAATCAAATGCTCCCAATGTGGAAATGTCATCATCGGGGGCTTGCTCTTTTCCGCCTACCCATTGAGGTTGCCACGTACGGATATGGATAATCGGATTTCCTCCGTCATCGGGAAACTCCCATAATAAAAACAAGTATCCCTCATCGCTATACGTACTCGACCGCCATTCCTGACGTAAGCGTACCCCGTATTTCGTAGGGTCAATCTTAGAACGCGTAATACCACCACATCCTCCTGTCTCTCCATTTTCGCCTATCTGACTGAACTTCACGTCAATCCATTTGTTGCGGGCAAACGCCAACTTCAGGTTACGGATGTATTGCTGTTTATCCTGCTTGGTATATTCCACTTTTGCCGTGGCAGGCTGCATCTCGCTTGCCCGGCTCATCGTGACCTTTCCGGTGATAATCAAGGCATCATCGCTGAACATCTGCTCTATCGTTGCGATGTCTTTCTGATTATATGCCGTACGGAAGCGCTCTACATATTGCAAGATAATCATCTGTGTCTCTTTATCTACTACAGAACCACATCGTTCCATACTTTCCGACATCTGTGCATCAAGCGCAAAACGGAAATCGGTCAGTTTCCCAGTCCGGTCGAACTCCACAACTGCTTCTTGGTAAGTACCAAGCCCGAAACTATCATCTTCTGGCGTAATAATCAACGGTATATGACTCACCATCATCGTACCATCCTTAAATACCCAGCAGCGTTCTACCACTTCTGCGTCATCACAATAAAAAGGAGTCACCGCCCAAATGCGCAAAAGTGACTTCAATGAAAAATCATCCATGGGCAGATGACTTGTGGTCAATATCTCCTTGGCCTTCTGAGCCCGATTGATTTCACTCAAAACGATAGCCAGATTCTGCTCTGCCGTCTTCAAAGCAGCAGGGGCTGGTGTCATCTCATCTACGGTAAGCGTTACTGTCACGGCTGCCGAACGAGCCGATGCATAACACCCCAACAACATCAAGCATATACATATAATTTTACTTCTCATAATTTCCCTCAATTATTGATTTTAAATCCAATGGCACCACACCCTTTGTAGTTTTTCTCACTATCTGCTTGGCCGGTACGCACATTGATTCGACTGGCACCTGATGACAATACTGCCACAATCTTTCCTTCGCGGTTATAAACAGCCAGATAATAATCCTGCGGATTATCAAGCGAGGCATAACGGCCATATTTGCTGATTTTCCCTTCTTCTTTCAAACGGGTTATTTTTGCCGCCAACTCATCGTATTCCATACATGCAGCCACATCTTTCACCACCGCAGGGATCGGAGTGACTACAGAGGGGGAAGCAGGGACTTTGGAAGCGGTTGAGGCTACTGAAACTGTTTCTGTATTCCCCTCAGGAAGAAGATCACTCTTTTTTACATAAATGAATGAACGAAACATATTCCCACGAGGTATGGCAAATGAAACCCATTTTTCTTCATGTGGTTTGACTGTGTTTACAGATTTCCCTAACTTCTTTTGATTGGCTGCCCATTCGTTTATATTGGCATACAATGCCTCCTCGGCGAGGTCTTTGGCATCTTTTGTCGTGGAAGCAGTGACATCCGCATAAATGTACTGGCTATCTTTCTTGACACCATTAATCTGTTTTTTCACACTTTCCACATCATCCGCCATACTCGCCATACAGCATGGCAGCAACAATGCAATTAATATACTCTTTCTCATAATTGACCCTCTTTAATTTCTTGCATAAAAAAATCCTCCGTCACATTTTGCAAGGGTATATAGACATACGATGTCCCTAAAACAGCAGACTGCTTTCCCGACAGTATGCCTATCGGGAAATCAACAGCCAAGACATGGTTATATCCTAATTCATCATTCAATGCAAAAACCGTTGCCGTAATCCTTTCTTCCGTATGGGTCTTTATTCCCACATACATGCTGCATCCTTCCATACGGCAATATTCCACAAACTGTTGCAAAGTGATGCTCAATTCCGTTTTTTTATACCCGTAACGGTTTATTGTCAAGGCCAGCGGTATGTCACGCACGAAACAGCCTGTCAACAATATATTCTTGATACTTTCCACTGGTTTTTCCACATCCAACAGTAACTTCAGCTTCTCTCCTTCTTGCTGCAGATGAAGATCGCTCCTTATTTCATTGCTCAAGTAGCTTCCTACATTCACAACCAAGTCTTCCTTTTCCGAAGAAGCCAATTTCTCGTTGTTCCAATCATAAACCAATGGAACTGGTATAATACGGCTTACATTCCGTTCGAAAATATGTTCCAGTTCAATGGCATTTGCCCCAATGATAAGCTGGCAATCGGCAGGAACAACTAATCTCAATGTGTCCTTTTCCAATACCCATCGGATTTCGTATTCCCTCCTTCCAACGTGTTTCACACTGAATGCAGTCTGATCAGTCACTTTATGACGCATCGTAATGTTGCCAGAAGCGCATCTCACTTTATCCAAATGAATTCTTTCCTCTGGCGTCCTCCCATCAATTTGCAAATCAAGCTCCAAAAAATAGCGTTCAATGAAATTGAAGAAAGATGTCATAGAATCGTAAGAACCATTCGTTTCATCAAATAGCTTATATCCAATGTGCGATACATCCCCCCACTGATTGACTTTTAGCTTCAATGGCCTGCCTTTGTATATATCAAAATCTTCCATCACAACTTGTTTCCCTAAATTGTCAGGTACATCAACTCCTACAGCACAGGCTATCATCTCCAAACGTTCAGTGTAAAAAGATGGCTTGGCACTTGCTACACAAGCAAATGCCCAAACCATCCCACAAAAGAATATCCTTTTCGCCGTCATGGCTTTATGGCAGTTTGATCCCCGTCATGATACCAGTAGCCAATGCCACCGCTCACACGTCCGTCACGGAAGTCACCTTCGAATTCGTCACCAGGATTAGCTACGAAATCTTTGGAATTTACAATCTTATGACGCTGCGAATACTTGATTCTGCCATGTCCGTGCGGCTTGCCGTTTTTCAAGTCGCCCGTGTAAACGCCGTAACCCAAATTAACTGTTCCATAACCATCCTTTACTTGAGGGGGTGTCGGTTTTACTGGTTTTTCATCAGTTTCCTGAGTCGAGGTTTTCACATCTTTTTGTTCTGTTCCTTCTAATTCAGCTTCTTGCGTTTTTATCGAATCGATAACCACAGGGGTATTTCCCGTTCCTTCTGTAACCTCAATCTGAGGCTCTTCCTTAGGTTGATTCATTGACTTAGGTATAAAAATCACACCTGCCGCAATGACGACTATGGCTGCTACGGCAATCACTATCATCTTTCCTTTCTTGCTTTCTTTGGGTGGTGGACATTCACGCAACGGTTTTCCACACTCCTCGCATACAAATTCCTTACGGACTGAAATCTGTTGAACTTCTTTTGACTTACACTTAGAACAGTTATCGTTCAAGCACATACCATACCTGAAACGCACATGTTCTGAATTACCAGATCTTACCATATTACCTTATTGTTTTTAAGTTTATATTCTTATTCTTACATTATTGGAGGGGGAACAGATCCTTCTGTCGGAGGCAAAGGAGGCATTGATGGAGGAGCGGGAGGTGCGAACAATGCCTGAAGTGCCGGAACCGTCCCTGCTGTTGCCCACGTTGACATACCTTCCATCCATACCATACTTTGAGGGGTCAATTGTCCTCCCACAACCATTTGCCTGCACATATCCATATTATAAGGACCATATTGCTGTCCTCCTACGGCCATAAACAATGATATGGAAGGGGAAGTAAGCGGAGGGGGCACAGGTGAACCTCCAGGCATAGAAGGCTGAGGAGGTGGCGCAACAGTGTGTTTCTGTTGAACTTCCATGGCTGCTTTGGCTGCTATTTCTTCCGCATTATCCACAGCAAACAAAGATGGGAATTGACTGCCATCTCCTTCGCTATGCAACAGAATGGCATTGCTAACATCCGTAGACGGATTTCCCGTATGCAAGAATTGTTCATAACGCTGCTTGTAAGGGCTCATCCAGTCAATAGCACGCATAGGGAAGCAATAAGCCACGGTAATAATAGACAACTCGTCTTTGCGCGGACTCTTACGGTTTACGATAATGGAAGTGCGGGCTGTACTTTGATTGAACGAATTCTTGAATGCCATTTCTAACTTATCGGCAAACTTCTTCAAACCCTCGTTTTCTTCAGGTGAAGGGATAGAAACCAAAATGGCTTTCTTACAAGTACTGGCTGGATTTGTTGGGCTAAGAGGTCCCTCGTTGTTGCGCAAGTGCAGCTGGATCTGATCGTTGTTTAATTTCAAATAAACACCGCTTTGGCTAACAATTTTTGAGGCAAACGCTTTGATATCATCATCTGTCTTCAATTTCTGCTGCAACTGAGTCAAGATGTTCAATCCCAATACTTTCTGTTCACTGTCTGCCTTTTCGTCATGTTTGGCTTTTACTATCCGGCTCAGTTTCACATCGAATGCGTCCTTAATGTCATCCACACTAATGGAATTAGCCAAGACACCAAAATTAATAAAATCTTCTTGCGGCAGAATCGTTTCACGTAACTGACGGGCAATGTTTGGCATATCCACTTTGTCTACCTTGATGTCTACCTCGAACTCCTTCATCGTTTCGTCTTCACTCACCTCGATGATGGTACCTTTCATGTCTTCCAAACCTTTGTTCACCTTTCGCTGGGCAGTCACTAACTTCTCTGTCTCCTCTATTGCGTCATTGATTTTCTGACCAAACATCAAAATGTCAGCATCCATCTTACCTAATTCTACAAAGACTTTTGCCGTCAACTTCTTGGCAAATTCCCAAGCCACCAATAAGGTTTTCGATGTGTAATAATCCGTCAAGATATTCTGATGATCTCCATACAAACGGGCACCCTTTCCTACCATACGTTGCAAGATACCCAGACGGCTCCATTCATTTACATTAGCATCACGGTCCTGATCGCAAATATCATAGTTATTCTTTTCTTCATTGGCCTTTGCTTCTATCTCGCCACGGATTTCCCCCATTCGTTCCAACAACAACTTGGAAACCTTTTGGAGTTCCACAATAGAAACATCACCCAGCTTCCATTTGTCGAACAATTCACTTTCAATCTTATGTCGGATTTCACGAGCCATTTCAGGAATAGCACGTTCTTTACCAGCAAAGAACTGTTCAACACCTTCCTCTCGGAAATGCTGTGCGTAAAATTCTCCCATGATGTTGTCTAACTCATTCAGCGGACAATCCGCTTTCTTTGCCTCTTCAGCGTAAGCGATGGCTTTATCATGCCAATAAGTATTAAACATGGGATAATCGGCATCCGATTCGAGAATCTTTTTGTCGAGCGTCAAATGTGCATCATCTAACATCCACTTGGACAGATTGTCTTTATTAAGGTATTCCTTACGATAATCCTTGTTTTTTTCCTCATTCACAAATCCCTGATTCTCTCGCCAATTGTTGTATTTGAACTGATATAAAATACTTTCACCTACTGTATAAGTAATGTGTTTCAAGATGCGCAATTCTGGATACATCACACGTTTGATGCCAAATGCATTTAATTTCTTTGTACGCGCTATCGGTTTCTCACCGTTTACATTAGTATTGGCTGTTTCGTCATACTCCAAAGCAAAATCATCGATATTCTCAAACTTATATGCACGAACAATATCTTCATTCACATTATCTTCTTCATTCACAAAGAAGATGCGGGCAAAAACATAATCGCTCACAATCTTAGGTAATTCGGTCAAAGAATTAATGGTCAGACCATTCTCATTTACATTACTATAAATAGTTAAACCATCTGCAACTCCTTTTACTCGGTCATTATACAATTTCAATTCGCCCATACCAGTGACGTCTTGCGGATTCCAACGCCCCGCTTGCAAGGCATTCAACTCATTTATTGCCGCATAACCGTTTTGGTAATATCTGCCTTGATCCATATCGCTCTTCGGTAGGTTCATCTCAGGAATCATGGCATATACCAATATCTTGGCATTTGGGAAAGTTTTTCTTGCTTGTGTAATGGCGTCAATAATGGAACCGGATCCTGTTCCACCACACAGACCTCCAAATATATGAATGACTGTATAGTCGGAATTTCCAGACACTTGTTCGCAACGGGCATAAGCATCACGCAGACTATTGACATAGCCTATTGCATTGGCCGCAAACAACAAACGACCCGCACGACGTTTTTGTCCAGCAGCCTGCCCCAATGAACCTATGGCCGATTTGACAGCTGCCACATTTTCTACAATTCCTTTCACCGAAGGGTAATTATTGATATGGCTCAAAATATGATCAACATCCACGGCTTTAATATTCAAGAACTCGTTGTTGGTAAACGAAGCATCCTGACCCATTACTCGGAAATCAGGACGGGCACGCCCGTCTTTAGGCATCATTTCATCTGTAGAATCTACATATAATAAAGATATAGGCAATTTACTCCGAGTTTCCTGTGTGGGGAACTCCTCGAACATACGCATTTTAAATGCACGCAGAATCTTACCTCCCGTGCCTCCTAAGCCAACCAAAATATGGTTGCCGTGGCAATAATTTATATTTTCCATATTGCATGTGTTTGTTTATAATTATCTAATTCATCAATTATCTTCTTATCATACGTCTTCTACTGGAATGACCCACTGGACGATGGCTTCTGGATGCCGTTCCAAGCACTTCTCGGCTTTTGCCACGTTCATTATGTATTGATATGGTCTTTATCACTACAATAGCACCAACTATTGCAAACAACGATGACCAACAAACACGACGAAACATGAACCAGTTCATATAATTACGTAATTCGTCAACCATCGCTTTTGCAATGGTTGCAGGAGTATGTCCCTGAAAATCGGCCAAATCTACATAGTAACCCACTAAAGGCCATTCTTTACTTATATAATCAAGAATAATCTGACTCTCTTCCGTAGAGAACTGTTCTACATCAGGCACATCTCTTACCAACGTGTTGATGTAAGCTTCTACATCATCACTATAAGACTTGATGGTTATGGCCCCACACAATAAAACAGATTGAAATGAAAGGAAGAAAAACAAGACAATGCCTATTAAGATACTGGTCAAGGTAAACGTAGAATTTCGCCACCACAAGCGAATCAACACAAACATCAACACTATGCCGATAATTGTCAATAAAATACCTGCCAGCATACTGCCTACTGAATAATAAAGGATATTGATTAGTGCTCCCATATATTATCTTTAAATTATAACAAAACTTTTCTGTTACATATTGTGTTTCATTAAGAAATTTGCTTGTTTTACCTTCTTTTGCAAATTTAATGCTGCACAAATGTAATAAATAATTGGAAATTATTATTTGATTTGCTAAAGAATTTGTAATAAAAGTCTCATAATTTTT
>CALUKG010000073.1 GCA_944321155.1 uncultured Bacteroidales bacterium | reverse complement strand
CCACAGCTTTCTTATCTTTGCAATGTAGAAAAGAAATGATATGACAGAGGAAATCATCGTTTTCTTTATTGTATTCTGCGCTGTGCTATATGCAGCGATAAAGACATACAAATCATTGCACAACTGCACGAAAGACGAAAAAGGCGGTTGTGCCAACTGCCCACTTAGCGATGCCTGTAAACGCGACGGCGCATCCAAAGGAAAACAACCCCAAAAATAGCAAGTAACAAGAGAGGCATTCCCACATTGACAAGCTGCAATGGCAAACGTGCATTCGTGGCTATATTTTTATTGATAAGCCTTATTTTCAGCTGTTTGTTCCGCAAATTAATCCAACCCTGGTCGTCTGTAAGGTAAAGCAATGCATTGACAAAGAAATCCCTATTACCAAATTGGGTCTGTGTGTATCGGTCATAGCCAACCGGCAATGGTTGTCCATCCTGTATATCGTTGCTGATAAACGAGCCTGACGCCATGACTATCTGTTTGGTCGGTACACTCTCCTTCAGCTTGGCGGGTGCATTGGTGATATTCTGTGGCATCAAACGATGTGCAAAAAGTGAAGGGAACACTCCATCCAATGCAACAGCCACCGGCACATAAGCCAGATTGAAATAATCGGGTGTCAACTCGATTTCTTCCACATTGATGGCAGCCGGCGCACTGATGATATGTGTGGCATTGGAAGTAGCCAAAAGCACATCACGGCGCAGGTTATCATTCTGTCCCACCATGTCCAGGCAAGACACGAATGTTCCTGTTACCTGAGGCAAATTACGGGAAACCGGATGATTGGGCGATGTAAGCAAAAGAGGTGCAAAATACCAAGGCATAGGTTCAAAATGTGCAGGTTCACCACTTGAAGCCACATTGACAGGAACTAGCAGACATTGCTGGTCTTGTACAATCATAGGATTTACACGGACGCCATAACGGAAAAGCATATCGGTCAGATTCACATCCATTGGAATAGTTGGCGACATACCCGTAGTGCTCAGGCTGTTTTCATCCAAGCGAATGCCGTCAATCAACCACAGCACACGTCCTCCCCGCATAATGTATTGGTCGATAATGTATTTGTCATTTTCCGAAAAAGGCTGGGTTGGAGCGGCAATAATGATGGCCTTATAATCGTCAAGCACGGAAGCATCTGTGCCCAAAACACCCCTGTCAATCTGAAAATAACGGCTCAACGCCAAACTAATATCCCATGTATTATAGTCGGAAAGCTCGCCATGACCTTCAATAAAGGCAATCTTCTGTATCTCTTTCTGCGTAAGCAGGCGTAAAGCATCTGTCAGTTGAAACTCCAATGACTCAATGGATATATTAAGGTTTTCTTCCCCTGAATTGCCCTTGATATTCTTAAGCAAAGAAACCCATTGCTGTTTATCACCATAGCTTATTTTCAGCCAAGGAAATAAAAGGCGTTGTACGGACTTTCCATCACGGTTGCGCTCATAAATGGTTGTTGGAGAAATGCCATTCTCTGCAAAAAGCTGCATCAGCTGTTTCTGTTCCTCCTGCGGTAAGGAAGTTGGATTGGTGAACGAATAGGTTATGCCCTCTGGAGCATAAATACTAAGTTCATCCAGCAGTTCCGCTACCGAACGTTTCAAACGCAGAAAACCGGAATTCATCTCTCCGTCTAAATAGATAGTCACCTCCACTTCCTCATTCAAGCCTGCCATCAGCTGTTTGGTCGGCTGACTGACACTGTGCCGTTTATCCGAGGTCAGGTCTATGCGGAAGAAAAGGTTGGCTGACAAACAATTGAGAAGCAAAACAATTAAACAACCAATAAGCAAAGAATATTTTTTCAAAAACTTCATGTTGCAGACTTAGTTATTCGACAAATCGTTCCTTAAAGATAAGGAAGCCTATATTAAGACCTACATTCCAGCACTTTGCCGGCATGGAATAATAATTGACATAAAGATTGGCTGTAGCAATCTTGAAATTATAATTGACTGACATTTCAGCGATGAAACGCAATGCTGAAAATGGCTTTCCATAATAGGCGGTGTTATCAGCCCTTCGCATAATGGTTCGATAAGGCGCAAAAGCATATGCCTCTGTTCTGATATGCCAACTGTCATTGATCACATAAATGGGTTTGAGACCCACTCCCAAAAACTGATTGGCTGAGAAATACTCATTATAGATAGCTACACTATGCACTGTTGGCGTGAAACGAGGCGCCTGAATCAGAGTAGCCGTATAATTATTCAGCATATTTCTATTAGAAATGGCCAAGTCGGCAGAAACACCTAAAGTAAAGTGTTTGGACAAACGTATATACTCGTCATATTTAGCCCGGAACTGAACCCACCATCCGAAAATGCCATCCACATTATCTGCGGGAAACAAAGAGGATTTGAAATATTCATTACCACCCAAAATCTGCACAGAACCCAAAAAACGGCGTCCTGCCGTTGGATACATTCTACTATTCAATGAATTTCCGTCAATGCGGGCAAAGACATTGAACAACGAATAGGAGCTTCTATCATCCCCGTTTCTATATTCAATAGCCAACTGTTTGTCTTGAATATACAAATCGCGCAAATAGCCATAGCCTGCCCCACACTCCAAACGCGCTTTCATGGTAACTGGAAAGCCCACTTTCAATTTAGTATAAATCTCGTTTTGCGTAAAGAAAGCTGTCCGGTCATCAAAATAAAACAAATGGTCATCCTCAAAATAATTGAATCGATGGATAACAAATTCGGGACGGAAATACACCTTCTGAGGCAAATCAATACGGGTTCCCAAGTTCATTCCATTGTAAGTTCTTCCGAAATGGAAATTAATCCATGCCGTTTGTGCAAAGCTGGAAAGATTTTGGTAACGGGCACCTAAAAAGGTCTGGTTAGGCGTTGATGTAGAAATGTTGCCCCCCACCATCACCTTTAACTGGTCACGTGTTGTTACATGCAAATCCAGTGTATAGGAACTGTCTTCCGGTACATATATGGCATGAGGCACAATTTCGGAAATAACATTATCAGAAATAAGATTAAAATATCCCTTTCTGAATTCCTCCATACCAAAACTTTCTCCTTTGTGATGGAAACTCTGTTCTATATACTTCTGCTGAGCAGTGGATATACCATTGAAATGTATTTTTCGGAACTTCAAAGGCGGTATCCTTTCTTGAAACTCTTTCCGTTTTTGAGCGAGTTCCTCTTGTGATATCCTACGGGAAACACTGGCTTTGATCTCATCCATATGCGCCATAGTGGAATCATAACCAATCTTTACCAGTTCATCTACCTGCTGGAAATTCCAAAGGCTCACATCATCCAAAGTAAAACGCAGTAGCAAACCATTATCTATCTGCTGTTCATCACGCTTTACAATCATACTTTCAATCAGTTTGAAAATATCACGCTTGTCCGGCTTTGTCGGAGCAGAACCGACATCACTTCCAATAATGTATTTCGGGTGGAAAGTGGTGTCCATCACATCAACCGGAAAATTATTGTATATGCCACCGTCATAAAGAATCTTTTCGTCAATCTCTACCGGACGGAACATAAAAGGAAATGACATGGATGAACGTACGGCATCTCCCAAATCACCCTCAGACATGACAGTTGCTTTCTTGGCAAATATATCAGAAGCAACACAACGGAACGGAACCATGAGATTATTGAAATCACGACCGCAGGCAGCTGTAGCAGGGGCATATAATTCCATCACGGCTATATTCATCTGCTGGGGATTTACAACGTTTGTCGGCAGAAAATAGGATTGCAGCGAAACCTCTTTGCCCCAACGGGCATTCAGTTCGATAATGTTGGGGAGAATATCAGCCTGCCGGTAATAATATTGGTCTTTCGCGGCAACTGCACCCGTTTGCCAGCTATGAAATTCCTTGGATGTAATAAGCGCAATCATCTCATCTGTTGTAAAGCCTATCGCATAGAGGCTACCCACAATAGCTCCCATAGAGGTTCCCGTTATATAGTCTATAGGAATCTCATTTTCTTCCAGAGCTTTAATAACACCTATATGCGTTAATCCTCTGGCTGCACCTCCACTTAATACCAAACCAACCTTCTTTGCACAAACAGTTGATATGGAAAAAGCAAACAATAAAAACCACGCAGCCCGCTTCATAAAAACAGATTTGAATGACAAATTAACCCTCTATTCTGAATGAGAAACGCCCTATCTGATGTCCATCCACAAAGAAGTCAGCTGTATAATCACCCACTTGCAGAATTTCCTGCACATTCCAATACAATACATCTGAAAGTTCCTCGCCCGCATATTCAAATTGCTTGCTCAGCGAATAAAGCAATTCCGTATTCTCAAACGGGAACAAATTTTGGTCTGATTTAGACATCACTTCCCCATCTGGACGGATGATGCGTAAATATAATGTTTTTATTCCAGAAGTTGTCGTAATGTTTTTTGCCAATGTGTAATTGAACTGTAATTTGGCAATCTGTGAATAGCGGCGTGTCTTACGCCCTCTGTCATTCAATGTTTGCATAGAAAAGTCAGTCAGCTCCAACATACTGGCTCTTACCACCGTCTGATGCAATTCTTCCTTCTCCTGCTGTAGCTGTTCCGCTTTATGAGACGCGGTTTCATATTTCCTGCGTACCTCGGTATTTTCTGCAATCAGCTCTTTGTTCATTCTATCCAGCGAGTCAATCTGATGTACATATTGAATCATGACAGAGCGTACGGTTGCCAATTCCTTTTTCAAGGCTGCAATACGTCTGGCATTGGTTGCCTTGGTCACCCGCAATTCTTCCAAAAGCTGGGCAACTTTCTGTTTTTCCTTATCCAGCAATTGAACCAAAGAGTCATTCCCAATATTCATTCCATAGCCATCGAACTGCATGGCCAAATCCGTGTATTCCTCTTCCAATTGTTCTTTCTCGAAATTCATCATCTCCACCATCTCACTCATTTCCGCTTTTGTTTCATGGGTTTTATATAAACTCCATGTCAAGGCACCAGCCAATATAACGACGAGAAGAACAATAGAGGCAATAATGACTTTTGTCTGTTTACTCATATGCGAAACTGAATATTATTTGTTTTCCTGAGGTTGTGTTAATTGCAATAAAACGCCGGTTTTGGGATTAAATGTAGCCTCATACGATTCTTTCACAAACAAGGACATGGGTAGCGGTATGCTTAGTCCAAATTGTGGCATAGGCAATTCACGTGTCAGATATGTCTGCATACCATCAGATAAAGTAATCATAGCCGAACCCGGAGAATTATAATAGAACACTGTATTCTCCTTGTTTTGAGCCGATTTCTTAGTTTCCGGCAAGAATTCCGGCAATTTTGCTTGCAATGTCAAATAAACGGGCGCACCACTCAAATCAGAAGAAGGCACGATTCCCAAAAGGGGAGAAACACGGAACAGGACATGATTTTCCACACTTTGATAGGGTGTATACTCCACAACCTGCATCTGTCGTTCAGTGATGGTTTTGCCCACAAAAAGCTCACACAATTCTCTCTCTTCCCTGTCCAGACGTTCCAAAGTAATTTTCAAGGCCTCACCATCAGCAGGCAACACATCTACATCACCCATCAGCAGGCTCAATCTGTTTTCTCTTATTCTATATATTTGCTGCGCTACACCTTCTGCCATCTTAGCGATGGAATTCGCCTGCATCTGTTCCTCACCCAGCGGCATCAAATTGTCATCTTTTTCTTTCAAGGGTTTAGGGTGGTCCTTCTTGGAAGGATGTTTTTTAGACGGGTACTTTTTCACCAAATCCATCTGTTTATTGATGGAACACAAAATGCCGTTATCATTTATCTGTATGGATGGCAAATCTTTCATATTCAAAGGAATGACATACTGGCGGGTTGCATCTGCCACTGTCTTAACTTTCATATGAACATTGAGCATCCTATAATTTTCCGTATGTTCCGTAATTACATCGGATGTCCCCAAAAACCTTTTGGCATACAGATAGAACGGACCTGGCTCCTGTATCTGTTTTTCCATCTCCACTTCAAAAACCAGTACGGATTTTGGCATAGAGTAAACAATAGCCGACTGTCCCTCATAAATATTCTGGGCCGACGACAACATAACACAGCATAACAAGCAATATACTGCAATTAGTCTGTTTCTCATAACTCTTTCATTTATTCTTGTTTATTCCAAATTTCCCAAGCCGCTTCTGCCTGGCCACGCAACATGGCATAGCCATTCATCACCTGTGCGCCTCGTTCTTTACCATAACGCAAAAATAATGTTTCTTGCGGATTATACACCAAATCATACAGCAAATGTTTATTTGTTATGTTTTGATAAGGTATATCTACACACGTATCTACATGTGGAAAAGTTCCAAGAGGAGTTGCATTCACCAACAACTGATAGCTCTGAAGCACTTCCGGTGTAATCTGCTCATACGACAACAGCGAATCCTTGGCCTTTCTGGATACCAACTGTACTTCTATACCTAACCGACGCAATACATATTCGACAGCTTTGGATGCTCCTCCCGTTCCAAAAACCAAAGCCCTTTTATGATGAGGCCGAAGCAACGGAACCAACGAATCATGAAAACCAATCACATCGGAATTATAGCCTTTCAACACGACTTCTCCTGAACGGCGAACAAATTTAATGACATTGACAGCCCCCACTGCCCTTGCCGTTTCATCAAACTCCGACAAATAAGGGAGAACGGACTGCTTGTAAGGAATGGTTACATTCAAACCAGAAAAGGATTTCTGCTGACAAAGCTGTTTTAAATCCTCTATTTTATCCAGCTCATACAATCCATAGGCAGCATCTATGGATTCCTCCTGAAACTTTTGCGTGAAATAGCGTTGAGAGAAGGAATGTACCAAAGGCTTGCCTATCAGTCCGAAATATCTCATGCGTCAGTCTTTGTTTTAAATTTCTTCGACAAAAGTTCAATGGCAAACATCAGCACAACACCCAGCACGATCAAACCGATAGCATAGAAGAACTCTCCATCTATATTGGCTGGTAAAATATTTTCCTGCGCCAAAGGCTGAGCAACCCCATGACGGTCAATATATGTTTCCAAGGTTCTTTTCCAAGGCCATATTTTGTTCAAGGAACCAAACATAAACCCAGTCAAGGCCGCCAGTGTTAGCATCTCATAATGCTTGAACAACCACGTCAAAAGATTGGAAAAGCTCACAATACCAATTACAGCTCCCAGAATAAAAGTAAGTATTACGGGTATATTCACATCCAGCAGGGCCTGAAGAATATAGGTATATTCACCCAACAACACCAATACGAAACTTCCCGAGATGCCAGGCAAAATCATAGCGCAAATGGCTATGGCACCACACAGAAAGATATACCAATAGGCAACACCTTCATGTGTCTTAATTGGCACATTCTCGGGCGATGTGATATAAAAAGACAGAACCGTAAACAGTAAAAAGAAAAGTATCGTTTTCCAATTCCACTTAACATCCCGTGCCACAAAAATAGTAGAAGCAATAATCAGCCCAAAGAAGAAGGACCAAATCAAAACCGGCTGATGCTCGATAAGATAAGTGATAACCTTGGCCAAAGACAAAAAACTAGTAGCTATACCGGCAAAAAGGCATACCAAAAAGTTTCCGTCCAGATTTTTCCAAAACTGCTTGAAGTGTCCGGTAAAAAGTAACTTCAAATTAGTCAGATTTACACTTTTTATGGCACACAAGAGGCGTTCATAAATGCCTGTGATAAATGCAATCGTTCCTCCGGAAACTCCGGGAACGACATCAGAAGCCCCCATAGCGACTCCTTTCAAAAACAACAAAATCCAAAATTTCATTTCTTACGTTCTATATAATTCTTAACTACTTCAGACAATTCAGGACAAACATTCAAAAATATATTAATGTCTTCCGTGCCTGATATTACCATTTTTCCTAAACAGTCCAACAAATTCTCGGAATCATTCAAGCCATAATAAACAACGGCCAAAAGCAGGTACAAACGAGGAGTTTCCGGTTCCATGGCTTTCACTCTCAACAGAACAGGTAGAGCCTCCGAAGGTTTATCCTCATCTATATAAGTCGTTGCCAATGCTATCATGGCATCTATATTTTTGGGGTCCAGCTCAATGGCACGCGTATAATATGAAACGGCATCATCTGTCCGGCTCTTGAAATTAGCCACCTCTCCCATATTAAACCATGCCTCTGATGATTGCGGACGCACCTTTATGGCTGCAGCAAATAGTTCTTGTGCTTCGTCCAGCTGCTTTTTCTCCATCAGGCAAAAGCCCAAAGCCATCAAGGCGTCAAAATTGGAAGGCTGTTCATCCAACACCTTTCTATTATAACGGATTGCCGTATCGCAATCACCCAATTTCTCATAGCATTCACCCAAAAACAAATATAACTGCCATTTGTCCTTAGCATCTTTCAGACAATGTTCATAGCATTCTATTGCTTCATGAAACTCATCCATAGAAAAATGTGCATGCCCTTTCTGTAGCCAGACCAATGGGTCTAAGTCGTCAATGGTCAAACACATTTCATAGGCGTGCAAGGCCTGTCGATAACGGTTCTGCCCCAAAAAGACCTGCCCCAGATTAAACCAGGCATCCGCATAATAAGGATTAATGTCTATTATATCATTATAGGTGTCAATTGCTTTCTCAACATCCCCCACCTTTTCCAAACAGAAAGCCAGTTCAGAAAGCAGTTCTATATTATTTGAATCATACTTTTTGCCTATGGTCAAATAATTAAGTGCCATGTCATAATGGTCCTGCTCCATGAAAACACTTGCTATATCCAAACAAGTAGGACACATCTCCGTGTCTTCCTCTTCCTTCAACAGATGTTCCGCCAACTCAACAGCCTCCGTTAAACGGTTCAACTTGACGAAAGCCTCCATTTTAAGCATGGCCACTTCATAATCATCCACAGAAAGAGCATCCAAAACGGCAGAAGCTTTGCCAATCTCACCCTGCAGCAACAAAAACTTTGCTTTTCTTGCAAGCAATTCACTGCTATGAGGATGTAATTTCAGACCATATTCCAATAAGGCATAAGCATCCGCATCCCGTCTTTGAGCAATATAGTGGTCAACAAGTATTTCCAACTCATCAACATCAAAATAAAGCTCTGAAAAACGGTCACTTAAAAACTTTTCAGCACGCTCTTTCAAGCCGTCTGACAAGTCTTCAAAATCATATGAATTATTTTGCTCCAAAATACATCAATCAAAATAGATTCCTGCCTGCCTATTGCATTCCAGCCAAAACCTTCTTTACCATTTCTGCAATCTGTTTGCCTTCTGCCTTACCGGATAATTCTTTGGATGCAACTCCCATCACCTTGCCCATCTCTTGTGGAGATTTGGCACCAACTCTTTCTACAATCCCTTTTACGGCACTCTCCAGTTCTTCTTCTGACATCTGTGCCGGTAAATATTTTTCAATTACGGCAACCTCCATCATTTCTTTTTCAGCCAATTCTGTTCTGCCTGCAGCAACATACATATCAGCCGATTCCTTGCGTTGCTTCACCATCTTCTGCAAAATTTTCAGTGCCTGGTCATCATGAAGTTCACCATCAGAACCTTTAGCTGTTTTTGCTTCCAGAAATTCTTTCTTTATACCACGCAATGCATCCAATGTTACTTTATCTTTTGCGAGCATTGCTTTCTTAATGTCTTCACTAATAGTATCAAAATAGTTCATGTCTTTTTATGTTTTTAAATGAGATTCAATCAAAATAATCTTACGGATAAAATCTGTTATTTAAAATCAATGTCATCCAGACTATCCATATCCATTTCCTCAACTTCCTCCTCTTCCGTCTTTACTTCCTCTTCAACAGATATCTGTTCCTTTTTCTTAGGAGCCGGTATATCTATGTTCTCATACATATCGGCTATATATTTCTTCCGCATTTCTTCTTTGTCCAGCTCGTCTTCGTCCACCTCCTCTTTTTCTTTCTGCTGATGACCGGTCCACAAAGTCGGGTCAGGCAAGCAATCCATATCAAAGCCCGTGGCAATCAATGTAATCTTAACTTCATCTTCCAACGAGTCATCGAATGTAGCTCCCCAAATCACATCTACCTCTTGACCAATCTTTTTGATAAAGGCATTGATTTCATTTACCTCGTCCATTTTTATTTGCGACTTCTTGGAAGAATAGAAACTCAACAAGAGTTTCTTGGCACCTTTGATATCATTGGCATTGACAATCGGAGATTTAAGTGCATCTTCTATGGCTTTCGTGATACGGTTTTCGCCCGAAGCTTGTCCCGTATTCATGATGGCAACACGACCATCTTTCATCGTGTTGTATACATCCGCAAAGTCAACATTGACATAACCCGGGATGGTAATGATTTCTGCTATGGATTTTGCTGCATTAGCCAACACATCATCGGCAATGGCAAAGGCATCTGACATCTCCAAATCAGGATAAACCAAACGCAGCTTTTCATTGTTAATCACCAATATGGCATCCACATGCTTACTCAATTCGGCAACACCTTCCAAAGCTTTCTCTATTTTCTTGAAACCTTCAAAAGCAAAAGGAATGGTAACAATGCCAATCGTCAAGATGCCCATCTCATGAGCCACCTTGGCCACTATCGGTGAAGCTCCCGTTCCAGTGCCACCACCCATTCCTGCCGTGACAAAAACCATATGTGTATCTGTTCCCAGCACTTTCTTAATTCTGTCAATACTTTCTTCGGCTGCTTCCCTTGCTTTTTCAGGACGTCCACCAGCTCCCAATCCAGCCGTAGTATTATCACCCAACTTCACTCGGTTGGGAACAGGAGAATGTTCCAATGCCTGATTGTCCGTGTTGCAGACAACAAACGAAACACCCTCAATACCTTTTCTGTACATGTGATTTACAGCATTACTTCCTCCACCACCGACACCAATTACCTTAATAATGCTATCCTTCGTTTCATCCACTAACGGGATATTGGGTACTTCACCCCAATTAATTGCTTTATCGTCCATATCTCAGTCAGTATATTAAAGTAAAGTTAATAATCCTCGTTTTCATTGCCAAACAGATT
>CALUKG010000072.1 GCA_944321155.1 uncultured Bacteroidales bacterium | reverse complement strand
AGGCTGTGTAAAGTCCGATTGTTATCCAATCCAACGCAAATTTCTTTCGGTTATTCTTTGACATCAGGGTTTGTTGCTGTTGTGCTTAATCGTTTAAATACTTCTTTTCTTCTTATTTCGCCAAACAAATACTGTTCTATCATCAGACTGGCAATAGGTGCAGCCCAAGTAGCTCCGAAACCTGCGTTTTCAACGACAACAGCTACGGCAATCTTCGGGTCTTCAATTGGTGCAAAACCGATGAAAAGACTGTGGTCTTTGCCGTGTGGGTTCTGTGCTGTACCGGTTTTTCCTCCCATTGCTACGCTATCTATTTTGTGCCAACGGCCAGTACCATATTCAAATACACGCCACATGCCTTCTTTGACAACAGGGAAATATTTGGGGTCTACATTTGTTTCATGTCTGTGTAGGAGCATGCTGTCGCTCTTGTTCAGATGAGGGGTAATGTAATAACCTCCGTTGGCAATGGCAGCCATGAAATTGGCCATCTGGAGCGGGGTTACCAATATCTCACCTTGTCCGATGGAAAGGGAACGTATGGTCAAAGCTTTCCACCCTTTGCTGCCATAATAGCGGGTGTAGAATTTCTCATTGGGTATATTGCCTGCCACTTGATTGAATATGTCACTGTCGGTAAATTTCTGACCCATACCGAAACTCATGACATCTTCACGCCATTGGTTGTAATTCTGTTTGAATATTTGGTTGTCTTCACCATAACCGTCTTTTTCGAGTGTGCTCTTGAAAGCCAGCCAGAAATAAGGATTACAGCTTTGTTCAATGGCGTTGAGCAGAGTAACAGGAGAGCCATGGTGGTGTGTACACTTAATAGGCTGTGAACCCGGACCGCTACAGGGAAATGGGGTGTTGGGCGTAATGCCACCTTCTTGCAGACAAACAAGTGCTTGTACAGTCTTAAAGGTAGACCCCGGTGGATAGGTTGCTTGAGTGGCCCTGTTTAAAATAGGCTTGGTCTTGTCTTTCAATAATTGTGCATAATTGGCAGAACGCTGTCGGCCTACCAATATGGACGGATCCCAACCCGGATTGGAGGCTAATGCCAATATTTCACCGGTATGGGGTTCTATGGCAACTGCACTGCCTACTTTTCCTGATAACAATTCTTCTGCTACCATTTGAAGTTTGATGTCAATGGTCAGCGTAAGGTTCTCTCCGGCTTTTGGTGCTATGTCATACTTGCCGTCTTCAAGCCTTCCCTTTATTCTGCCACGTGCATCACGCAGAAGTATTTCCACGCCTTTTTCGCCCCGAAGCTGTTTCTCGTAGGTATATTCAATTCCATCGCGGCCGGCATAGTCACCTCTTTTGTAATAGTCGTCCGCGTCAATGTCTTTTTGTGAAACTTCACCAATACTTCCCAATACGTGACAAGCTGCCGGATAAGCATAATCGCGCAAAGTACGGTTCTGTATGGAAAAACCGGGAAATTTATACAGCTTTTCCTGCAGCTTGGCAATGTTCTGCATGCTGAGTTGTGTCATGAATATCTGAGGAGTGTAGCGTGAATAGCCGCGTTTTTGTGACATATCATTGATACGCTCAATAAACTCTTCTTTCGTTATGTCGAGGGTAGAGCAGAAATCAATGGTGTCAAAGTCCTTGGGCATTTCTCTTTTTATAAGTGTAATGTCATAGGCTGGCTGGTTATATACCAGTAACTCACCATTACGGTCATAGATTAATCCGCGGGGAGGATATAGGGTTCGCTTTAAAAAGGCATTACTGTCGGCTGCATCCTTGTATTTGTCCTCCATAATCTGCATTGAAAAAAGCCGCAGAATGTAAATAAATACGACTAAAGCAACTATGGCGGAAATGATATAGCCTCTTTTATATAGATTGTCGTTAATCATGCTATCTCTTCCTCGTCTTTTCTATAACCAGTATGATACCAATGCAGACTGCAGAGCTTATGATAATACGTAAAAGCGTATTCCACCAGCCTACCAATGAAAATGCTTCTATGCTAAATAAAAGCAGATGTTGAATGGTGACAAGAATGGAAATAAAACGTATATACAGGCCTGTCCCGAAAGTTTTAAGGGAAGGGGCAAATCCGGGTACAATGTTTTCATCACTGACCATTGCTTTAATGAGCAGTGGACGGATGTAGCATAGGAGTAGGCTTGCTGCCATGTTGATGCCCAATGTGTTGGCAAATGAATCGAGGGTGAGTCCAACGAAAAAACCAATGAAAAACTCTGCCCATCTGGGGATGCTTACAGGTAAAGCAATAAAGAAATATACATAAAGAGCTGGCCTACAATAAATGGAAAGTTGTAATTGGTCTATAACCAGTACTTGGACCAATAATAAAACCAGGAAACGTAATATGTTCTGTAACAGTATCTTCATTTATTCTGCCGCTTTTTCTTCCAATGTTTTCTGTTCGTCATAAAGACGGTTATCAATAATTTCTACATATGTGAGTTTTTTGTAGTCAATTCCCAATTCTACATCAATATCATAATAGGAATCGCTTTCCTCTAGATTGGCATAACGTATAGTTCCAACCAAAATACCTTCTGGAAAATTGGACGTAAAACCGCTGGTAACGATGGTATCGTTGGGCTTTACATCCACATGGCGGGCTATATCGTGCAGCTTGGCAACTCTGTAATTTGTTCCTGGCCATTTGAGAATGCCAGTGTAATTGTTGCTTTTTATTTTGCTGTTTATGCCCAAATCAGAGTTGATGATAGGGATAACGACGCAGAAATTCTTTGAAACATTCTTTACAATACCGACAACACACCCATTGCTGATAACCCCCATATCTGGTTTGACACCATCTTGCGTTCCTTTGTTCAAAGTGATGTAATTTCTGACCTTATGGGTGGTAATGTTGACAACCTTTGCAGAAATGAATCTCACTGTTGGAGGCATGTTGGTTGGAAGTTTAGTTGAGTCTGTAACGCTGGTCTGATAATTTTCCAATTGATGTTTGAGCGCTGAAATCTGATTGAGTAAATCGGTATTTTCTTGCGATAGCATCTGATTGGTGGTTCGCAACTGGAAATAATCTGTTACATTATTGCTGATACTTAGAATATTAGCTGTTATTTTATTGGCGGAAGAAAAAAGAACGCTCCCTTGATACAGGTTATTGTTGACAATGCATATAATGGCTACCGTTTCCAAAATAAGAAACAGAAACAACACAAGATAGCGAATAAAGAACTGTATAAGGTTGCGCATTTATGTAAAAAACGAAAATTCCTTGCAAAGGTAGAAATAAGTTTTGAGCTGACAATAATGTTTGCGATATATTGTAGGAGACCTCAAATGGCATTGTGTTGCATCTATAAGCATGTTTTATAGCATGGAAAAATGTTTGGAGATATTGGTTACAAATTCTTACATTGCCAACCACATTCCATTATAAAAGGGAATTTTTTTAAATCTAATATTAATCTATTATCACTTAAAGAGTTATGAAGGTTTACAAATCAAATGAAATCAAGAACATTTCCTTGTTGGGAAGTTCTGGCTCTGGGAAAACCACTCTTGTAGAAGCTATGCTCTATGAGAGTGGAGTTATAAAACGCAGAGGTTCTGTGGAAAATCAAAATACAGTATCTGACTATTTTCCTGTAGAGAAGGAATACGGGTATTCTGTATTCTCAACAGTTGTCAACATCGAGTGGTTAGGTAAAAAACTGAATATTATAGACTGCCCGGGTTCTGACGATTTTGTGGGAGGAGCAGTTACCTCATTGAATGTTACCGATACAGCCATTATCTTGTTGAATGCTCAAAATGGTGTGGAAGTTGGTACCCAAAACCATTTCAGATATACAGAAAAATACAACAAACCGGTTATCTTCTTGGTAAACCAGTTGGACCATGAAAAAGCGGATTATGATAAGACGGTGGAACAACTGAAGGAGATTTATGGTTCGAAAGTTGTGCAAATACAATATCCTATTCAGGTGGGTTCTGGTTTTAATGCTTTGATTGACGTATTGAAGATGAAGATGTATCAGTGGAAACCGGAAGGTGGTGCACCTGAAATTCTGGATATTCCGGCATCTGAAATGGACAAAGCGAAAGAATTGCACAATGCCTTGTTGGAAGCTGCTGCTGAAAACGATGAGACTTTGATGGACAAGTATTTTGAACAAGGTTCGCTCGAAGAAGAGGAAATGCGTACAGGTATTCGTAAAGGTATGGTAATGCGTGATGTATTCCCTATCTTCTGTGTGTGCGCAGGAAAAGATATGGGTGTGCGCCGTTTGATGGAATTCTTGGGCAATATCTCGCCGTCTGTTTCCAATGCTGTATTGCCGGTTACTACCGACGGACGTGAGGTTCCATGCGATGAAAACGGACCAACCAGCATTTACATTTTCAAGACAAGCGTAGAGCCACATATTGGTGAAGTATATTATTTCAAGGTGATGAGTGGTACACTCAAGGCAGGAGATGATTTGCAGAATGTAACTCGTGGATCTAAGGAACGTCTTTCTCAATTGTATTCAACGGCTGGCCAGGTGCGCACTCCAATCGAAGAATTGTATGCAGGCGACATAGGCGCTGCGGTTAAACTGAAAGATACACGTACGGGCAATACGCTGAATGCAAAAGATTGCGATTTTGAATTCCCGTCTATCAAATATCCGGAGCCGAAATACCGTAGAGCTATTAAACCGGTAAATGAGGCAGAGGCTGAAAAACTGAGCTCTATCCTTACGCGTATGCACGAGGAAGATCCGACTTGGGTAATAGAGCAATCTAAAGAATTGAAACAAACGATTGTTCTCGGACAAGGTGAGTTCCATTTGCGCACGTTGAAATGGCGTTTGGAAAATAACGACAAGATGATGGTGGAATTCTCTGAACCACGTATTCCATATCGTGAAACAATTACGAAAGCTGCACGTGCAGACTATCGTCATAAGAAACAATCGGGTGGTGCCGGTCAGTTTGGCGAAGTACACCTTATTGTAGAACCGTATTATGAAGGAATGCCGGCTCCTGATGTATTCAAGTTCAATGGACAGGAATATAAGATAAGTGTACGTGATACACAAGAGGTTAACCTCGAATGGGGAGGCAAATTGGTATTGGTCAATAGTATTGTCGGTGGTGCAATTGATGCACGCTTCGTTCCGGCTATCATGAAGGGATTGATGGACCGTATGGAACAAGGTCCTTTAACAGGCTCTTATGCACGTGATGTACGCGTAATTGTATATGACGGAAAGATGCACCCGGTTGACTCCAATGAAATTTCCTTCCGTTTGGCAGGACGAAATGCTTTTGCAGAGGCATTTAAAAATGCTGGACCGAAAATCCTGGAACCTATTTATGATTTGGAAGTGTTGGTCCCATCCGATAAAATGGGTGATGTAATGAGTGACCTGCAAGGACGCCGTGCTATCATAATGGGTATGCATAGTGAAAAAGGTTTTGAAAAACTGACTGCCAAAATTCCATTGAAGGAGTTGAGCAATTATTCTACAGCGTTAAGTTCACTTACTGGCGGACGTGCATCATTCTCCATGAAATTCGCTAGCTATGAATTGGTTCCTGCTGATGTTCAGGATAAATTGCTGAAGGAATACGAAGCAACACAGAAAGATGAATAACCTTTCTATATAAGATGGAAAATGCCACCTGCAAGGGTGGCATTTTTTTATTTCTTCTAGTCCTATGTAATAGATGGGGCCGATGGATTCGGACATTTTTACGTACTTCTACAGTTGAAACGAACAACTGTGCTAATTCTGCTTCCCCTATTCGTTTAAAAGGCAGATATATTCGGTTTTTTTCTTTATCTTTGCGGGTTATAGTAGATAAAGTATAACTGATGTTTTCGGATATTATTGGTCAGGAAAAAGTCAAGGAACGGCTGATTCGTTCGGTGCATGATGGGCGTATCCCTCATGCCCAATTGTTTGTCGGACCATCAGGGGTTGGCAAACTGCAGCTGGCCATAGCGTATGCCCAATACATCAATTGTACCAACCGGGGGGAAAAGGATGCATGTGGAGTTTGTCCTTCTTGCCTGAAGTTTAAAACTTTGGAACATCCTGATTTACATTTTGTATTTCCAATAGAGAAAAAAGGGTCACGCAATTCGGTTTGTGACGATTTTGTGGCTGACTTTCGTTCCATGATTCGAGAGTATGGCTATTTTGATTTGGCTGATTGGCAAAGAGAACTGGGCGTGACCAAACAGTTGTTGATTTATGCCAATGAGAGCGACGAGATTATCCGTAAGCTGAATTATAAGTCTTACGAAGGCAATTACAAGTTTATGATTATCTGGTTGCCCGAGAAAATGAATGTTGTCTGTGCCAACAAAATTCTCAAAACGCTTGAAGAACCGGCAGAGAAGACAGCTTTATTATTGGTATCGGAGCAACCCGACCAACTGTTGGCGACGATACGTTCACGTACACAAACCATTCAGATTCCACCATTGGCATCTGACGATATAGAAGAGGCGCTCAAGAATAAATTTCCAACCTTGAGCGATGCAGCTGTTCATCTGTATGCACATACGAGCAATGGCAGTTTCTTGAAAGCCAAAAGGCTGGTGGAAAAAGATGCGGAAACGGAAACGAATTTGCAGCAGTTCATTTTCCTGATGCGCAAGGCATGGCTGGTTGGGAATAAAAAAGACTATGCAGCATTGCAAGAGTTACGAAACTGGTCGGAAACGGCATCTTCAGATGGTGGACGCGATGCCCAGAAAAATTTTCTTGCTTATGCCCAGCATTTGTTGCGTGAGAATTTTATCTATAATTTTCATTGCGCAGAGTTGAATTATATGACATTGGATGAACAGCGTTTTTCGGCTAACTTTTCACCTTTTGTGAATGAGCGGAATGTGGAACAATTGATGGAGGAGTTTGCCTTGGCCGAACGTCATATAGAGCAAAATGTAAACTCGAAGATAGTTTTGTTTGATTTGGTCTTGAAAGTAATAGTCTTGTTAAAGATGTAGCGACACACTGATAGACCTCAATTAAGATATATTGGAATATGGAATACGATATGACATTAAACGACGGAAGCTGTCGTATGAATAAAAAAGGCTGGAATAGGAATTCAGCCTTGAAATTGAGTACCTTCGATTGGTTGTGTGACCTGCCGGAAACGGTGAAGGCCACAGATTTTGTGGAGGTACAATTTAAGAATACCCGTAAAGGATATTATATCAATGAAGACCATCTAGACTTGAAAAAAGGGGACATGGTGGCGGTGGAAGCACAGCCGGGACATGATATTGGAGAAGTGACTTTGGTGGGTAAGTTGGTTATCTTGCAAATGCGCAAGAACAGGATTGATTTGCAACGCTTGGAGCCGAAAAAAATCTACCGGAAAGCCAAGGACACGGATATGGAGAAATATTATGAGGCCAAGTCAAAGGAACAGGATACTATGATTAAAGCCCGCCAATTGGCAGAAAGCTTGCAACTGAGCATGAAGATTGGCGATGTGGAATATCAGGGCGATGGAAACAAGGCTATCTTCTATTATATTGCCGATGAACGTGTGGATTTCCGCCAATTGATCAAAGTATTTGCCGAGACATTCAGGGTACGTATTGAGATGAAACAGATCGGTGCACGTCAGGAGGCTGGCCGTATCGGTGGAATCGGACCTTGTGGACGTGAATTGTGCTGTGCCAGCTGGATGACTTCATTCAACTCGGTAACAACCAGTGCGGCGCGTATTCAGGATATTTCATTGAATCCGCAAAAACTGGCTGGACAGTGTGCCAAATTGAAATGTTGTATGAACTATGAGGTAGACCTTTATTCAGAGGCCCAGAAATTGCTTCCTCCCAAGGATACGACATTGGAAACGATGGATGGCACCTATTATCAGTTCAAGGTGGATATACTGAAAGGGCTTGTCAGTTATTCTACTGCACCCAATATGCCGACCAATCTGGTTACTATCTCAGCCAAACGTGCCAAAGAAGTGATTGCAATGAATAAAAGGGGCGAAAAGCCGGCACAACTGGAAGTAGAAACAAATGTGACGAAGCCGGCAGAGGAGGTAATCGATTATCAGAATGTTGTCGGACAGGATAGTCTTACCCGTTTCGATAAGGTAAAGAAACGTCCGGCAAAAAAGCGGAACAAGAATAGAAACAGACAAAATAATCGTAATGCGCAATAAGGAATTTTTCCGGAAACTGACAGTCTTTGGATGGCTGGCAGTCATGATGTCAGCAACATCATGTGGGCCGAAACGTGTCTATGCAGAAGCAGAAGATATGCCGGTTGCCGGTTGGCATCAGGATAGTTTAGTGGTATTTCAAACGGACTTGAAACAAGTGGACAAGCCGTTGGATGTGGTGGTTTTTGTCAGACATACGACGGATTACCCCTATCAGAATTTTTGGTTGTTTATACAGGAACAGATGCCTGGAGGGGAAATGAAATGTGATACAATCGAGTGTTATCTGGCTGACAATCGTGGACGATGGCTGGGAAATGGTATAGGGGCTGTAAAGGAAATGCCCATATTGTTTCATACAAATGTGCAGGTGCCTGATACGGGAACTTATAAGATAGCTCTCCGTCAGGGAATGCGCAGTGAAGTGCTTAAAGGGATAACGAACGTAGGAATTGAATTAAGAGAGAGCAGCAATGGGAAAAAATAAACTGGCGAAATTTGCGGAGATGGAAAAACTCCCTAATGTCTTTCAATGTGGTGCACGTGAAGTGCTTGCCGACAATGAGGCTTTGCTGATGAAGGGAGAATGGAGAAACAAGTTCTTTCACAATGACAACTCTATTGTTTTGGAATTGGGCTGTGGCAAAGGTGAATACACGGTAGGCTTGGCACAACGTTTCCCGGAAAAGAATTTTATCGGTATCGATATCAAAGGGGCACGGATGTGGACAGGAGCAAAATATGCTTATGAAAACGGATTGGGTAATGTGGCGTTTTTGCGAATAAATATCGAATTCATCGATCGTTTTTTTGCTGCAGATGAGGTAGATGAGATTTGGATTACCTTTCCAGACCCGCAAATGAAGAAAACGACCAAGCGCTTGACATCAACGAATCTGATGAAGCATTACCAGCAGATACTCAAAGAGAATGGCATTATTCACTTGAAGACGGATAGCAATTTCCTATATACATACACTTGCGCAATGGTAAAGGCAAATGCTTATCCCGTCTTGTTTGAAACCAACGACTTGTATGCATCGAATTGGGAAGACCCGATTCTTTCCATTAAGACATATTACGAGCAGCAATGGCTGTCGCGTGGCATCAGCATCAAATACATAAAGTTTGTCTTGGAAAGAAGGCAGGATTTTGTGGAACCTGAAATTGAGATTGAACATGATAATTATCGTAGTTTTGGCCGTAATGGCAGAACTCAAACAAACACTAACAAATAACTATGCAGTATTATCCGAAATTAATTATTGATGCACTCCAAAATGTGCGTTACCCTGGAAATGGGAAAAGTCTGATTGAAAATGAAATGCTGGAAGACGATATCCGTATTGAAGGCAACAAGATATCTTTTTCCTTGATTTTTGAGCGCCAGAATGATCCGTTTATCAAATCGGTAGTCAAAGCAGCCGAACAAGCTATCCTTACCTATGTGGACGAGGCTGCTGATATTAAGGGGAACATTGCGGTAAAATATAAGAAACCATTGCCAGAAGCTCCGGTAAAACCCCTTCAGAAGGTAAAGAATATTATTGCCATTTCATCGGGAAAAGGTGGTGTGGGTAAATCAACTGTTTCGGCCAACTTGGCGGTGGCATTGGCACTGCAGGGATGTAAGGTGGGATTGCTCGATGCTGATATTTTTGGGCCGAGCATTCCAAAAATGTTTGCTATTGAAGATGCACGCCCTTTACTCAATGAAGTAGATGGAAAAGATTTGATTGTCCCCATTGAGAAGTATGGAGTAAAAGTCCTTTCCATCGGATTTTTTGTCGACCCGGAGAGTCCGGTTATCTGGAGAGGAGGTATGGCCAGCAATGCCATTAAACAATTGGTGACGGAAGGTGATTGGGGAGAATTGGATTATTTCCTTATTGACCTGCCTCCAGGAACGAGCGATATTCATTTGACCATTGTTCAATTGTTGGAGCTGACGGGGGCGATTGTAGTAACGACTCCGCAACCGGTAGCTTTGGCCGATGCGAGAAAAGGGTTGAACATGTTCCGCAATGATAAGATAAATGTTCCTATTTGGGGTATTGTGGAAAATATGGCGTGGTTTACACCCGCTGAACTTCCAGAAAACAAATACTATATATTCGGAAAAGATGGCGGGCGCAAACTGGCGGAAGAACAGCAGGTTCCTTTCTTGGGACAGATTCCACTCGTGCAAGGTATACGTGAAGGCGGTGACGGAGGCATGCCTATAGCACTCCAAGCCCATAACCCCGCTTCTGAATATTTTATGCAGTTGGCTCAAAACATACTACAGCATGGCTAAGGGATTTGCAGTTTCGCTTTTAATATTTGCATGTGCTGCTTTAGCACTTATGCCGGCTGTTGCCGAAAATAAGATGAAATATAACGGATATTCAGGGGGAATGATGCTCCATACTGGCTATGTGTTTGGAGGAGTAAGTACTCCGCAACATGCAGGAACAGTGGTGGCAACCGAAAAAATGCAAGGTTTGCCAATGGGAATAGGTGGAGCCATCCGTTTGAATTTCGGAAAATATTTGCGCGTAGGAACGGAGGGCTATAGTACTACTTTATATTATGGACAAAAGGGTAGTTATGCAACGATAGGATGGGGAGGCCTGTTGGCTGATTGTGCATTTACAAAGGACCGCCATGCTTTTTTTGTTGGAGCTACTGTGGGTGGAGGAGCTTTCAGAAATCTGACCCTTACGGAACCCATGCACCATGATTGGGAAGTGGAAAATAATGTATCGTACCGTAAATATGCTTTTATGGCCGTAACCCCTTTTGTGGGATATGAATGGGCTATGACACAGAAAATACATTTGGCACTCAAATTGGATTATCTGCTGAATGTCAGCAACCCGCAACCTGACTTTATTACGGGACCACGGTTATATATTGGTTTTATGTTTTGTAGAGGACAACAAAATAGCTGATAATGATGGATGTAACAACAAAGTATGCCAAGACTTATGATGCCGAAGATTTGAAAAAAGCTTTGGAAACGCTTCAAAAAGGGGGAGTCATCTTGTATCCGACCGATACGGTATGGGGATTGGGATGTGATGCAACCAATGAAGAGGCGGTTAAACGTATTTATGAACTGAAACGTCGTTCAGATGCGAAATCTATGTTGGTTTTGGTTGATTCTGCAAACCGAATCGAGTCGTATGTGCGTGAAGTGCCTGATATGGCGTGGGATTTAATAGAGGTGACCGACAAGCCTTTGACTATTATATATCCTGAGGCAAAAAATCTGGCTAAGAATCTGTTGGCAGAAGATGGTTCTATTGGAATAAGGGTTTCTGGTGAGCAGTTCTCCAAAATGCTTTGCGCGCGGTTTAAACGTCCTATTGTTTCCACTTCTGCAAATATCAGTGGAGAGCCAAACCCTGCTTTTTATGCGGAAATCTCCGATGAAATCAAACAGTCTGTTGATTATATTGTGCAATACAGACAGGATGATCGGACACCGGCCAAACCTTCATCCATTATTAAGCTGGATATAGGTAATGTGATAAAAATAATTCGTCCGTAATTTTTTGCGTTATATCA
>CALUKG010000071.1 GCA_944321155.1 uncultured Bacteroidales bacterium | reverse complement strand
GTGTCCAGCCTTTCGCAGTCAAAAGAAAACCATGATTGCGGAAATGGTCATCGCTATTCCCAATGCAGATATTGAATACAACTCTGCGATACAGTTCTTGCAGATTATCCTCCACGTTGGTACAATTCTGAAGTATGAAATCGACAATATCCAGATAGCCATGGCCGGTATTAGCATTGTCACCATCATTCAAGCCCAATAGAGTCATGGCTGAAGCAAAATGTATGCGCTTACCGTCTTCCCTTCTATCAAATCGTCGGGAAAGCAAAGTATGGTATTTGTCGCTAGTAGAGATTACTTTTGTTTCTGCAGCATTGACACCAGCCTTCTTTGCCAACAGATGTGAGAAATGTTCCCAAAGTCCAACATCATAATCATCTTTGCGGGATGGAAACTTTGCTATATGCAGGATCTTGTTCTCATCAATTACGCTTGCCTTTGGACGCGCTCCGCCAAGGGATGAACCAGGTTGGACCAGTTGAGCAATCCAGCGCATTTCAGGCAACCTGTTCTCATCTTCACTTTTCTCTATTTCGGAACTAGCTGCAATCAACTCACGAATATCTGTCAGTGGTGGTATGCGCAGGATTTCGCTTGCATTGATATAATCTCCATTTATAGACTCCTTGAATCGAAAAGCCCCCATGCGAGAAAAGTCCTCAATCCCGATAAGATAGTCGAATGAAGAAAGCCGACGCATCGGACGATTCTCTTCCTTTGCTAGAATCTGCTCCCGACGATTTATCAATGTACGTCCCCACCTGTCTGGAAGGGCATCAGAAAAACATCCGAAAATATCCTTGCCTGGAGTCGTGTATTGCTGACCGGGATAGTTGTTCAAGTCATCACTAAGAAACAGACCTCCATAGTCCTTGAGCCATTCATCATTATAGCAAAATCCATAGCTGTCAGAGCCACGAAGGGATTCGTAATTCAGCTCTCCAATTAGCCTTGGTTCTTTCAGCCAATCAAAATCAGCAAATACATAGAGTTTTTTCATACCTTATTCTTTTTTAGATGCCCTTTCCCGCTGTTTAAGACTTAAATCCTGTAATGCTTTTCCCATTGCATCTTCTTTTGCAAGCAGAAGAATATCATCATCTAGTTGAAGCGCATAAAGCACCCTGAGATAAATACCTATTGCCACTGTCGGTACACCTTTCTCTATACGTGAAACCGTAAGAGGTGAACAGGTGGCACGTTCGGCAACTTGGGCAATACTGAGATTTCTGCGTAATCTGGCCAGCCTGATCTGTTCTCCTACTATCTGCATCTTCTGCTCCAGCTTTCTTGGCAACTTGGTACCCATCGTACTTTTCGTCATAGCTCAACATATCATATAATATGCAAATATAGCAGTTTTACTTTATTTTATGATGTGTTACAGAGATAATTTTTTGAATTTATCCCTGTTGGAATCTGCTTTGGTCACATTATTGGGCGTTGGAGATATTAAATGCTACTATATTATTCATAAGGCTGATATTTTACAGATAACAAACAATATATTGTTTATAGAAAGATAGCAATAATTTGAATAGTAAAAGAAATAATACTTCCTTTTCTATTCAGAATATTACTACTTAGGCAATCTTAAAAATAGCGACTGCTGTCACATAGGTCTGTTGTTTGTAACAATCACCGAAACACTGACCACACAGCAACTGAACTATCTCAAGGCTCTTATGGCTGCTGAAATCTCATTATAGGCCCCGATTTATGCCTATTTGTTGAAGACTGAGTCCTTCGCAAAATAATCATAATGCTCCCCTTCGGTTTCAGAGCTATTTTTGTACCTTTTCTCATCAAAAAACGCCATTTTTCACAAGTTTTTGTACCACACATTTTGATATTCAAGAAATTACACTTACTTTTACTTTCCAAAATGGAGGTACAAGCCTAGAATGGTGCTAAAAATCACTAACTTACACATTCTCAGATACTTGCCAACCTGCCGGTTGTACCTTTTAGAGCGCTATACTATTGATATTCAACGATGTACACATACTGCATCGGGAAATGATTCCCGACAATAGGCTAACTCATAATAATTTCGGTCTTTAATCTTCTACCATACAAAAAAAATTCTGTAATTTTGTATGCGATGCCTAAGTGATTGCTGTTTAAATTTCCTTGAACTCCAACACGGCAAACGTGCAGTATCACCAATCAGTTAACAAGTGAATTATAAATACTTACATCATTCATCGTTTCGAAACCCAATTAGAATATTTTTAACCTTAATAATACACGCATATGAATAACAGAACAGAGTTCCCAAGAATATCATCAGATAGAATATCTAAACTTGATGAAAACGAAATTTTCGTTTTTGGAAGCAATCTAGAAGGAATGCACAGAGGTGGAGCTGCACGCATTGCATACGAACAGTTTGGAGCCATATGGGGTGCTGGAGTTGGTATGAACGGTCAAAGCTATGCTATCCCAACAATGCAAGGCAGTATTGAAACAATTAAACCATACATCTGCCAGTTTATTGATTTTGCCAAACACAACCCTCATTTAAAATTTCTTGTTACACGAATTGGCTGTGGCATTGCAGGATTCACAGATGCAGATATAGCTCCACTTTTTACAGAGGCTCTTCAACTTGATAATGTTTATCTTCCAAAATCATTTTATGATAAGTTAGTCTCCCTGCCAAAGGTACCTGATTTTGTCCTAAAGAAAATATACGGCCAGACACGTACTTTGGTTGACATACTTATAGCTTTAAATAATAAGAAGCATTTTAAATCTTCCAATGAAGCTATTGATGCTGTCTCTACATACCTTAAAGGTCTTAGAGAACATGGAAATGAGATCGCATCTAATTGTAGCATTCATTCTTTAAGAGCTTGTGCCGATAACTGCTTTGTTAACGGACACCTTGATGTTAAAAAACTCAAGAAATCTCTCGAAAAGGGCTTCTATAATGACAATTTAGCAGACAAAGCCTACATGAATTACGTTATTGAAAAAACAATAAAGTTAATCATGTATATGAATGAATTCCGTCGATATACCGATGTGGAACAGATTATAAACGATTTTCAGCAAGCAACAGGAGAAGTTAATCATTGTCAAGAGCACTCTTATTATTTTGAATTTGGATCTTATCCATCCTGTTTCTTCAGAAACTATATACAAAACTTCTGGCACAAATTTGCTCCCAATGGAGAATTGAACAATGAGCTGTTTTATGACTTTATGATAGATAGACATACTCGAGGTATCAAAAAATATGGTCTGGAAGCAGTTATCAACCGCAACTACCAAAACGATGGCCCCTGTCATCCAGAGGTATTCTTCCCATATAGAGGAGGTGCCGGTCCTGTATATGTTGAAAGAGAAACTAATCCAAACCTTTGTGGAAGAAAACCCAATCGACGCTTCATCAAATCTTGTGGTGAAGGAAAAGGACCTAATGCTGTCACTGATTATTTTGAGTTCAACCTTGTGAAACGTCTGATTGAAAATGATCCTAAATACGTAGTCATAAAAGATTTTAAAAACCGAATAATGTTAGTTCCAAAGAATGACGTAACACTTCCTGTGTACGATTATTATTATGGAAAAGAAGAATATGACTCGCTTAAAACCCAAGAAGCTGCTATCAAAAAAATATGGGAAGCAAAGCATTGATATTTGGCAAATACATAGAATTAAAGTCAGTCGGGTGCAATCATGACGATGTTTCTGGCGGACCAATACCAGCTTCTGTCAATCTATTTGTAAAGATCACAAATGGATGTAATGCTCATTGCCGATTCTGCTCAAATGCTGGACACAAGTCTGCAATATATTTCAATGCCGACAAACTGATTGAAGTTGTAAAGGAAATTGAATCTAATCACATCCTCATTAATCGTATCAACATAACAGGCGGTGAACCATCTATGGTTCCTGATATCGTTATTGACTTACTTGACAGGTTTTCTGCAAACAGTTTCAATGATATTCATATTCATCTCAATACAAATGGTCTTCTCCCTGCATCACAGCAGTTAATGAAACACCATCGTTGGGATAGCATCTCGGTATCGCTCCACCACTATGATAGAAATAAGCTGGAAGAAATATACCAAACAAAACTCACCGACAATACACTTAATTTTGATGGTATAGATATGAATATTATCAATGTAAGCTGTAACTTGATTAAAGGTTATATTGATAAAACAAGAGAGGCTCACAAGATGATGGACTTTTGTATTGACAAAGGCATCACAAGGTTAGGTTTCGTTGGTCTGATGCCTTCAAACCAATATTGTAAAGACAGATTTGTAAGTTTGGATGAATTAAATTTAACTACTATTCCTCGTTGTTATTTTACTGAATCAAAGAATCGTGGTAAAAATTGCAGATGCTCTAATTATCTGTACAACAAAGACTTGAAAATTTTAGAAATATATATGCGACACTATATAAATGCCATGTATTGCGAATCTTCATTGCTTTATGACGGCGAATATCTGCGCCAAGGTTTTAACGATAACAACATAATATATTAATTGATGCAGAATATTGATGATATATTCAAGAGTCGGGTGAATGATTACCATTATAACACATCTTACCCTCTTACACCTCAACATTGGCAGAAATATAAAACAAATAGACAACTGTCATTTGCCGATATAAAAGATTATTCGTGGTATATACATATTCCATTCTGCAAGACATTGTGTAAATTTTGTGAATACACCCGCTTTAAAGCTATTGATTCAGAAGCAGAGAAACATTACTTGAAAATCATATCGAATGATATAGCAAACTTTATTAATCAAAATAACACAAAGGAGGCTATACTTCACGGGTTAGACATTGGCGGGGGTACGCCATCAGCTCTATCACATAGTTCTTTATATGAACTGATGTTGATGGCGAATGATTATGCCGATTTATTAACCAAAGCAGGAGATTTTTGCGGCAGCATAGAAGGATCGTTCAATACTATAGATGAAGAGAAGATCAGAATTATAGCAAACAATGCTAAAAACATAAAGCGAATGTCGTTCGGTTTGCAGTCATCTGCACATCTAATGAAAGGATTAAACCGAAACAACGGAAGTGTGAAACACATGGTCAAAGTCTTTGACTGGTGCAGAAGATATGGGATTAAAATCCTTAACATTGATTTGATGTATGGATTACCTAATCAATCCAAAGAGGACATTACTACTGTCATGGCCATTGTTAAAGAATTAATGCCTGAGCATATTACCATTTATGAATATAGAACTAATATGCTAAAAGGAGATATGCCTTCTGATGTGGACACAAGATATATGCAATATAGCCAACTATTCAATCTAATATCAGATTTAAACTATGATGGACATTTTGGAGGTAACACGTTCTCACGTATCTCCGACGATGGTTTGTCTTCATATTTGCACCACCGTATGATCGAAAACGGCTCATATAAAGGTTTTGGCATTGCCGCTCAAAGTAAAATTTGTAACGGTCTTTCATACAACATTGGCAAAGGAGGCGAAACGCTGAAGGATTGTATGGCTCATGATACCTTTGAGGCTGATAGCCAAACATATATATTACCACCTCAAGAAATGCTTGCAAAATATCTTGCCATAAGCGGATATTATGGTAAATTCAGGCTATCAAAAATGAATGATATAATAGGACATAACTCTATGAAAGCCTTTAAAAGCGAGTTTGAATATCTCTTAAACAATAAAATGATAGCCATAGATCATGACTGGATTTCCATAACTAAAGAAGGCTTCAAATATTACGGTGCAATCTTATCGTTATTCTATCCACACGAAGTTACACCGACCACATAGCATTTTTTTTAAAGCATACTTACGTTGTGTCATGTTTTGACATAACAGGAGAGTATTTTTGCCAGAAATTGATATAAGCTATGGGACAAATTATTATGACAGTAGAAGCCATTAATTGGACTGAAGGAAATGTGGGACATGTATGTATACGTCTTAACGGCGGTTCATGTCAGATAAATTGGGGCGATGGACACACTAGTAATTGCCGTACAAGCTTGCCCAAGGAACAAGCTGAATGGCTTTATTATTTGCACGCTTATCCTCATAATTGCAAGGCTGCTAAAAAGCGATTTGATATTTTAATATCCTCTGACAGCGATAATATTACCGGCATCATAGCGGACAGTGGCGAAATGAACATTGTAGATATTGACATGCGTGGATGCCAGTCTTTGGTGTATTTTGAAGCATCTTATCTTATAGACCATTTTGACCTTACGACCAATCCAGGCATTCAATATATGAATTTAAAAGGTGAAGCCTGCGGATTAGCTGATTTTTCAAACAGTACGGAACTCAAGGAGTTATATTTCAGCAATCCCATTGGGAGAAAAAATGAAGCTGTGAAAATACTGAACCTAACGAAATGTAATAAATTGGAATACTTGAAATGCGACCTTGCATATAAACTGACACACATAGCCATAAGTAACCGATCTGCGCTTAAGAAATTGATATACGATGCAGATATGCCCTTGAGCGATAAATCCATTAAGATAATAAAGCGTATCATAGAACGCAATGGAGGAGAAATCGTTGAACTTGACGGTAATTATGAGTACAAACAAAGAGGTAATAAGAACAATAAACGGAAAAACGGTTAGAACTATCGAATTGGCATGGGAATAGACGATACTTGAGTTTACAAAAAAAGAAATATTGTTACCGGAAGGTTTAAACCCAAATCGGTCATTAGAAAGGGTTCTTTCCTTTATTTCTAATGACCGATTTGGGTTAAAAGCTAGAATACTATTGACAAAAACATCTTTATATTTTTTGAAGTGCCGGTAGCTTTTTACTACGAAATTCCCTGGGCGATATGCCTGTATGCTTTTTGAAGAATCGGCTCAGATAAGAAGAGTCAGGAAACTTGCAGTTAGCAGCAATCTCAGCAATAGAAAGAACTGGATTGTTAAGCTGTGCCTTTATTTCCGCAGTGAGTTGTTCGTCAATAAAATCCTTAGGCGTTTTTCCTTTGACTGCGGATGCTGTTATTTCATTTAGATAACGCGGAGTGATGCAAAGTTTTTCGGCATAAAATGTCACCTGATGTTCTTGGCCGCATGCTCGTGGATGAGATGCATGAAACTGTGGAAAAGAAGCTGTTTACGAGTGTATGAACGGGCTACTGACACATACTTTTCGGGAATAGACTGAATATCCACAGGAACATGCTTTGCAGGAAATTCTGTTCTAGCTGTTCAGTGAAAACGGATGGCGGTTGACAGAAGAGCATCTGCCCCATGTCCATCCAGAGATTTACATTCTTCCAACTTTGAAGGCTTCCAGACTTTCCATGGTCGAACAAAGGAAACTCTTTCATATAATCGAAACAAGTAGTATCAAGCGAAATGGCAGCCTGCAAGAAAAGTCGCGACGGGTAGAGCAGCATACGTACACAGAAATCGTCCGAAGCCTCAATCAGTTGCATTATACTTCCCCTCCAGAAAATGAGTTCCGTCATTTCATGAAGTTGGAATTGCTGAGCACCCGTAGAGAGGAGCCCTTCTCCACGAACGCAAATTATTTGGATACCACAGTCGAAATACAGCGGCGAGGCAAGAAGGAAGCCCAAGTTGCTTTCTTCATATCGAATTGTCGATGGAGGTAATAATAGTCCAGTTTCCACAATACTTACTTTTCTACAACAAAAGTACATTTTTTTCTGAACTTAAAAGGCAATTGTTCCGATTTTGAAAACTTTTGCACAACAAAAGGCTGGTGCAATCTTCCGAACAACATTTAATTTTGCAGCGTTTTTTTAGAAAGAAAGTTTTATGGTAAGAGAAAATTCTCGATTGTTTATTCTGATATTCCTTGGAATGCTTACGGCTTTTGGCCCTTTCGTGACAGATATGTATCTGCCTACACTGCCCGCAATGACAGGATTCTTTCACACCACTTCATCACAAGTACAGTTAGGGCTGACAGCGAGTATGATTGGCCTAGCAGTCGGACAACTCCTGTTCGGTCCGCTGAGTGACAAATACGGACGCCGTATTCCGCTTATTATGGCAATGCTGTTATTCCTGTTTTCCACGCTAGGATGTCTGTTTTCCGCAACAATCATACAGTTTGTTGGCTTGCGTCTGGTGCAAGGTATAGCGGGAGCTGGCGGCATCGTCATTTCACGTTCCATTGCTGCTGACAAATATTCCGGCAAGGAACTGGCCAAAATGCTCGCCGTTATCGGAGCTATCAATGGAGTGGCTCCCGTGGCTGCTCCGATGGCAGGAGGAAGTATGGCTGGCAGTCTAGGATGGAAAGGTATCTTTTGGACACTCTTTGTGCTGGGCGTTATATTGCTGGCAGGCAGTATTCATTTTAGAGAATCACTTCCTGCAACACAACGTCAACATGCCAGCTGGCGGGATGTTTATACCAGCTTTAGGGCTGTAATCCGTAACCGCTTGTATGTTTGTTACATATTTCAATTCGGATTTGCACAAGGAGTTTTATTTGCCAATATCTCTTCCGCTCCTTTCATCATGCAGGAACACTATGGTTTTTCACCGCTGACGTTCAGCATTTGTTTTGGAATCAATGCGCTGACTATTGTCATTTCCGCTGCCTCATCCGTCCGTTTTTCCCATCTGGAACAGGCATTATATTGGGGCAGCATAGGTATGGTTGCCGCCTCTTTATTACTTTGTCTGGCTCTTTGTTCTAACTGCAGTTTCTGGATTTACGAGATATTGCTTCTTGGACTTCTTTCCATGCTGGGACTTACCTTTACGGCTTCAAACACTTTGGCAATGGATTGTGAGCGGTTTCATGCCGGTATGGCTTCTGCATTGCTGGGAGCATTAGGATTTGCTTTCGGCGGAATCGTATCTCCGCTTGTAGGTATTGGAAATATTCTGGTTTCTACCGGCATTGCCTTTCTAGTCGGTTCCATCTGTTCGTTCATCTGCACCCACATGACACTTCACCGCATTTTTTCTCTGGCCCAATATTACAGTAAGAAATAATTTCTGATGAAATTTGGCTGATAATATCAGTTGCATAAAAGATTTCCATATTATTATATTGCTGTCCGATAAAAGTTGATAACATCAAAAAACCATGTCTCGACCGCTGATTTTTCGGCGGTCGGGTTTGTTATTTCGATTTGCAAGCCCCCCTCATTCGAAAAGTGAAGGTTCGGGTGGCGCTCCAGAGGCTTTTTGGAGCAATATTTCCCAGTCTTTTTCGGGGTTGTTGAACAGGCTGTAGAAGTCAACGTAATACATCAGTGTTATCCTGACCATTGTTGCCAATCCTGAGAAGCTCCATTTCCGTTTCAGTCCTTTCTGCATGATCATCAGCAACAGATTGGCAATCAAAGTCACCCATATTTGTATTTTGATGGCATTTGCACTTTCACCATAGAAGTATTTCAAAGGAAAGTTCTGCTTCATCTGCTTGAACAACAGCTCGATTTCCCAGCGTTGGCGGTATATGGCGATGATTTCGTCAAGATCCGATTCCATGTCGTTGGTCAACAGGGATATGAGTTTGCCCTTCTTTACGTCACAATAGGTGATTATACGGGCTCTATGATATATTGTTTCTCCGCCTTTCTTCCTGCCGGTTTTCGGATGTCTCCCCACGCCCTTGAACAGCAGAATGGAAAAAAGGGCGATATTTGTTCGGAAAAGAGTAGGTGAGTTGTAGTCGCTACCTATATTCAGAATAAATATCTTGCAGCGTGTCGTAGAATCCCCAGCCACAATCTGATACGCTATCAATGAGTTTTTCTATCCGCTCGTTATAGTTGGCTAACAGTCCGTGGAGGAAGATAAAACGCATAGCCTTGTTGAAATTTCCCTCTAATGTGATATAGAACTGTTCCCACATATCGCCAAACTCAATCGTATATTCACATCCTTGCTCAATATAAAACAACATTAAATCAGCCACTAAGGTAGGCTCTGGCTTTAGCTTCTGAAAATCAGAAATAACCTTCCGGCATTTGGCAAATGAGGGCTTTTCAGAGAAACCACGAGTCGGAAAGAACTCATTTTGAATAGCTTTCTTGCATTTCTCCAACTCTGCGTTACAGTTTGGTTCCAGATAAAACTCCAGATAGTCTTTTGCCTCTTTACGAGCATCGTATAATTCAAGCACGATGTCAGTTATCTGTTCTTTGGTAAGTGATAATAGGTACTTCTTTAGCTTTGTTTTTGACATAATTGATTAGTTGTTGTTAACCGGCATCATTTTTATCATAGATATCTTTGACATCACCTGCTTTTGATACATTTCCGGTATTAATTTACGTGAATTCGATGAATTATAAGTAATTGTGAATTTGACGATTAGAGAAAATTGTTATATCTTTATAGTATCGAATTACAAGTGATTACAAACAATAATCGCTATGATCGCCGAGGACAAAGTTACGGAATTATTTTGTATGGCAGATGATTTAGCTTCGCTGATTTTCAAATTTGCAAGTTTTTCCTGACTTCGTCAACGCGTACCCCAAAATTCATCTGTAAACAATGGCGCAATGCGTTGATGGCGTTTCATCAGCATATTCCTGTTGCATGAAAGCATCTGTTCAGCACTCAGAAGTTCTGCATCGCACTTCTTACGTTCCTCACCGAAAAGATCCAGTCGTGGATGGCGACGTTCCTGTTCCGCGTCTATCATCCATTTACGACCTTTAATTATGAGAGAATCTATCTCTTCTTGGCTATACGCTATACAGATAGTGGTAAGCTCATTCATCTTGCCGTTGACCTTTTCAACGACTATAACACCTACATTGCCTGATGGGTATTTCTTCTTACGTATAAACATATTTTTTTGTAGCATGTCACCCCAAAATGGGTGACTTAAAGTTACAAAACATTGTTTATTAACCAATTATAACATTGAACTTTTTGGAGTGACGAAGTCAGGTAGACTCATATTTGAATCCCGCATTTCCATTTACACAAAATATTTTATAGTGCCTCACTAATCCGAGAACTTCACTCCAAGTTTTTTAGCTATCTGCTGCCAAGTGGTATAACCATAGAAACTGTCTACAATTTTCTTATTGAGTTCATCTGATTTTTGAATGGTCTCAGCTTTCAATTCATTCAGTAAATCGCAAGAAGCACATTTATCTTTATAGCTGCAACTTTCTTCTACAATATAAAAAGCTATCACTTTCTTTTGCCCTTTGCAATAATTCAACGTGTTTTCAATATGCCTTACCATCTGGCTGCGATTAGGAAGGTAAGCAACTTGAGATGTTTTATTAGGTTCTGTCCGTTTTCCTTCTACAAGAAGTATATACTGCTCATTTTCAATAAACAAATCCGGATAGGATATACCTTCAAAAATATACCATGACTTACTAGCTCTATCTGTGCGGACCTTCTCTTTGGCTTCTTTCAAGGTTGCTGTATCCAAATGGAACAACAACTCTCTTTTTACTTTATTAGTTGATGTAGAACTATCATTCTTTTGGACATATTCGCGAAAATCCCGGTCATTTTCTATTTTGTCAATTATCCCAAGCAGATGTTCTACAGTAGGCTTCAATGCTTTTTCTTTATTAACCGGATGCTCCTTATAGAACACATTTTCATTGGAAAACTCTCCAAAAGCCAGCGCAGGAGATTCCGACAATAATGACAACAATTTATCCACCAGACTGTGATTGCTCATAATAAATTCCCCCAAGGGTGCAACCCTTGTAATACTACTGTCCTTCTCTGACATAACAAATTCTATTGAATGTTTTATATTGATATTATGAAAGCTACAACAACAATTTTTATACCAACATTCCCCCTACGAATATATATTTGAAAATTCCG
>CALUKG010000070.1 GCA_944321155.1 uncultured Bacteroidales bacterium | reverse complement strand
TCCTCTAACTCCCTAATTATCAAATCCTGTTGCGTTAATCTGCTGCAATTCGGCGGATATTCCAGAGATTTTCCGTATTTTTGCCGTTTGTATAAACGGCCATTCATATATACGGCATTATACAATTATTTAACAGAAACAACTAACTCATAATATGGAACTTGCAAGTAAATATGATCCGAAGGAGATAGAGTCAAAATGGTATGAATATTGGCTCGACAACAAATTATTCAGTTCTAAACCTGATGGCAGAGAGCCATATACCATCGTGATTCCTCCCCCCAATGTAACAGGTGTGTTGCACATGGGACACATGTTGAACAATACGATACAGGATATTTTGGTGCGCCGCGCACGTATGACCGGCAAAAACGCTTGCTGGGTACCGGGAACTGACCACGCATCCATTGCAACCGAAGCTAAAGTGGTAAACCGACTGGCACAACAAGGTATTAAGAAATCTGACCTGACACGGGAAGAATTTCTGAAACATGCATGGGACTGGACGCACGAACATGGCGGTATCATATTGAAGCAGTTGCGCAAACTGGGAGCATCGTGCGACTGGGACCGTACGGCCTTTACCATGGATGAAACCAGAAGTAAAAGCGTGATAAAAGTATTCTGCGACCTCTACAAGAAAGGATTGATATACAGAGGTGTGCGCATGGTGAACTGGGACCCGAAAGCACTGACCGCACTCAGCGACGAGGAAGTGATATTCAAGGAACACCAAGGAAAGCTGTATTATCTGAGATATAGAGTAGTGGGCGAAGAGGACAAATATGCCGTAGTTGCCACTACCCGTCCGGAAACCATTATGGGCGATACAGCTATGTGTATTAACCCGAACGACCCAAAGAACCAATGGTTGAAGGGCAAGAAAGTGATTGTTCCTCTTGTTGGCAGAGAAATTCCTGTAATTGAAGACGATTATGTGGACGTGGAATTCGGAACAGGATGTCTGAAAGTAACACCTGCACATGACGTAAATGACTACATGTTGGGAGAAAAATACAACTTGCCCAGCATTGATATCTTCAACGACAACGGCACATTAAGCGAAGCCGCCGGACTGTATGTAGGCATGGACCGCTTTGATGTGCGCGAACAGATAGAAAAAGATTTGGCTGCTGCCGGATTGTTGGAGAAAGTGGAACCTTATACCAACAAGGTGGGTTGCTCTGAACGTACGAATGTGCCCATTGAGCCGAAGCTTTCCATGCAATGGTTCCTAAAAATGGAACATCTGGCTGCCATTGCCTTGCCACCTGTAATGAACGATGAAATCAAATTCTATCCTGCCAAATATAAAAACACCTATCGCCACTGGCTGGAAAATATCAAGGACTGGTGCATCAGCCGCCAGTTGTGGTGGGGTCATCACATTCCAGCCTACTATTTGCCGGAAGGCGGATATGTTGTGGCAGAGAATGAAGAAGAAGCTGTAAAATTGGCACAAGAAAAAAGCGGTAATACCAATCTTACTGCAGCTGATTTGCGTCAAGATAACGACTGTCTGGACACTTGGTTCAGCTCTTGGTTGTGGCCGATTTCCTTGTTTGACGGAATCAACAACCCCAACAATGAGGAAATCAACTATTACTACCCTACCAGCGACCTGATTACCGCACCGGATATCATTTTCTTCTGGGTAGCCCGTATGATTATGGCCGGATATGAGTATGAAGGAAAAATGCCATTCAAGAATGTCTACTTCACAGGTATTGTGCGTGACAACTTGGGTAGAAAAATGAGTAAACAATTGGGTAACAGCCCAGACCCACTGGACCTGATTGAGAAATATGGTGCAGATGGTGTACGTATGGGTATGTTACTTTGCGCACCTGCCGGAAACGATATCTTGTTTGACGAAAGCCTATGTGAACAAGGACGCAACTTCAACAACAAGATATGGAATGCATTACGTTTGGTAAAAGGCTGGCAAGTAGCAGATGTTGAACAACCGGAATCTGCACAGATAGCCGTTCGCTGGTTTGGTGAGCAACTGAATGCATCCATTGCCGAAATAAATGACCATTTCAGCAAATACCGTCTGAGCGAAGCACTGATGTGCGTGTACAAACTCTTCTGGGACGAATTTTCCGCTTGGTATCTGGAAATGATAAAACCAGCATACGGCCAACCCATTGACAGGACCACGTATAACGCTACCATTGGATACTTTGAACAATTGACCCTATTATTGCATCCATTCATGCCATTCATTACAGAAGAAATATGGCATGCTTTGGCAGAACGCAAAGAGGGTGAAAGCATCATGGTAGCACAGCAACCACAGGCAAGAGCCATTGACGAACAACTGCTGAAAGACTTTGATTGTGTGAAGAGCATTGTTGCTGGAATACGCTCGATACGTCTGGAACGCAATATTCCAAATAAAGAAACGCTGTGCTTACACATATGCAACGGCAAACATAATTGCGCCTACAACGCCATTATCTGCAAAATGTGTAACATCGAACAGATTAATCAGGCAGAAAAAGATGCTACTGCAGCTTCATTCATGGTAGGAACCACTGAATATGCTATTCCATTGAACGACAAAATCAATGTGGAAGAGGAAATAGCTAAAATGGAAGAAAAAATCCGTTATTTTGAAGGCTTCCTGGCTGGCGTAATGAAGAAACTGAACAACGAACGCTTCGTTGCCAATGCCAAACCAGAAATTGTAGAATTGGAACGCAAGAAAAAAGCGGATGCTGAAAGCAAAATAGAAACACTGAAAGCTAGTATTGCAGCACTAAAGAAATAGCAGAAAATGAACCCTTTGCACCAAAAATATGACTTCTTCGTATATCCACAAGAGATAGACGGAGCCAGCAATCTGCGTCTATCTGCTTTGGAATGCGCCATACTCAACGCTGCCGGACTGGCAGCCGAAGACAATGGTTTCGGAGCTCCTGAAATGATTGAGCAGGGAGTAACATGGGTGTTGTCGAGACTTGCCATCGAAATGAAGTCTCTGCCTAAGCAATACGAGCAATTCAGCATTGAGACTTGGGTGGAAGACTACGGACGTTTGTTGACCACCCGACATTTCAACCTATTTGACAAAGCTGGCAATACAATTGGCCACGCCTGTTCATTATGGGCATTGATAGACGTGAAGAACCGCAGACCGGTAAACTTGCAGACACGTCCGGATTTGGCACGATTTGCCAGCGGTGAGGCGGGCATGATAGAAAAGCCCGGAAAGATAGACGACTTGAAAGAAGGCCAGAAAGCCGGAGAACATATTGTGGCATACAGCGACCTGGACTATAACAACCATACCAACAGCATGAAATATGTGGACTGGATGGCCGATGTACTACCGTTGGAAGTGATGTACGAAAAAAAGATAAGCCGTTTTGAAATAAACTACCTGCACGAAGCACGCTATGGTGAGACCATAGAAATTTTTAGTCAACAGGAAGGCAACACTTATCTTTTCGATTTGGTATCTTCGGAAGGACGTTCGCTGTGCAAAGCCAAATTTCAATTTGAGGCTTAATTTATGCTGACCCGCACCAAACAATATATAGAACGGAAACAATTGCTCAGCCCTTTTGGGAAAGTGATTGTTGCCCTAAGTGGCGGTGCTGACTCAACAGCTTTATTGGACATGTTGCATCGATTGGGCTACACATGCATAGCTGCCCATTGCAACTTTCACTTACGGGGAGAAGAATCGATGAGGGACGAGCGACATGTGCGTGAGTTTTGCAAGCAGCAAGACATCGTTTTACATGTTAAGGACTTTGATACAACGGCTTATGCCGCATCACACAAAGTATCCATTGAAATGGCTGCCAGGGAGTTACGCTATGCATGGTTTGAAGAGTTGCGCCAAAATGAAACTGCCGAAGCGATTGCCGTAGCCCACAATGCCGATGACCAAGTGGAAACCATGTTGATGCACCTGGTAAGGGGAAGCGGCCTGAAAGGGCTATGCGGTATGTCTGCAAGAAACGGCTATGTAATACGTCCTTTACTGGAAATAACACGCCAAGAAATAGAAGCCTATCTGAAACAGAGAGGGATAACCTATGTGAATGACTCCACCAATCAGGAAACCATTTATCGCCGCAACAAATTCAGACACGAAATAATCCCTTTATTATCCAGCATAAACCCGAGAGTAAAGGAAACTCTCTTACGCAGCCAACATTATTTTGAAGATTACCAAGCCATTGTTGCGGGAAAAGTAGCGGAAATAAGACAAAGATGCGTAAGACAAATGGGAGAAGAGGTTCTTGTTGACACCGACATGCTGATGCAGGAAGCCGGCGGAGAAGCCTTGTTGTATGAACTGGTGAATGCATACGGATTTAATTCCGACCAATGCGAACAAATGTACGAAGCACTGAAAGGTCAGTCAGGCAAGCGCTTTTACAGCCCCACACATTATGCAGAACGTAGCAGAGAAGGTTTGTTGATTGTGCCCAATAATGAGCAAAAGGAACAGTGCCCCACCCTACATCAAGAGACAAGAGAGCGTTTGAAAAAAGAAACATTTCCCGCTGCCAACGACCTGCAAATCATAATAGATGCTGAGGCTGTAAAAGGAGAACTGAGGCTGCGTCATTGGCAGGAAGGAGATGTATTCCGTCCTATTGGTCTGAAAGGCAAGAAGAAAGTAAGCGATTTCTTCAATGACCAAAAATTGAGTCTGCGGCAAAAGGAAAAAGTATGGTTGGTTACCGATGATGAAAACATCATCTGGATTGTCGGCTACAGAATAGACGACCGTTACAAGGTGAAAGAGACGACAAGTAAAATAATGGTAGTCAGCATCTAACAAACCTACATACATGGTTTCACCAATCAAACAAAGCCCCAATAGAATCCTTCTATCGGAGCTTTTGCTTTATTAAAACCACTCAGTGACACAAGCTGTTTACACACAATAAGGTTTGATTTTCTCAACCCATTTATCAATTCTTTCATCTGTTTTGTGGCTTTCATTCACTTCATCGATGGCCAAACCGACAAAATAATGATTCTTGACTGCAATCGATGAAATATAATGGTAATCATCGTCTGGAACAAAGCCAACGAACTCACAATTTGAGCCGTGCAAATCTTCATATATCACCCCAATACCATCACAAAATGTATCTGGATAGGATTCTGCATCTCCACATCCGAAAAGTGCAATTACTTTCCCCTTCAAATCAATTGATTTCAACTTTTTAAGTCCCAAATACCAATCATCTTGCACTTCTCCTTCGCCCCATGTTGATGTCCCCATCAATAGCACATCATATTTATGGACCATTTCATCCGTCAAAGCAGACACGTCATGTACGTCGCACGACGCTATGCCTAATTTTCCTGCTAGGGTTTCAGCAATACTCTGTGTAGTTCCCGTCGTAGAGCCATAAAAAATACCTGTTCTTTTCATAATCGTACTTTATTTTGGATTTACAAGGTGCAAATTACGTCTATTTGCCACAAAACGGAAATACCTAAAAATAGTGATTTTATGGTCTTAAACAAAAGGGATAATCCCACAAAAGACACCAATCATTTGATTTTCAGCACAATTAAAGTTCACTGGCACATTGCGTCAAATATATGCGCTTTCTATTTCCGATTTCTCGATTATTTTGTATTTTTGCAGCAATAAGTAATGTGTATAATTGTATATTTACGAACAAGCCCCCTGCTATCCGTGGGCTGCTGAAACGAACATAACAAAACGATATAAGAGATAGATTATGGAATTAAGCGAACAAGAGATTTTCCGCAGAAACAGTTTAGAGGCATTGCGTAACATGGGTATTGAACCTTATCCCGCAGCCGAGTATCCAACGACACATTTTTCAACCGACATAAAAAAGAACTTTAAGGACGAAGCCGAACCGGAGCATGTTTGCATAGCCGGCCGTATGATGAGCCGCCGTATAATGGGTAAAGCATCCTTTATCGAACTGCAAGACTCCAAAGGCCGTATACAAGTATATATCAGCCGCGACGACATCAATACGGAAGCCCAACCGGAAATGTATAATACCGTATTCAAAAAACTGCTTGACATCGGTGACATTATCGGTATCAAAGGATTCGTATTCCGCACACAAATGGGCGAAATCAGTGTACACGCACAGGAACTGACCGTATTGAGCAAGTCATTGCGTCCACTCCCAATTGTAAAATACAAGGATGGCGTAGCTTACGACAAGTTTGAAGACCCGGAACAACGTTACAGACAACGTTATGTGGACTTGGTTGTAAACGAGGAAGTGAAAAGCATTTTCCAAAAACGCAGCCAGGTGTACAAATCCATGCGTGAATATTTTGACAGCAAAGGATATATGGAAGTGGAAACCCCTATTCTGCAATCCATTGCCGGTGGTGCAGCCGCACGTCCGTTCATCACTCACCACAATGCATTGGACATTCCACTGTACATGCGTATTGCCAGTGAATTGTATTTGAAACGTCTGATTGTAGGCGGATTTGAAGGTGTGTATGAAATCGGCAAAAACTTCCGTAACGAAGGTATGGACCGTACCCACAATCCTGAATTCACCTGTATGGAAATCTATGTAGCCTATAAGGACTACAACTGGATGATGGAATTTACGGAAAAGATGCTGGAAAAAATCTGCATGGACGTAAACGGAACAACCGAAGTAAAGGTGGGCGACAACATCATCAATTTCAAGGCTCCATACAGACGCGTTACCATGCTTGACGCCATTAAGGAACATACAGGATATGACCTCAACGGCATGGATGAAGCACAAATACGTGAAGTGTGCAACAAGCTGCACATGGAAACCGACGAAACCATGGGTAAAGGCAAGCTGATTGACGAAATATTCGGAGAGTTCTGCGAAGGCACTTATATCCAACCAACCTTCATCATCGACTACCCGATTGAGATGTCACCATTAACCAAGAAACACCGCACCAATCCACAATTGACGGAACGTTTTGAGTTGATGGTTAACGGAAAGGAATTGTGTAATGCCTACTCAGAATTGAACGACCCGATTGACCAGTTGGAACGTTTTGAAGAACAGATGCGCCTGAGCGAAAAAGGCGATGATGAAGCTATGATTATCGACCATGACTTTGTACGCGCTTTGGAATATGGCATGCCACCGACATCTGGAATGGGTATAGGTATTGACCGATTGGTAATGCTCATGACCGGTCAGCAAACCATTCAGGAAGTATTGTTCTTCCCTCAAATGAAACCAGAAAAGAAAGTACAAAAAGACAGTAAAGACAAATATGTTGCATTGGGCATTCCTGAAGAATGGGTTGATGTATTGCAAAAATTGGGCTACGATATGGTAAGCAAACTCAAGGGAGTGAACCCCAACAAATTGCATCAGGATATTTGCGGATACAACAAAAAGAACAAATTGGAATTGAGCAATCCTTCTAAGGAAGATGTTGCAAAGTGGGTACTTTAATCAGACAGACCACAGTAAAAACACAAAGAATCTTAACCATTTGAGTTATGGCAGAACGTAGCAGAGTAGCCATTTTAGGTGGAGGTAGCTGGGCAACCGCAATTGCAAAAATTGTATTGCACAATACCCCTACCATAAATTGGTATATGAGAAGACAGGATCAGATAGATGAGTTTATCCGCTTGAGCAAAAACCCTTCCTATCTGACCGCCACCAAGTTTGATACTACCCGTATCAACTTCACCAGCGACATCAACCAAGTAGTTGGTGAATCGGACATACTTGTACTGGCCATTCCTTCTCCGTTTCTCAAACTGCATTTGAAGAAACTGCGGAGAAAAATCAACAAAAAGACCATTATCTCGGCCATTAAGGGTATGGTGCCGGATGAAAACATGGTGGTATCTGATTATCTGCATTACAAATACGGTGTTCCTCTGGAAAACATTGGTGTCTTGGCAGGTCCATGTCATGCGGAAGAAGTAGCCATGGAACGCCTTTCCTATCTGACTATCGGCTGTTGCGACAGAGCCAAGGCGCGCAGCCTGGCCCAGTTGTTTCATACCACTTACGTCAACACCACTATCAATGAAGACGTATATGGTTTGGAATATTCTTCTGTCATGAAGAACATCTATTCCATTGCAGCCGGTATATGCCACGGATTGAAATATGGCGACAATTTCCAGGCTGTTCTGTTGTCGAACGCCATACAGGAAATGAGTCGATTGACAAATGCCATCAGTCAGATACACAGAGAAATCAATGATTCTGCCTATCTGGGTGATTTATTGGTAACCGCCTACTCCAAATTCAGCCGCAACCGCCTGTTTGGTACGATGATTGGCAAAGGCTATTCCGTAAAAACGGCACAACTGGAAATGGAAATGATAGCGGAAGGCTATTATGCCACCAAATGCATTCACGAAGTGAACGAGAAATTCCAAGTGAATATTCCAATTGTGGATGCTGTTTATAATATATTGTATAACAGATGTTCTCCGACACTTGAAATCAAACAATTGACAGAGAAACTATCATAAAAATAGAAGGAGGTATAAAAAATGAACGACATTAAACTAACCATTGACAAAGCTTTCGGATTTGTTACCCCAGAAGCAGTTGCTAGTTGCAAGAAAGAAGTTGCAGAAAGCTTGGAAAAACTGCACAAAGGAACAGGAAAAGGCAATGATTTCTTAGGATGGCTCCACTTGCCGTCAAGCATTACAGACGAACATTTAAGCGACCTTGAAGCTACAGCCAAGATATTGCGTGAAAAATGTGAAGTCGTTGTTGTTGTAGGCATCGGCGGAAGCTATCTGGGCGCCAGAGCCGTAATCGATTCATTGGCCAACTCTTTTGACTGGTTGCAGACAGAACGCAAAAGCCCTGTTATCATATATGCCGGCCAAAATATCGGTGAAGACTATCTGTATGAATTGCAGGAATTACTGAAAAACAAGAAATTCGGTATCATTTCCATTTCCAAATCAGGTACAACAACCGAACCAGCTTTGGCATTCCGCCTGCTGAAAACCCAATTGGAAGAACAACAAGGCAAAGAAGCTGCTAAAGAACTCATTGTCTGCATCACAGACAAAGCACGCGGTGCATTGCGTACATTGGCCACTCAAGAAGGCTACAAAACATTTGTCATTGAAGACAACATCGGAGGCCGTTTCTCTGTATTGTCACCAGTAGGCTTGTTGCCAATCGCTACTGCAGGATTGGATATACGCCAATTGGTAGCCGGTGCTGCACGTATGGAAGAAGTTTGCTCTGACACAACTCCTTATGAAGAAAATCCAGCAGCCCAATATGCCGTAATAAGAAATGCCTTGTATCGTTCAGGCAAAAAAATCGAGATTTTGGTGAACTTCCAACCTAAATTACATTATGTATCAGAATGGTGGAAACAGTTGTATGGTGAGAGCGAAGGAAAAGAGCACAAAGGCATTTTCCCTGCATCAGTTGACTTTACCACTGACCTTCACTCTATGGGCCAATGGATACAGGAAGGCGAACGCACCATATTTGAAACCGTTGTTTCTGTAAAAGAAGCCAACCACACTGTATTGTTCCCAAGCAACGAAGCCAACTTGGACGGTTTGAACTTCTTGGCAGGCAAGCGTGTAGATGACGTAAACAAAATGGCTGAATTAGGCACTATGCTGGCTCACGTAGATGGCGGTGTACCTAACCTGAAAGTGGAAATGCCACGCTTGAACGAATATTATATTGGTGAATTGCTCTATTTCTTTGAAAAAGCTTGTGGCATAAGCGGTTATTTGCTCGGTGTTAACCCATTTGACCAACCGGGTGTAGAAGCATACAAGAAAAACATGTTTGCTTTGCTGGAAAAACCAGGTTATGAAGAAGCAACAAAAGCAATTCGTGAGCGTCTTAAATAACAAAACCAGTTATATTTTTTAACTGCAAAAACGCACACAAAAACAGTAAAATACGGGGCAACATGAAAGATGTTGTCCCGTATTTGCTTTCAAAATGAAAGTTCCCGAAAAAACTTTGTGGATTTCTTGTTTTTTAACACGTAAAAATTTGTTTTTATACGCCGAAAGTCAGTAACTTCGGCTCACTAACTAATCTGATACATATATGGCAAAATTTAAAGGAATGGTAGTCGTAAACACAGAGCGTTGCAAAGGTTGCGAGCTATGTGTTGTAGCTTGTCCTTCAGACGTATTAGGGATGTCGCAGCACGCTAATACGAAAGGCTACAATTATGTCTACATGAAAAACGAAGCAGCTTGTATCGGGTGCGCCGCCTGCGGCCGCGTCTGCCCCGATGGGTGTTTAACTATTTACAGAGAAAAGCTATGAGCGAAGAAGTAAAACTAATGAAAGGCAATGAAGCCATTGCCCGGGCCGCTATCCGTTGTGGTTGCGACGGTTATTTCGGCTATCCTATTACTCCACAATCAGAAGTAATGGAAACTCTCATGGAAGATGAACCATGGAAAACAACCGGAATGGTAGTATTACAAGCAGAAAGCGAAGTAGCATCCATCAACATGGTATATGGTGGAGCCAGCTCCGGAAAGAAAGTAATGACCAGTTCTTCAAGTCCAGGTATAAGTTTGATGCAAGAAGGCATCTCCTACATTGCATGTGCTGAATTGCCATGTGTCATTGTAAACGTAATGCGTGGTGGTCCCGGCTTAGGAACAATCCAACCTTCACAAGCTGACTATTTCCAGACTGTAAAAGGCGGTGGACACGGTGACTATAAGTTGATTACTTTGGCTCCTTCTACTGTACAGGAAATGGCTGACTATACTGTAAAAGCATTTGATTTAGCATTCAAATATCGCACTCCTGCTATGGTATTGGCAGATGGTGCTATTGGACAGATGATGGAAAAAGTGGTACTTCCTCCACAACGTCCACGTTGGACAGAAGAAGAAATCCGTCAGAACTGCCCATGGGCAGCTATGGGTAAACCTGCTTCACGCAAGAACAACATCATCACCTCTTTGGCACTTGCTTCTGAAGTGATGGAAGCTACCAACATCAAGTTGCAAGCTAAATACCGCGAAATCGAACAAAACGAAGTTATGTATGAAGCTCACGGATGTGAAGATGCAGACTATGTTATCGTTGCATTCGGTTTGTGCGCTCGTATTTGCCAAAAAGCTATGGAAATGGCACGTGAAAAAGGCATCAAGGTTGGCGTACTCCGTCCAATCACCTTGTTCCCATTCCCAACAAATGAAATCAAGGCTTTGGCAGATAAATGCAAAGGCATGTTGTGCGTAGAGATGAATGCCGGTCAGATGGTAGAAGATGTCCGTTTGGCAGTCAATGGCAAAGTTGACGTTCAATCATTTGGACGCTTAGGTGGTATTATTCCAGCTCCAGACGAAGTATTGACAGCATTGGAAAAACTTGTAGCAGAAAATGCTTAACCAATAGTCGAATATTTAAAGGAAAAACAAAATGAACGAAGATATTATTAAACCCGAAAACCTGGTCTATACAAAGACCCCCATCCTTAACGACAATCCAATGCACTATTGTCCGGGATGTAGCCACGGTGTCGTACACAAATTGATCGCCGAGGTAATTGATGAAATGGGCATCCAAGAAAAAACTATCGGTATTGCCCCTGTAGGTTGTGCAGTATTTGCCTACAACTACATTGACATAGACTGGCAACAAGCCGCTCACGGCCGTGCACCAGCATTGGCAACAGCTGTAAAACGTTTGTGGCCTGACCGTTACGTATTCACCTATCAAGGTGATGGTGACTTGGCTGCTATCGGTACAGCAGAAACTATCCATGCTTGCAACCGTGGTGAAAATATAACCATCATATTTATCAACAACGCCATATATGGTATGACTGGTGGTCAAATGGCTCCAACTACTTTGGTAGGCATGAAAACTGCAACTTGTCCTTATGGCCGTAACGTTGCATTGAACGGTTATCCATTGAACATCACCAAACTGGTTGCTGAACTGGAAGGAACCCGCTATGT
>CALUKG010000069.1 GCA_944321155.1 uncultured Bacteroidales bacterium | reverse complement strand
TTTAATAGTCCTTTCATGGTATTTTGTATCATTTTTCTCCAAATATACAATAATTATCGTAACAATCAAATTTTATATGCATTTTGTTGCTATTTTTCTTCCTTTGAGTGCGTTTTGATGTAAAATGTGTGTGTTTTGTAGCAGAATTTTGTATTTTTGTAAGGGCAAAATTCTAAAAAAAGAAGCAGCAAATATTTTTTTGATATAGAAAAGGAAGTAAGAAATATGAGTTGAAGATACAAAAAAAAGGATATACCTCGTATATTCAGGAATATCTCTTTTTTACCGTTATAAAAGCTGGTAATAGAAAAAACTATTTGCAGTTATGCGTTTCTGAGGATAATTTCTACTATTTCTTCTGCTGTATTGGCAATATATGTTGCACCAGATTCCAGAAGTTCGCTGCATGGGCGAAATCCCCATGTAACACCAATGGATGGCAAGTGGGCATTTTTTGCTGTTTGCATATCCACATTGGTGTCACCAATATAGATGATGGCATCGTGTTCAATCTGTGTAGCTTCCATGATGTCATATACAATTTGTGGGTCGGGTTTGGGCATAATACCTTCGCGCTGACCTAATACACAAGCAAATTGTATATGGGGGAAATAGGATTTGACCAATTGTGCGGTTGCTTCCATATATTTATTGGAGGCAATGGCTAAAACTATTCCTGACTCTTGTAGATTCTCCAGCATTTTCACTATCCCTGGGTATGGGCGCGTGAAATCGCGGTTATGTACATTGTAGTATGGAATAAATGTTTGGCGTATTTTCATGACATTATCCGTACTTTTCTCTCCTTCAGGTAAAGCCCGTTCAAAAAGCTTGTTGATACCGTTTCCTACAAAGAAGCGGTATGCTTCTGTGGGGTGGGTGGGATAACCGTGTTGAGTAAGGGCATAATTGGTTGCTTGCGCCAAATCGGCAACCGAATCAATCAGTGTTCCGTCCAAATCAAATATAGCCAGTTTTTTCATTGTCTTCTTTTGTTGTACATGGTGGCTACCTGCTGGAGCTTTGCGCTCTTGGAAGGTAAACCTCTCTATCTTCTATTATCTTGTCAGCATCAGTTTGATATTTACGCCAAAGTTATCAGTTGAAACCGGGAAGGAAGAAGATATTAAAGGTATGGTTGATTGTCTGTCATAGAAGAACTGCAGGTTAATCTTGGAACTCAATACATAGTCTGCCATGACTTTGATTGACCATACTTTATTGCCGCTTGATGCTTGGGCTATATTTTCTTCTATCTTGCGTAAAATGCTTTTCACATCTTTATAAGATACGTCAGCGCTGACTTTCAAGTCATTCTTTACTTTTTTCTGCTTGTTGGATTTCAGTTTCAGAATCAGGTCAAACTCCTTGATGGTATATCCTAATCCGATTACAAATTCGTCGGTAGCACCTTCAACCATTTGTGCACTGGAAACATTAAGTGCCAGATTACGCTGTTTGCGGTATTCCGCTTTTGCTGTAATACTGTTTTTCATGGTCATGTTCAAACCGATTAGCGGGCTGAACTGTTCAGTGAGTGATACCGAAGATATATCATAAGCTGACGAAGGCAATGGGTTTTCCGTTTGCACATCGCGGATAAAGCCTAGAGAATTGTCACTGTTGTTGGCGCTTACCCATGTGGAGAATGAAGTATAGCTGCCGATGCTGTATTTACATGTATAAGCATGTGTCAGGCTCACAGACTTGAAGTTTTCTTTTACCCATGGTATTCTGGACAGTCCGTCATAGCTTACACGCCAGTTGGGCAATATACTTAATATACCCAAAAATGGGTTGGTATTTACTTTATTAATGTCTCGGCCTGTATAGGCAGCCAAGAAGGCTGGAATCATTACGTCACCGGAGCCTTTGTCAACAGTTCCATTTTTCCTGTCATAAGGTTTTCCGCTTAAACTGTTGTTGTCGGGCGATAAGAAACCGGTTGTCGGATAATTGCCAATGGCATCGTATTTCTGTTGCAGTCGGTCAGCCATAATGTCCCTATAGCTGAGGAAACGCTCGTAATTTTTGGAGGTATAGTTGTTCTTGGCATTGCCAATAGAACTGAATGCTGTTGCCAAAGCTACTTGAGTGATATTGTAGCTTCCGGTAAAAGTTTCTGGCATACCTTCATACATATATTGGATGCTGGTAGTGTTGGCTTCATATCGCTTGCCGTTTAGGTCAATTTTCAGCCCCGGTAGAGGTTCCAGATTGATTTTTACATCAAAGTCAGAAGTATAGGCTGCCGTTGCTGGTTGTACAATACTGTCATTCATAGACAACCATCCTCTAGAACTTGCTTTTTCCATAAATTGGTCGTCAATGAAACCGAAAGCGAAATCGTAGCCCGGTGCGTAAAGTCCACCGCCCATACCACTTTGTCCCATGAAGCCGGCTTCAGGATAAAAACCTGGTACAACAAGGCTGTTGGTCACACGATAGGTAGCAGAAACCCTGCGAATCATCATCAGAAAACGCAAGGACATTTCACCTATTTGTTGACCGATACTTCTGGCATTAGGATCGATGGTTACAATGGTCAACAAAGCACTGTCAAGCTTGACTGGTGAGGTAAGTTCTATGGTTGAATTGTTGGTCGATTTATATTTTACTTTAATCTCCTTACCTGTTTTGTCAGTAACAGTAACCGCAATCTTGGCGGCATTGAGTCGGTGGTTGATTCTCATCGGCTCTTTGGCTTCACAATTGACTGTCTGGCTGTAATCCTTTGATTGGAATTTGCGTTTAACAGGACGTGTACGGCCGCCGTAACGTTGGTTGATTGATTTCAGATATTTGGACTTGTTGTAGAGATTCTCAAAATTCATTTGTCCGTCCACTTGCCATGACGCCAAACTTGATACCATATTGCCTAGGTCAACGCCACCTTCCATTTGGGCAGTCCTATTCCAACTGTAAGTGGCATTGTAGGAGCCGTTTGCAGTAATCCAGTCGAGGAATGGAATTTTGTTGATAGGAACGTTCCATGAAGCGGTGAATACCTGTTGGTAGGTATAAGGCGTACCCAGTTTGGCAATGCTTGCCATCACCGTATCACGCCATGCTTCATAATATTCTTTTCCTATTTCTGGTGTAAAATAAGCTTCTTCGATATTGGAGTTCATGGCAGTTTGCAGACTGAATTTAAGTGTGCGGGAGAAATCATACTTAATGTCAAATTGCCGATTCCACATAAATTCCTTGCTGAAAGTCAAATCCATTGGCTCACTTCCTGTATCTGCAGTATTGAAATTGCGTAACGACATTTGGGAGAATGTACGGTACATATCGGTACTGAACGACCAGCTCTGCGGCAAATAGTAGATGTTGAATTCCTTGATAAGCTTGTAGGCCTTTTTGTTCAGTGCTTTAACGTTTTTGAATGGCTCCCATGGCTGTGGATTGAAGTTATAGCTGTAGTTAAGCGAACCACGATGCTCTTTGTTGACATTTTGTTCAATTTCAGCGTCATGCTCCATTTGTTTGTTGTAACTATATGAAATGGAGAAATTGGCTGGGTCATAGAACATCGGCTTTTTCTTACTTTTGATATTCACCTTCGCTCCAGTCAGACTGAAGTTATGGCTGGTTGCAACGGTCTGTGACATGGCTTTCAAGGAATCCTTTTCCTCTTTTGTTTCCAGCATATCAAGAGCGTCACTCAATTCAATATCTGTATCCAATGGATTGTATTTGGGCGATAAGGTTTCGTTTGTATAGGCATAATAAAGCGGAATTTGCAATTTGGCCTTTTCAGGGAATAGACGTCCGGCTTCCAATGCGGCAGATACACTGATTTGGAACTGGTCTTCCATTCTACGGTTTAGCATATTGCTTTCTATGCTTCCGAATCCTGCACTTTCAAAGCGTCCGGACACGTTGACTTGTCCGATGTCAGACAAGCCAAGTGACATATTGGCCAATGCTGCCCAACCGCCTTCTTCGTCAAATTCACTCATGCGGAGTTCGTTTACCCATATTTCACCGGAACGGATTTCTTCACCGGCATTTCTGATACCAATCATGATGTTTTCCACTTCCTCCAGTGTCGGGTTACCTACAACGGTAATCTTGTTTTTGCTTTTTTCCTCATCATATATAGTATATGGAGTTGAATTGGAAACATTTGCGGTTCCATTGCGCTTAGCCTTGTTACGTTGCAGTTTGGCATCAGTCAGTTTGTCAAATGCAAAATCGAACATATTTTCCGGCAACCATACAGCTTGCCTGTCTTCCGTTTTGTCATTTTGATAAGTACCTGGCTCGGTCAGTTTCAGTGGAATTTCATATTCATAGTAATTGTTGACCATGTCAGATCCTAAGCGAATAAAGCAGGTCAGTTCATAGTCTTCCAAATCACGTGTATCATCCACCATTTTTTCGGCGTGCACGAACAGTTGAAGGCGTTTGTACATACGCATGTCATAACCTGTATTTTTGTAAACGGCACGAGCATCGCCCGGAGCCAGATTATTGACGCGCAATACCATGGCTTGTTCGTTTTGCTGTATGATTTGCATTTGTCCAGGGTCGGTTTGACGGCTTACTCCTGGAGGCAATACATAGTTGACTGGTGTTTTGGTAGAATTTTCCTCGTAGTTGACAGCCTGTACGTCCAATGTACCATTGGAGATAGGAGGATTTTGGGGGTCGTAAAGTGCTTTTGTGTAGCTACGCCATTCACCTCTGACCAAGTCCATTGTACCTAGTCGTAAATGCGTTTCTTCTTCAAAACCTGTCAAGAACAGACGGATGAAACGGATACTCTTGAAGTTTCTGATACTACCTACTTTCTCTGTGTATTCACGAATAGGAACTTTAAACTGATACCATCTTACTTGTTCTGTTTTGCCATTGGCCAGTTCCACTTCTGAGGTTATCATGTCGGTGATGTAATTGGTACCGATCTGCATGGCATCAGGAGTGATTCTTATGCGATATTGATAGTACTTTTCGTATTCATTGACAGTGTTGTCATTGTTGATGTCTTCAATGTCAGGTGAAAGGGTGGCGGCAGTACCATAGCTTTCTGTACTGTTTTCAGTAGCGGGAGAGTTGCCTTCCGTACCATTGTAATATTTGTATCTGTCGAGAATACTTTTTTCTTGTTCATCATAATCCGTTCCCCTGTAATAATGGTAATTATCACCAGCGGGGTCGTTGAGTGGTGAGAACGGGTCAGCTTCCATTTTTTCGATGGCATCAGGTGTCAGTTTTGCACGTAATGCATCTACATAGTCCTTGTATGTAGGGAACAGAAATTCCTGTTTAGTGCTTAAGCCGTTCAGTCCCACATCCTGATGTTCGCGTGCACCACTGGTATTGTCAAATGCCCTGACGGTTGATTGGGTTTTTGGCACTCGTCCCCATACGGTGGTTTCTGTATCTTTATCGCTTCCGTCAATAGGCAATCCGTGTTCGAAAGATTTCTTTCCGTCTTTCAGAATGTCTTCGCTCACGTCACCCAAGTTCAGGTACAAGTCTCCTCCACTATATCCTTCACCGCTGTTGGTGAGGAACGGGTCCATCATCCAGAATTCAACGTATTCAATATTTGAATTCTCAAAATCCGTTACATCCAGTTTGCGCATCATACCTCCCCAACGTTGTTTGGGGTTTGCCAATGTTCCGTCAGGATTCATACCTTCTACATCCACATTGTACGGACCACGCTCAGTGGGGTAGTATGACAGGTTCAGTACGCTTAGGCGTGATGTTTCGTTCGCCAATGTTTCACGGTTAGGGAATATTTCCTGTTCTGCCACCGTACGTACGCGGTGGTCACTGCGTGCATCTGCGTCATTGCTCAAATGGTCAGGTGTATTCCGTTGTGGAATTACCAATATCTGGTCAACTGTGTACCATGAAAGCAATGCCCTGTTTTTACCGTAGTCCGTATTGTTGCTCAATGCAGCTTCTGGAAACAGTCCGCCATTAGGATTATATGGCGTGCTGGCCAAGCACCAGTAATACGGATAATGTATGTCAATATTTGTTTTGGTTGATTCAAAGTCATCAATGTATGCCAAACCAGCTTCCGAAATGGTTTTGGAGTGTCCAGGAACAAGTTGTGCAAACTCCGCATTAATAGCAAAGGTAGAAGGTTGTGTTGCTGTTGTCCATGGCAGCTTATCAATCATATTGGTCAGCCATTGGGATTCAGTTTTCCATGCAGCGTTCATACCCCAAATGGTGTTGGCCAAAGGTTCGCTACCCGTATTGACTTTTGTGGTCAGCGGAAGTTCCGACATGTGCATAACAGTGGCTCCGACAGACAAGTCCTTAGTAAAGGCATATTCCAAGTGTGTGCCGAACAGAGACTTGCGTTGCATGCTGAAAGTGGATTGGTTTTCCAAACGCACGTCAATATTGGTACCAGAGTCAAGAATGGATTGGTTGAGGATGGTTACTGTACCCATCATGTAATCTACCGTATAGTCAACATTTTCAACCAAAGTGGCACCTCCTGCTGTTACCACAACAGAGCCGCGAGGAATGTTCATGGCATTCAAACGGATTTCGCTTCCAGAAGAGCCTTTGTATTCTCCTTTCAGAATGAATTTGTTCTTTTCGCTGTATTCTTGTGCGATGACCAAAGTAGAGTCGTATAATTCTTGATATACATATTTGTCAGCAATGGCGTCGTTGCCAATGGCTTTTCGTAGATGCGAACCGAATGGTTCCAATACGGGGAATATGATTCGTCCGGTACTTGATATGGCTGTATATCCTTCTACATAATCAAATTTTCCGTCAGGATTAGGGTTGTTTCTGCTGTCCAGACGGTCCAGATTCATTACTCTCAACAAGTTCTTGTTTTTGATATTTCCTTCACTAATGTATTGGAGTTCCGTTCCGACAGAATCGTTCTTGTAGGCAACAAACAGCTCAAAATCTTCTTGTTGCATCTGCATGGCCCCAAGAGAATAGACGTTTTTCATCATCAGGTTCCAAGTACCAAGACCCGGTGATTGTGATGTTCCTTTCAGAAGTTTCAATACCAGTGCATTGGGTGCTTCTACTGCGTCTGTACTGAATTCACCCACCTGATATACTTTACCGCCATACGTATATTCAAATGCAACAGCTAGCACTTCGTCTGCATTTAGGGCGCTCCGCAAAGAAATGAAACCCAGTTCACTGTTCAGCGTATATTCGGATGAAGTAAGCAAACGCGCACTTTCAATTTTTTCATAATCTTCACCTCCGATAATTCCCAAAGAACCATATGCATCATCGAGCACAGAATTGGTATATTGGATATCACGCACATTGGGCAAGGCGATTACTTCGTCATACAGATTGTTGGATTTGTTGTAGGGAATGGCAAGTCCACCTTGTGCTACCCAATGTGAATTGTCTAGATGTTGAGTTTCTCCCAAATCCATGAATGCCACGATGTTACGTGCCTGGTCGAAATTACCTCTTTTGTTGGTAACCCATACTTCTATACGGTTAATGGTAATACCTGATGTGATATGGGGGAGGCTACTCATGGACTTGTCAAAATTGTCACGGAAATAGTGTGCCAGGAAGAAGTGTCGGTTTTCATCGTAGTTGTCAATGGAAATCTCAAATTCCGTCATCTGTGCACCGCCTTCTGAACTGACAGTCTGGCTTTCTGAATTTTGCTGTGACGCAATGGCTTGCACGCTCAGCTTTCCGAATTTCAGGTCTGTCCTGATACCAAAAAGTGATGAACTTCCTGTAATCAGGGAACTGTTGAGCTGCATGCTCACATTACCGGCTTCCAAAGTTTGAATAATATCGTCCTCCTTGCCTTTGTAATTGAGTTTGAGCATTTGTTGGTCCTGGTCAAAGGTTGCTTCTGTGTTGTAATTCATGTTGAAGTTCACTTTGTCGCCCACTTTACCATTAACGCTCAATTGGATTTTTGTGTCAAAATCAAGGACGGTATTATTTCTGGCCCTTTGTGTTAAGGCCGGGTTGTCCAATTGGGTGTGATTGAGTGCGAATTTCATTTCTGCCGATCCTTGCGTCTTGAGTTGCACACCACCTGGACCGAATATTTTGTCAGCTGGTCCGATATTGAACTTTATATCGGTAAGGTCAAATTTCGCTTCGTTATTGGGTTCGCCCGTATTTTGTTTTTCTTTCCAATATTGTTGGATAGCCTGTTGACCGGAATAATTTCTGTACTCTTCTTCTGTCATCATGAAAGGAGTGGCAATTTCTGTATCTCCCACTCGTGTATGCATAATGTAGTATCCGGTTTCCGGTTCGTATTCGATAGCTGTTCTGATATTATCCGGGTCTTTCAGGTCAAAGGGTGAGGCAGTGCGTTGCAGGTCAGTGTATTCGTCGTGCTTGTATTGTTTGGCACGTACCTCGTTTTCTCCGCTGCTTCCGGTTGCTTCATTTGGCTCATCGTTGTTATCTTCGGTAGTCGTTTCTTGTTGAGCTGGCACTTGTCCGATGGTCGTAGTTTGAGCCAATGCCAGATACATGCTACCTGACAGCAGAATAATCAGCAAAAAGATGGATATGTATCGATTCCTCTTCAAGGATAGTAATAACTTTGGATGATTAATAATTACAGCATTTTGAGTGCTCGTTTAATGACCTGCTCTACAGGCAATTGTGGGTCTTCTTTCAATAACTGATTGACCACTTTTGTAGAGGGGGCACTGGCAAATCCCAACATGGTCAGAGCTGCAATTGCTTCTTCACGTGTGCCTTCTGTTGATGTGTCAACCTCGTCTGGTAGAGCTATTGGATTTTCATCATCAATCTCCACTTTGAGGATTTTGTCTTTGAGCTCTACTATGATGCGTTGGGCAGTTTTGGGACCTATGCCTTTTATGCTGCTCAAAAGTTTGGCGTTTCCGGTGGCAATGATTTGTCTTATTTCGCCAGCCGTATAGGATGATAGAATCATACGTGCCGTATTGGCTCCAATGCCGGATACAGAAATCAGTAAAAGGAACAAGGCGCGTTCACCCTTGTTCATGAATCCAAAAAGCAAGTGAGCATCTTCCCGTATCACTTCGTGAACATAAAGCTTGGCGTCTGTCGATTTCCCTAAAGCGCTATAGGTCGTAAGGGCAATGTGGATGCCATATCCGATACCATTTGTTTCGATTACGGCGTATGTTGGTGTTAGTTCAGCAATGCTTCCCTTTATATAATCAATCATGTTTTATAATCCGCTAAAAATGAAAGCAAAGGTAAATAAAAGACCTTATCTTTGCAAACTTTTTTTATATGCTAAAACGCATAAACTTTAGATTTATTGTTGTAATTCTCTTTCTTCATTTGAAGAGAAAATATTGAGTTCCTCAGATATTATAGAAGCCGGTATATGTGCCGCTTCTAAAATACTGTGAAAAAGAAAATCAGTACGGTATTGTTGTTGTGCATTGTCGTGTAATGCCTGAATTTTCTCTGGGAAGATTTCTTCGTATTTGGAGGAATACCATATGAAGCATGCCGGATTTTTGATGGATTTATTGTCACTTGCATGCAACCAATCACCTTCTTCTCCAAGTGCTTCACCATGATCTGCTAAAAACAATACGATTGCATTGTCATTTCTTAAATAGTCAATGACATCTTTCATAAACAAATCTGTAGCATATATAGTATTGTCGTATGAGTTGATTATCTCTTCCGCTGTATTACGATGCACCTCTCTGTTTGTAGTGACAGGCAGGAATATCTCAGCTTCTTTGGGTACATGATTGTTGTAATACCAATGGCTGCCTATTGTATGCAGTATAACCAGTTTTCTTGGGCAGTCATCTTTTAATGTGTTTTTTAGATGTGGAAGAATATCCTTGTCATACCAATTGTCGAATACGTAAACTGTTTTTTCGGGATGGACGTAAATACTTGTGTCACATTCGTTTATGAAATCTATATAAGTGTTTGCTGCATCTTGATTAGCTATCCATGTGCATTTAAAACCTTCCTGCTTGAATATGGGAATAAAAGATGTCTCTTGAAAGGCCCTGTCAATATTTGCACTGTCTGCTCTGGTAAGTATATGGGGTAAGCTTCGGTTGGTGTATGTGTATTCGCTATATATGTGAGGAAATGAAACCAATCTTGTTTCTTTATTTAAGAAAGGTGTGGTTTCTCTTGTGTATCCATTGATTGAAAGGTGATCTGAACGCAATGATTCTCCTAAAATAAATACAACTGTTAGACTGTCAGTGCGTGCAATTTCCCTCTTAATGTCAGGATTAGGCATGGTGCGTTGGCTGACAGCTTTGTATGATGTGACATATGTGTGCAAATTATATATCAAGTTGTATGGATAGCGTTGTTGGCAGCCATTATTGATTCGTGGATGTATATTCAGAAAAATGAGTAATAGAGTTATTCCCAATAATAGATGTATGTATTTTTTATTGAGAGTTGATATATATTTGTATCTGAAAAATACAGCAAGTGAGGAAAAAATGATTGCAAATGCTATCCAGAATATTGCGGTTGTCGTAATGAGGTCGCGCGATGTTTGAAAATCGTTGTGAAAAGTGGCATCGAGCAACATTGGTGTTATTGTAGCGCTATAAGCATATCTAATATAACCAACAATGCTTCCTAATATCCAATATATTGGGAATACAATGGCAAATAGGGTTTTATAGGCTGCTAATGAATAGATGACGAAGAAATTGCATGTAGTGACAATGCCCCAATAGGCAAGCAGTATTATTTTGCCCCTTATGTCATCTGTGGGATTGTCGATGAAATCAGGTGCAACAAAAAAAAGACCAGCAAATAATGTTAATATACCAACAAAACAAAGATAACGGACCTCAGCCTTAAGGTGGTTTTTATTCTCCATATTCTTGTGCTTCCAGCATTTCATTATATTCATTCCAATCCTTGTCTATTTCCACATAGAGTTCGATGGGCAGAAGCTCAAATGGAGCTAATGCTTCATTAAGCCGTTCACCGAAAACGCGTGATGTGCGTGTGTAAAAAACAAGTGTTCTTTCTCCATTTCCCGTATAGATTCCTGTAAGGATGGCCAGTTTGTCTTTTTCCATTGCTTTTTTCAGGCATTCCAGCACTTCTTCCATGCGTTGCCCTTCTTCATCATGGGGCATTTCATTGAACCCTTTTTCATAGTGCCAGTAGATTTCTACGCGTTCGTTGAATTTGCCTGAATTCTTGAATGCTTCCAGGTCCAGCCGTCCGTTGATAAAGATGGGTGCTCCATTGTCAGCCTCGGCTGCTGCGCTAAACCAATTGTCTTTAAGTATCATCGAATACCAATCATTTTATGGGTTTGTAAAGAAAGTCGCCAGCGTGTGTCTTGCAGGCATGACTGAATGGTCATTTGGAGGTTTTCCTGATTTTTCTTTGCGTCTCCGAAATCACATGGTTGCAAAAAATAGTGATGTGCTTTCATATCGAAATAATGGCTTAATTCCTGTCCGACATTCACCACTTTCAGTTCATCGCATTCCTGCATTAATATAGGTGCCTTGGAACCTTCCAGAAAGTCTTTAGGACTTATGGTAATCCAAATCTGTTTTCTGGTTTCTTCTGATAGTTTTAGAGGACAGGTTCCATTCGTTTCTATGGCTATTTTTTTTCCGGTAGCCAACAGCGCCTTTATAAATAATTCATCAATGAATAGGCTAGGCTCTCCTCCTGTCAAGACGACAAGAGGGGCGGGGTACTTCATCACTTCTGTAACGATGGCGGCATCGTCCATCCATTCTCCCGTATTGTGTTGTGTGTCGCAAAAAGGGCATTGCAGATTACATCCGCTGAAACGTATGAATACGGCGGGAATGCCGCAATTGTACCCCTCACCTTGCAGGCTGTAAAACAATTCGTTAATCTTCCTCATACCACGCCATATTTCCTTCCGATTCCTGTACGGTTGCCTTGTAGCATTCTGGAATCTGGTCAACAACCCAACGGGCAATGTTTTCTGCTGTAGGATTAAATGGCAGCAGGTCGTTCAGATTGCCGTGGTCAAGATAGTTATGGATTTTTTCCTTGATGTGTGTAAAATCGCATACCAT
>CALUKG010000068.1 GCA_944321155.1 uncultured Bacteroidales bacterium | reverse complement strand
CAAAGACCGATATGATTCTAGTGAACCGAATTTATTTAATTTTTAACCTTGTCCATTTTTAGTGGACAGTAGTGAAATGAAATAGATTGGCAAATGTATTGCTTTTTTATGAAAAATCAAAGCTAAAGGTTGAATAAATTTTTATCTTAACGTGAGTTTGATGAAATTCAACGAATTATAAGTATCTGGAAATTTGGTGATTATCGAGAACCACAACAAGCCTACAGCACTGATTTACAAAGACTTATAAACAACAATCACTATAATCACCAAGAGTAAAATTATAGAATTATTTTGTATGACAGATAATATTTGCAAGTTATTTGATGCCATAATGACAAAATACATACTTAAATCCACCACGAAGCGCACATATCACCGTGCTCCCACCATATCCTAAGAGGAAACCATACTCACCACGACACTTTTTCATGATTCGGGTTATCGTTGTCTGAAGCATTTCTATTAGGAAAAGGTCTGCAGCATATGCGCCATCTCTTCCCCAAGGTAGTCTCCTATAACCGCTTTGTGGAAGTGAAAAAAAGGGGTGCCATCCTACTGGCACTGTTCATTAGGAAAATTTTTTTAGGTAAATGTACAGAAATCTGTTTTATTGACAGTACACCTTTACGGGTATGTAAAAACCAGATAATCCATATTCACAAGACGCTCAAAGGGGTAGCACAAAGAAGGAAATGTTCCATAGGCTAGTTCTTCGGATTCGAGCTACATCTGATATGCAACTAGCGTAGAAAACTCCTGAAATTCATGATTACTATCAGTGATATAGATAACCCTAAACCTCTTGAATACAATCATTTCGTGGAATTCATCTATAGAAAATTTGTCAGCAACAAGGGATATATCGGAAAGAGTTTCTTTGAAAGACCGTTCGTTAACGGCATACAGCCTATAACAAAACTGAAAAGCAATACGAGAAAAGCATTGATGTCACTTTCTGACAAACTGCTTCTCAAAAAACGGACCATTATCGAAACCGTCAATGACGAACTCAAGAATATAGCACAAATAGAACATTACTTTCCCTCACTTTGCGAACAGTGACCTACGGTTCAAGGCACAGAACCTTTGATAATTTTCTTGTCAACTTCTGAGTGCAATCGCGGCATATTGCTGCTTCCTCAAGAAGCCCTGTGTGTCAATGTTTCAAAAACGATCGACACACAGCCTCTTTTATTCTGAATTCGTCAAACTCACGTTATTCATAAAAGCGAGACAAGAATATAACGAATTTACATGTCGTTATATTCTTGTCTAACACTCAATGATAATCTTTGATTTTAGATAAGACCTATTTCACCATGCGCTTTATTGCCAAAAAGATTTTACTAAATTTGATGATTGGCTGACCAAGATAGGTAGAGGTGGTAAATCCATTCTCCATAGCCCATGCCACCACCTCATTGCGGACATCTGCAGGATAATAGACTGTCAAAAGCTTTTGCTTTAACAATTCATCCCATAAACATTGTGAAACAGCCAACTGCTGCACATCACTCACACGGCTAATGCCCAATGCCATACAGACCACGCTTTGCACCAGTTCGCCCATATCCACAACAACATCAGTCTGCAAAGCCTGCCTAACACCCTCAGCAAACCTTTTCATATTCAGCAAATCATAGGTCACGCCGAGCTCCTTTATGCTTGCCAACTCAGTCCGAGCACATTCATTCAGTTCCGCATCAACTCCCAGCTGCTTCAGCCCCCATATAGTCTGAAATTCAAGAGTTTCTACTGCTGTCTTTTCCATGAGGGCAGCTTTTCTTTTGGGGTCATTTTTTTTCTTCATAGCATACATTATTTGAAAACAGCTGCAAAATTATTCCGCAGGTATGCAATAGCACCGCATAGCAAATAAAAAATATAATATTTTACACCTTAATTTTGGATAGATATTTTTGTGTATATTTGTACGATTTTGTTATTGTAAACAATACCATGATTAGCAAAACATTCAACCGTTATATCTGGCTGCTAAATACCCTATTGCAGCGAAAAAGGATGACCTTTGAGGAAATCAGCAACAAATGGAGCAACAGTTTCCTTGGAGAAGGAAGTCCACTCGCATTAAGAACATTTCATGCCCACCGTGAAGCTATAGCTGAACTATTTGGCGTGGAAATCAAATGTGATACCTCCACCTATGAATATTACATTCCCTCCACCGAGAGTTTACGGAATGACAAGACGCGCCAATGGTTACTAAATTCATTTACCCTCTCCAATATGATTGAATCCGGTCATAACATGAAGGAGCGCATACTTTTTGAAGACATTCCACAAGGTACGGAATATTTGCAGACAGTAATAGAAGCCATGCAGGAAAATGTGGAATTGCAGATGGATTACCAACCTTATTATGGACATCGGGCAACCTACCACATGCATCCCTATGCAATGAAAGTTTATCACCAGCGCTGGTATGTCGTCGGATTGTTGAAAGAGAAAAATGCTATCCGCAACATTGCCCTTGACAGAGTATTGGAAATGGAAACTACCAAGACTCCTTTCCTATTTCCCGACGATTTTGATGCTGAAACCTATTACGCCAACACCGTTGGCATTTTCATCAACGAGCAACTGCAACCACAAAAAATATTATTGAGGGCATACGGCATACAGGTAGAATATATACGAAGTGTACCCCTGCATTCCAGTCAAAAAGAAATTACCACCAAATATCAAGTATATAGTGATTTTCAATACAAATTATGCCTTACGCCAGAACTTACTAGTCAGTTGCTGGCCATGGGCGAAAATGTAGAGGTACTTGAACCACAAGAATTACGGGAAACATTGTATAACAGAATCAAGAAAATGCAAGAAAGGTACATGGAGAATGTTAAAAGATAGTCAAAACAAGGAGGGTATGCGGTGATTCTGCACAAGAAGACTACTTTTTTGCCCCCAATTCAAGAATTCATTCGTATAATATATAAAGCATCTAAAATTTACAAACATGGAAGAAAGCCGCAACAACACGAGCAACTACCGCACCCTTTCACAATTGGAGACATTCATGAAAGAAAATGGCATTGAACGACATTTGACATTTAAACAAGAAATGGCACTGATGGAACGCATACATAAAAGCGATGAAGAAGCCTTTCAAGAACTCAAGAAAGGCAACTCTATTTTGGTGATGATGGGTGCATGGATTAATCATAGAATTGCTCTAAAACAAAATCTGGATTACCCAAAGTTACTGGAAGAGTTGCTAAACGCAGGTTATGCCGGATTAATGGAAGGGTGCAAAAGCAAAAGTCAAGGCATTCTCATGGGTGCTGCGGGCTATGCCGAATTAATGGAAGAATTAAAAGACATTGAAGAGTTAAAGCTGAGCAGAGAACAATCGTCCCTCATTCAAGTAGTGATAGCCTACACAATGAGATATGTCATTGATGCACGCCATGATGCACTTGAACGATATAATCTAAAACACACTAGCAATCAGACTAATACGAGCAAAGAGTGAATGTTGCTTGATTAAACACCCCAAGCCATAAAATACTAACATATAAAAATAACAGACTAATGAACAAAAAAGAAATAGAAAAACAATGTGGCTACCAGCTACCATCCAACATCGGCTTTACTTTAGAAAACAACCAGCTCGAGGTTGTTATCAGCAACAAATCCCTTGATGAAAACATGCAAAACGACCCTTCTGCATTTGAAGGGTGGATTATTTGCTTAATGGCTATCTTCAAGAATGATGCTGCCAATTGCATCAAAAGCGTAAACATCCAGTTCGATGAAACGCCCTCATTTGACAATTGCTCATCCAAAAACCGTCAATTCTATTATCGTCTTTACAAAGCCCAAAAGAATTACGGTTGGACAATAGAAGCATGCAACAAAATAGAAGAAATTACCTCATGGAAAAACAAAAATATTGTATTGACCACACCATCAGACGAAGCCCAAAAGGAAGCCGCAAACATTGAGGCCAAACTCGAACGTATCTTTATTGAGAATCATGCCAATGGAAAAAGAAAAATCTACCAACAATTGCCATTAGGTTTATTCAACAATAGCGTTGCCGAGAAGAACCGATTATTACCTACATCTTATCTTGATATGTGGGAAATTGACAATAACACCCTAAAACTTTATGAGCTCAAAGCAAAAGGGAATACAAAAGTGGGTATTTTATCAGAACTGATATACTATACAAATATCATTGAGGATTTTATCTATGGCAACTATGAATTCGCAAAGTGCAAAAGGAATTATCGGGGCATTAATAAGCTAAAAGAATGTCAAAAAGAGAAATGTATCAAGAAAATTCAAGGCATTTTCCTAACTGATGGCCTTCACCCGATGATTGCGAACAACAAGGAAGTTATTTTAGAAATACTGAACAATCGAAAAAATACTACTACTTTGGATATCATTTTCTCGTTTGAAGAAAACAAGGATTATTTATCCGTTTACAGCGATTTCAAAGAAAAAGAAAGAGCGCGTCATGAAGCGCTTCTCTGTTCGGACAATAATGTTTTCCCCGCTGAAGTAAGAGGAGGCGGATGGTATAAAGACAAGAAACGTTCTTTTTGCCTACAAAAAGGTCAGGAATATTTCAATTTGTATGAAGAAATACGCGATGATGTGAAGTATTATTTTGAGACCGAACACATTGCATTTTGGGGAAATGAACGAGAAGTGCCCAATCATACATTGTCATCGCAGGTAGCTTGCTTAAACCATTTGTTTGCTATTAGAAATGACCCAGAGACCGTTCTAGGAATAGCAAAAGCAATAACCGGACGGGGTGATATCATAGGAATGAAGAAAGTTGACTGTGACCAAAAGCCACAATATATAGCCTTTGAAGTTGTATCGAAAGACGACCATTTGAACGAAAACAGCACTCCGAATCGTGGCGCATTTTGCACATCCATAGATGCAGTGATGCTTGCAGATTTGAAAGGAGGAGGAACCCTGTTGATAATGATAGAATGGAAATACACAGAATCATACAGCAGCAATGACAAGTCAAAAGAATCAGACCCCGACAGACCCATGCAGCCAGAAGCGAAAGGCATTGAAAGATTGAAGCGATATTGCCAACTAATTACAAATTCCGAATATTTGGAGTCCATTTCCATTGATGATACTACTTGTGAAAACGAACTTGAACTTAACGAGGATATTTTGCCTTATCGCGGCTCCATTTATTTTCAAGAACCCTATTATCAACTTATGCGTCAAACATTATGGGCAGAACAAATGATAAAGTATCAATCGTCGGAAAAAATCAAAGCCACTGAATTTATGCATATCCATGTTATCCCCGCAGGGAACAAAGAGTTATTAAATACTGGCTTCGATGGTGAACAATCCGAAAATGCCATGTGCGAATCATGGAAAAAACAACTGAAAAAAGACATTTACAAATGGGTTGACCCACAAAAAATCAGGAATGTCCTAAAAGAAAAAGACGAGAAACTATATGACTATCTTTGCAAACGCTATGGTAATCAATAGTCTTTCATCAATAGCAGGCTAAGTCCTGCTATTGCTTTTTCACTTTAAAACAGATAACTTTGCGCAATAGGGACATCAAAAATTATACAAAATGGGATTAAAAACAGCTCTGGAGAATTTTTCTCTGTGTAAGATATTGTCAGAAAAGGATGGCACAAACAAACTGCTAGAAGAACTAAAAAAACTTGCAAACAGTTTCCTCTGTGGGGGATACATTAGCGTAAAAGACGGCAATGGAAAGGAAGTATATCGCATCTTCCTTCACACAATTGAATATTATCTTCATCCCGAAGAGGGTTGTGTAATCCCTAATGAAAATAAAATTCAAGATGATATTATGTATCATCGCAACGGAAAAGGCATTGAGGGTGATTATCCCTACCTTCCCATTATGAGTCTTCATGCACATGATTCCGGATACGACATTGCGTTTGAAAACGAAAAAGAAAAGTACCGTGCCAGCGCACTTATCCGTGAATATGTAGTGGTAGATATGAAGAATAAATGTTTTCTGGTATGGGATAAGAGAACAAAAGAAGAGGAAGGACAAAAGTTCATACCATACAAAGAAGACAGAGAAAACAACTCCAGTCCAGTCAATAATCAATCCACCTATCTGAAAAAACTGCTAACCGGATTCTCATTGGAAGAACAGGGCTACCATCCCGTGTGGGTTGACATAAAATGTAAGGGAAAAGTGGCAGATAAGGGTAATAGGCGCAAAGGAATAAGAGAAGACCATTACCCAACATCTTATAATCATGAATGGCAATTTTCCAAAGAATCAAAAGTCTATTCCATTGAAGATTACCTGAAATAATAACTCTATTAAAATACATACGGAAGTATTCTCAATACATCATGATAACGGAGGAAGATAAAGATTTTGTATATGTTTCGGGATGGTTGAAATCTGACTATCCCGAATTATACAATGAACTGATTGAAATACTTAACCGCAACAATGTGGCCCATGGGCTACTTAATAATACCAAAGACTACTGGTGTAGAGACTACATGCCAGTACAATGGGGAGAGAATCAATTTGCGCAATACCAATACAGTCCAGATTATCTTAAAAACAAACAACAATTTAAGACTGATACAGACAAGGTTACCTCATCGCTGTATCATATGGAGATAAATAAATGTCCACTAATCATTGATGGCGGAAATATGGTTGCCTGTGAAGAAACTTTATCTACAAACGGTCAACCCAAAAGCTATATCATCATGACTGATAAAGTCATGGAGGAAAATCCTCAATATACCCAACCAGATATCGAATCGCTCATAAAGGAATCATTAGGGAGCAAGCAAATAGAGATTGTATGGCTTCCATGGAAACACAGCGATTTATGCGGCCATACTGATGGTATTGTACGATTTGTAGGCTGCAATGACCATGGGAAACCTATTGTAATGACACATTTGTCACTTTACGGGAAAAAACATGCCGAACAAATGCGCTCTATACTTCAAGAGCACTTTGAAGTCAATGAATTAACTGTCAGCGAGAAAAACAATCTTAGCTGGGCATATATCAATTGCCTTCAAACCAAAGATCTCATCATCATTCCAGGCACAGACAATCCCACTACAGACAAAGAAGCCTATGAACAAATCAAAAAGCTATATCCACAATATGCTGACAAAGTCTTCCAGATACAAATGAAATCATTTATCAATACTGGTGGCGGAGCATTGAATTGTTGCACATGGACAATCAAAACATCATTTACAAACGAGAATGATTAAGCTTAGTTTCCAGCAGAAACTGGCAACCATTACAACAGATGAAGTTCTTTGGCAACGCGGCATGCTTCGATGGAATTATTCACTTGCAATTTCTTGAAGATTTCCTGGCGATGGCGACTCACAGTGTGTATGCTGATGGAGAGCATATCGGCAATATGTTTGCTCATCATTCCCTGGTCAATCAAGCGCAACACTTGCTTTTCCCGCGCTGAAAGTATCTTTTCATCATCACGCTCATCCAACTGTATAAGCTGCCCTGTACAGGAATTGATAACCCGATATGAATCCATAGTCATATCCACCATAGGACTGTAAAGGCACAATGCCAACCATAGATTGTTCTCATTGGGAGCTGAAATATAAAACAAACGATGCATGACCCAATACAGATTACCCAAGGCATCCTTCATTCGCAATCGGTTGACCAAGTGAAAATCAGAACGTCTGGAAACGGGCTGCCGTTTTACAAAATGAACGCAAGCCAAAACACTACAAAAACACACCATGATGCAAGTATCAGTAAAAATGCGTATTTTTGCAGACTAATCAAGAAACAGACAAAAATTACAAGGTATGAATATTGAAAGTGTATTGGCCAATGGCGTAAAAGCGGCTGTTGAAGAACTATATGGAGCCACCGTGTCTGACGGACAAATCCAGATACAGAAAACCAAAAAGGAATTTGAGGGTAATCTGACTGTGGTTATCTTTCCATTTGTAAAGATGGCCCGTAAATCACCCGAAGAAGTGGGAAAGGAAATCGGTAATTATCTGATGGGACATTCCGACTGCGTAAGCAACTTTAATGTGATCAAAGGGTTCCTGAACCTGACCATCCCTGAATCTTTCTGGCTGAAACGTCTCAACGACATAGAGCAACAGGCTGATTACGGCAAGACCGCCAGCAAGGAAGACTCACCACTGATGATGGTGGAATATTCCTCACCCAACACGAACAAGCCATTACACTTAGGACATATCAGAAACAACCTTTTGGGGTACAGTATTTCTGAAATACAGAAAGCCAACGGCTGGAAAGTGGTGAAAACCAACATTGTAAACGACAGGGGTATTCATATCTGCAAATCCATGCTGGCCTGGAAACTGTTTGGCAATGGCGAAACCCCAGCCAGCTCAGGCAAGAAGGGTGACCACCTGGTGGGCGACTATTACGTGAAATTTGACCAGGAATACAAGAAACAGATTGCCGAACTGGTTGCCGGAGGCATGGACGAGGAGACGGCCAAACGTGAAGCTCCTCTGATGAAAGAGGCACAACAAATGCTGCTGAAATGGGAGCAAGGCGATGAAGAAGTGCGTGCCTTGTGGAAACAAATGAACGAATGGGTATATGCCGGCTTTGACGAAACCTACAAAAAATTGGGCGTTGATTTCGATAAAATCTATTATGAATCAGACACCTATTTGGTAGGTAAAGCGAAAGTGGAAGAAGGATTGGCCAAAGGCTGCTTCTACAGACGTGAGGATGGCAGTGTATGGGCCGACCTGACCAAGGACGGACTGGATGAAAAACTCCTGCTCCGTAGCGACGGCACCTCAGTATATATGACCCAAGATATAGGAACAGCCAAGTTGCGTTTTGACGACTACCCTATTGACAAGATGGTGTATGTGGTAGGTAATGAACAAAATTATCACTTCCAGGTACTTTCTATCCTGCTCGACCGCCTCGGCTTCAAATGGGGAAAAGAACTGGTACACTTCTCTTATGGCATGGTGGAACTGCCGGAAGGCAAGATGAAGAGCCGCGAAGGAACCGTGGTAGATGCTGACGACCTGATGGCCGACATGATACAAACTGCCAAAGAAACATCGGAAGAACTGGGTAAACTGGAAGAATGCACCGCAGAAGAGGCAGCCAATGTGGCACGCATCGTCGGTTTGGGTGCGTTGAAATATTTCATACTGAAAGTGGACCCACGCAAGAACATGCTGTTCAATCCAAAGGAATCCATTGACTTCAATGGCAATACAGGTCCGTTTATCCAATATACCTATGCACGTATCCGCTCCGTATTGCGTAAGGCGGCTGCACAAGGCATCCAACCGACAACAGTCAACGAGAGCATCGAACTGAGCGAAAAGGAAAGCTATCTGATACAGTTGCTGTGTGATTATCCAGCCATTATCAAGGAAGCCGGTGAAGAATTCAGTCCTGCTGTCATCGCCAATTATGTATATGACTTAGTGAAGGAATACAACCAGTTCTATCATGATTACACCATCCTTGGTGAGGAAAACGCAGACAAGAAACAGTTCAGAATCACCTTGTCGGCCAATGTTGCCAAAGTAATCAAGAGCGGTATGGCCTTATTGGGTATCGAAGTACCTAAACGCATGTAATCAGACAAGAAATGGCAGAAGTCAGAATAGACAAATGGCTTTGGGCAGTGCGCGTGTACAAGACACGCAGCATTGCCGCAGAAGCCTGCAAAAAAGGGAAGGTAACTTTCAACGGTTTACCTGTAAAGCCCTCACGTGTAGTGAAAGTGGGTGAAGTTTATTCCGTAAGGCGTTCACCCATTACCTATTCGTTTAAAGTGCTGGCCATTGCCAACAACCGCATGGGTGCCAAACTGGTGCCTGAATATATGGAAAATGTGACCACACCCGACCAATTAGAATTGCTCGAACTGAGTCGCATTGCCCAAGCCAACGGACGCGCCAAAGGTACTGGACGACCGACCAAAAAGGAAAGGCGCGACCTGGAAGAATTCATTTCGCCGGACTATTTCGACGAATTCGATTTTGACGAAGAAGAACCAGAAGATATTGAATAAGGATTATGCTGATAGCCCGCCAACTCAAAAAACAGAATATCGCCGAATATCTGCTTTACATGTGGCAGATTGAAGATATGATACGTGCCCTAAACGGTGATATGTCGGCCATCAAGGAAACCATTGTGGACAAATATCCTGTGGACGATGAAACCAAGAAAAGCATTTCGGAATGGTATGAAAGCATGATTGACATGATGAACACGGAAGGAGTCATGCAGCAGGGGCATATTCAGTTAGTCAAAAACACTTTGCTGGAATTAGAAGAACTGAATGATTATTTAGTATCCAGCGGCAAGGATGTTGCCTACACTGCCAAGCTTTATCAACTGATTCCCTCTCTTGCCCTGCTTAAGAGCAAATCCGACCGCCCCAGCATGTCCAATATCGAAATGTGTTTCATTTTCCTATATGGTTTTCTGCAATTACAACGCAAGAAAGAAAACATCAGCGAGGACACGCAACACATGCGGGAAGAAGTAAGCAAACTTTTGGCACTTCTCTCTGCCGATTATACAAAATGGAAAGCGGGCGAACTGGACAAGGAAGAATAAGTCTAGAAACGGAATATGTTGGATTTTGCAGCTATTGATTTTGAAACCGCCAATAATGAAAGGTCAAGCATTTGCAGTGTTGGTGTTGTCATTGTACGCAATGGTCAGATAGTGGACAAGATTTACCGCCTTATACGTCCAACACCCAATTATTATTCCTATTTCAATACCCGAGTACATGGACTTGTGCGTGAGGACACGGAGCATGCGCCCATTTTCCCTGATGTATGGAAAGAAATAGCACCACTGATCGAAGGACTCACCCTGGTCGCCCACAACAGTCCGTTTGATGAAGGATGTTTGAAAGCGGCCTACCGCACCTACCAAATGGACTATCCCGATTACTCATTTGTCTGCACCTGCAGAGCTTCCAGAAAAGCCTTCAAGAACCAACTCCCCAACCATCAACTGCACACAGTAGCGGCAGCATGCGGATATGACCTGACCCAACACCATCATGCATTGGCTGATGCTGAAGCCTGCGCCCAAATTGCCATTAATATCCTATAAAATTTAAAACATCAAAAAGCAAAGAAACTCTAATAATTTTCTTGCATAAGAGGATTATTTTTCATATCTTTACACCAGACTAAAAGAAGGTCCTGCTGCAGCATATTCACTCCTTGGGAGACAAATATAACCTATTTCCTCACCTTAAACGATAGTATTATGAACAAGACCATCCAACAACGTGCGATGAAGCACAGCCTCCTTCTTACAGCCGGCACTCTGCTGCTTGAATGCCTTGTATCAGAAGTCGTATTACATGATTTTATGATAGTCGTTCCTTATTTCCCAATATGGGGACCCTTATGGTGGTTTTTCTATTACGGAACCCTCAAATACTATTACGGGCAGAAAAACATGTTCTTTGAAAATATAGAGCCCACACAAGAAGCTTATGACGAAGCCAAAGCAAAGTGGAAAAAACACCGCTATTTTCTTTTTTATCGAGCTATGGATATAGGCATGAAGATGTTTGCCTTGGCATTGGTAGTTTATGTATTCGCCTATTTGTTTGATTCGGACAACATTACCAGTAGCATTTTCACGGTTATTCTTATAGCCAGCTTATTGGTAGCCTGCATTATTGGAAGAAACTATTTCATGAAAAAAGCGAGTTAAACTCAAAATAGTTTCGAATAGTGTTTGCCGTTCCGAGAAAAAGTCCTATCTTTGCGGTCTGATTTTTGGGCGGAGTCTCTGGCAGAATGGATTGATGGCTGTTACACTCTGCTTTAACCCTTAAATAAGTAATTAACAATGGATTTAATTAAAGTAGCTGAACAAGCTTTCCAGGGAGAAAAGAAAGAATTCCCTGCATTCAAGAGCGGTGACACCATTACAGTATCTTACCGCATTATCGAAGGAAACAAGGAACGTATCCAGGATTTCCG
>CALUKG010000067.1 GCA_944321155.1 uncultured Bacteroidales bacterium | reverse complement strand
TTTAATCGGTTAATAAAAAACTATGCTTTGCGCAGTCTATTTACAATAGCAATGAGATAACCCAATGCGATGAATGCGCCTGGTGCCAAAACGAAAATCAGCGCACCATAGCTTTCGGCAAAAATAGTCATAGAGAACACTTTTCCCGTACCCAGCAACTCACGTATTGCTCCAAGGAGCGTCAATGCAAAAGTGAATCCAAGGCCGATTCCAACGCCATCAAGAGCAGAATACCACGCATTGTTCTTAGCAGCAAAGGCCTCGGCTCTTCCCAAAACAATACAGTTAACTACAATCAGAGGAATAAACAATCCCAACGTTTCATATATTGCAGGAACATAAGCTTCCATACACATTTGCAACACAGAAACAAACGCTGCGATCACAACCACATAACACGGGATTCTCACTTTATCTGGCACCAAGTTCTTAATCAGAGATATCACCACATTTGAGCAAATCAACACAAATGTAGTTGCCAATCCCATACTCATACCATTGATAGCAGAAGAAGTAGTACCTAAAGTAGGACACATACCCAACAAAAGAACAAAAGTCGGGTTCTCCTTTACAAGTCCGTTTATGATAACATTCAAGCTCTTCATTGTTCTAATCATTTATAACATTAATACTATCCGTTATAACAGCTGCACTATCAGCAACAACAGATTGTTGTGAATCGCATGCTACAGAATCGGTCGATTGAGATTGTACATTGGATGCGCCACTCACGGCATTAACATCCCCTCCACTATAAGCAGCATAGGCTTTGTTAACAGCTCCAAGAAAAGCACGCGAACTGATTGTTGCGGCAGTAATGGCATCAACATCACCGCCATCCTTGCTGACTTTCAGTTCCTTTTTACCAGGATTTTTTCCTTTAATATTCTGGTTGCCCTTATCGGTTTTAAACCAATCCACCATCTTGGTACCAAGACCTGGAGTTTCTGCCTGTTGCAAGACAGCATAATCAAGGATGTTACCATCTTTATCGAAGCCGACCATTATCTTGACTTCACCACTAAATCCATTTGATGACGCTTCTACAGCTGCACCAACAAATTCATCAGCAATATATCCTTTATAAAGTGTAATACCATCAACCACTTCTTCCTCTAAACGGTCAAAATCACCCAACACCTGCTTGATAGCATTCTGTTGCTTTTCCGCTTTCGCTTTGGCAATTGGTTCTTCCGTAACCTGGTAGACAGATCCCAAAACACCAGCAGCTATCAACGAGATTATCGTGAGGACCAAGACCATATTTTTAAAATTCGATTCCAGTTTCATACAAATATCTCCTTTCGTCTTTTATTGTATTTACTTTTTATTTTCGCCAAAGCGTTTAGGATGTATGTACATATTGATCAATGGAGTTGCAGCATTCATGATCAAAATGGCGAATGACATTCCTTCCGGATAAGAGCCGAATACCCTTATGACAATTGTAATAATACCGATACCCACACCATAAACCAGTTGTCCAAGAGGCGACATTGGAGAAGTGACATAATCTGTTGCCATAAAGATAGCTCCCAACATCAGACCACCCGTCAACAAATGTACCATAGGGTTGGCGTAAACCGTACCATCAACCAACCAAAGGATTCCCGAAAATACAAAGGCTGTCAACAACACACTTACCGGTATATGCCATGTAATAGTCTTGGTGGCAATAAGATATATACCTCCAATCAATAAAGCTAACGCAGAAACCTCACCTAAAGATCCCCCCATATTACCAATAAACATATCCCACAATGCAGGTAAAGCCTCAGTACCCTTTTCCTTCATAAGTGAAAGAGGGGTTGCTGCTGTCTGTGCATCAAGATAGTTCATTGTCATTGGAGATGGAGTTGGCCATGTAGTCATCGGAGCAGGGAATGAAATCAAAAGGAATACACGTCCCACCAGTGCAGGGTTAAACAAGTTGTTGCCCAAACCACCAAATGACATTTTTGCGACACCGATTGCCACCAAAGCTCCCACAACCACCATCCAAACCGGCAAGTTAGAAGGTAAGTTAAAGCCCAGAAGCATGCCTGTCAATACAGCAGACAAATCGCCTATGGAACTTTTCTGTTTACATATAAAACGTTGAATAAGGTATTCAAACACTACACAAGATACAACAGCTGTTGCACTTACGATAAATGCGCCCAATCCGAAAAAATACAAAGAAACCAGATAAGCCGGAATCAGGGCAATTATCACATTCAGCATGTTCTTTCTAACCGAATCCCCACTGTGTACATGAGGAGCAGGTGCTACTATTAATTTATTCATGTCTGTATATTTTTTCAGATTATTTTTTCATATTGCGGGCACGAATAATGCCTCCCACCTTATTTTTACCCATACGAATATAATCGAGCAAAGGTCTGTTACTTGGGCAAGTAAACAAACAGCAACCACATTCGATACAATCCATCACATGTATTGCCTCCATTTCATCCCAAAGTCCCAATCCTGCTTGTTTAGCCAGCATATAAGGTTCAAGTCCCATTGGACAAACAGACACACATTTAGCGCAACGGATACAATTTTGCGGTTCTTTACGTTTTGACTCTTCCTGTGGCATGAGCAACAGGCCAGAGATACGTTTATTAGCAGGCATATCTGTATTGCTCATGGCACGTCCCATCATAGGACCACCTGCAATAATTTTTCCTGTATTTTCCGGAATTCCACCAGCCATAGCCAGAATATCATTCAACGGAGTACCGAAACGAACACGGAAGTTACCCGGTTTTGCTACAAACTTACCCGTTACAGTCACTACGCGTTCAATAAGAGGTTTGTTTTTCTGTACAGCCTCATAAACAGCATATACAGTAGCCACATTTTGCACCACTGCACCTACTTCGATTGGTAGGGCACCACTTGGCACTTGGCGATGGATGCATGCATCTATCAGCTGTTTTTCACCTCCTTGCGGATATTTGAGTTTCAATGGCAAGACCTCAACACCCATTACCTTAGAGGCCAATTCCGTCATATATTTAATAGCATCCGGTTTATTGTTCTCTATACCGATAATTGCTTTTGTAACTCCTATAGCTCGCATGATGATGCTTACGCCCACCATAATTTCTTCGCCATGTTCCATCATAAGCTGGTGGTCGCACGTCAAATAAGGCTCACATTCCACAGCATTGACAACCAAGACCTCAGCCTTCTTTCCGGGAGGCGGCGCCAACTTAACATGTGTAGGGAAGCATGCGCCACCCAATCCGACAATACCAGCTTCACCCACTTTCTTTACGATTTCAGCCGGTTCCAATTTGCAGATTGTGTTCAACTTGTCAGAACGGTCGATTGTATCGAGCCATTCATCTCCTTCTACATCGATAAATACGGCAGGTGTTTTCAATCCCCATCCATCAACAATAGTGTCAATTTTAGCCACTTTTCCGGAAACCGGAGAATGTACATTTGCCGAAATAAATCCACTGGCCGTTGCAATCAATTGGCCAACCTTCACCTCCGTCCCTTTTTCTACTACCGGAGTGGCAGGCGCACCCAGATGTTGTGCCAAAAGAACCACTGCCTGTTTTGGTAGGGGAACATTTTGAATTTTTTGTCCAGCCGACAATTTATTTTCATGCGGATGGACACCACCTATTCTAAATGTTTTCATCTTATATAAAACTCTTTGGATTATCAATATTATTATGCCTCAGTTGTTTTAGGCGCTTCAGTCTGTACTGCAGCCGGTTCCACCTTTGGAGCAGCCTTTTCTTCCACTTGCGGTGCTCTAGGCGGGAAGTTCACTTCATGAATGGCTCCCGTTGGACAAACAGCCACACACTTACGGCAGAGACGGCATTTTGTAAAGTCAATGTATGCCAAGTTATTTTCAACAGTAATTGCTCCAAACGGACATTCCTTAGCACATTTTCCGCAGCCAATACATGCAGCAGAACAAGCCTTCTTAGCCACACCACCTTTATCCTTATTGATACAACTAACAAAGATTCGACGAGATTTCGGTCCTTTCTTACGGAGTTCGATTACATTTTTCGGACAAGCCTTTACACAAGCCCCACAAGCTGTACATTTTTCATCATCAACAACAGGCAATCCTGTTTCTTTGTTGATAACAATAGCACCAAACTTACATGCAGCAGCACAATCACCATAGCCAAGGCAACCATAGGAGCATCCCGTTTCACCGGCATAAAGGTTAGCTACAATCTGGCAATTCTTGGAGCCATTATACTCTGTAGTACGTGGACGATTGGCACAAGTACCATTACATCTGACAACAGCCACCATCGGTTCAGTAGCCACGGCAGCTCTTCCAAGTACTTCTGCCACTTTCTCCATAGTCGGTTGTCCACCTACCGGACACAAAAGTCCCTCCATTGTTTCAGCCTTTACACAGCCTTCAGCAAAACCATGGCAGCCAGGGAAACCACACCCACCACAATTCGCTCCCGGAAGCAATGCTTCAACTTGTTCAATACGAGGGTCTTCGAATACTTTAAACTTTTGGGCGGCCACATATAGAATAATAGCTGCCAGACAGCCCGTCACGCCCAAAGTAATTAACGACACAACAATTAGGTTCATCTTTAATTAGTTTATAATTAATATTCAGGATTCAAATTAAGCCTTATCATGCTTTTCTCGCATAGAAGCAGAACTCCTTTTTGAGACTCTCCCGGAAAAAAGACAAAACAACATAATAAGGAATCAAGGTCGCCAACGAAACAGTTCCTCTCAACACTTCCGACAATTCCGTTTGCTGCAACAATATCAGAGTAATAAAAAGAAGAACGAAAGGAGCAATGAAGGCCCAGAATACAGCTTTCATTCCCAATTTCCGTTGTCCATATACCACCACAACATCACCAACTGCAATATCATCATCCAGAACAAGCGCCTCCACCTGTTTCTCACTTTTATCCGCCGCCGTACATGCACTCTTTGCATGACATGACGAACATGCGGAACTTTGGGTAATCAATACTACTACAGCTCCCTCCTGTTTGGCTTGTACGACCCCCGTATGTTCTATCAAATTGTTCATTTTTGACAACTCCACATTGCAATTATTGCCGCAAAAATACAAAAAAGAATTTACTGACACACTTATAATACAAATAATTTGCACCAAAAACACAAATTCGACACCATTTTAGGCAATTATTGCCCATTAGGGATACTCAAATCAAAGTACAACCACTATAGATATCTGAAAAAAGAAGAAAAACATTTATCTTTGTAAACAGAAAGCTTTCTTATGACAAACTTTTTCAAAACATATTGGAGGACCTTGTCCATTCTTTTGCTAATACTCTATGCATCAATCACTAGAAGCACCCCCAGTATTGGGATTACCCTCTTGTTACCTCATTTTGACAAGATAGTGCATTTCGGCATGTACTCCGTATTGTCGTTTACCGCTTGTTTCGACCGCCGCAATCAGACCGACAACCATGCACATTTAGTATTATCCGTCATCATCTTGAGTAGCCTATATGGTATAATAATGGAGCTTCTGCAAGAATACTTCTTTCCTCCAAGAACCGGTAGTATTTACGACTGTCTTTCCAACTGCATAGGCTGTCTTGCCGGTTGTGCTCTTTTTCTGATTTACAACCACTTAAAATCAAAACGCTCATGAACTCACAACTTCTTTACCAAATAGCCTTGAATTTTATCGAAGATATCGGGCTAATCAGAGCCAAACAACTTATATCACATTTCGGAAACGCAGAGGCCATATTCAAAGAATCCACCCAGGCATTGTCAAAACTCCCATCAATTGGTGCTGAGCGTGCGGCTGCCATCAAAAAAAGGGAAGTGCTGGAAAAAGCGGACAAGGAAGTGGCCTTTATTGAGAGCAAAAACATAAAGACCTATTTTTATACAGACCCGACTTATCCTTACCGATTGAAAGAATGTGCCGACGCCCCGCTAATGCTTTACGGTTTAGGCAACCTACACCCTGATGCCGGGCATTTTATAGCCATTGTCGGTACACGTAAGCCAACAGACAGAGGCAAAATCAATACTGAGAGGCTCGTCAAAGAGATAGGAGAGCGCATGAGCAACCTTACCATTATCAGCGGACTTGCATACGGTATTGACATTTGCGCACATAGGACAGCTCTTGCAACCGGCATTCCCACCATTGGTATTCCGGCTCACGGGCTTGACACCATATACCCCAGCAGTCATCGGAATACGGCTGCACAAATGTTGGAAAGCGGCGGCATTCTCACCGAGTTCTGCTCCGGAACCATCCCTGACGCTGGAAATTTTGTAAGGCGCAACCGCATTATTGCCGGTCTTGCAGACGCCGTTATCGTTGTCGAATCAAAAGAAAAAGGCGGCTCACTCATCACCGCCAACTATGCCAATGGCTACAATAGAGATGTTTTCGCCTTTCCTGGCAGACCAGAAGACAAAGAGTCGGCTGGATGCAACCAGCTTATCAAACGGAATATTGCCGCACTTATTGAAAACGCAGACGACCTTATCCGCTATATGAACTGGGATCTCATAGCCCAAAACAAGCAACCCGTGCAGACACAACTTTTCGATGAACTTACGGACACAGAACGCCGTATATTAGAGCAACTCCGCAGTCATGGTGACGGTCTGCACATCAATGAACTGGCACTTCTGCTACAAATGCCTTTCAGCAGTATCTCTGCAGAACTGATAACCATGGAATTCAAAGGATTAGTAAGAGCATTGCCGGGAAGCATTTACAGAGCCGTATGAAATGAACATCATAACAAAAAGGGATATGCCTAGAATTATCAGACATATCCCCCGTACCTAAAATTTTCCCTTTAATCAATAGCGGTAGTGTTCTGCCTTGTAAGGTCCATCGACAGAAACACCAATATAATCAGCCTGCTTCTGAGTGAGTTTCGTGAGTTTTACACCCAACTTATCCAAATGTAAGCGAGCTACCTCCTCATCCAGATGTTTTGGCAAACGATACACTCTCACTTCGTATTTCTTGGTAAACAATTCAATTTGTGCCAGAGTCTGGTTGGTAAACGAGTTACTCATCACAAAAGAAGGATGACCTGTTGCACAACCAAGGTTGACCAGACGTCCATCAGCCAAAAGCAAGATACTATGTCCATCAGGGAAAATGTATTTATCCACCTGCGGTTTGATATTCACACACTGAATACCATCGAAATGCTTCAGCTTATCCACTTGAATCTCGTTGTCAAAATGGCCAATATTACATACAATAGCACTGTCTTTCATTGCCAGCATGTGTTCCATACAAATAATGTCACAGTTACCTGTAGTAGTAACATATATATCGGCAAACGGTAATGCATCTTCAACAGTCAACACCTCAAATCCTTCCATAGAGGCCTGCAATGCGCATATCGGGTCTATCTCTGTAACTACCACCCGTGCACCATAAGCCCGCATACTACGTGCACATCCTTTACCCACATCGCCATAGCCACATACACACACTACTTTGCCCGCAAGCATGATATCTGTAGCACGCTTAATACCATCAGCCAAAGATTCGCGGCAACCGTAAAGGTTATCAAACTTGGATTTTGTAACAGAGTCATTGACATTAAATGCAGGGAAAAGCAATTCCCCTTTTTCCATCATCTGATAGAGACGGTGCACACCCGTTGTGGTTTCCTCAGAAACCCCACGAATTTCTGGCACCATGCGTCCCCAAATGCCATTATCCTCTTTCAATACACCTTTCAGAATTTCATAAAGACGCAATTCATCTTCTCCACCAGCTTCCTTATCCAAAACAGAAGCATCCTTTTCTGCAGCAGCTCCAACATGAATCATCAAAGTAGCGTCGCCACCATCATCGACAATCACATTCGGCCCTTTGTGTCCATCGAAAGTAAGTGCTTGTAATGTGCACCACCAATACTCCTCAAGCGTTTCACCTTTCCATGCAAAAACAGGCACCCCTGCAGCAGCAATTGCAGCAGCCGCATGGTCTTGCGTAGAGAAAATATTGCAACTACACCAGCGCACCTCAGCACCCAATTCAACCAAAGTTTCAATAAGCACAGCCGTTTGTATGGTCATGTGGAGAGACCCCATGATACGTGCTCCCTTCAAAGGTTTTTCCTTGCCATATTTTTCACGCAATGCCATCAAGCCCGGCATTTCCTTTTCGGACAATTCAATTTCCTTGCGGCCAAAATCAGCCAAACTCATATCCGCCACCTTATAAGGCAGACCACTAAATAACTTTTCCATATATTTATGAACTAATTTATTTCACAAAATTCCGCATGCAAAGATAACGAAAGGCCTGTTCAGAAACAAATAGCGAACAATCTCTCCATTTTACCATCATTGCACCTAAGAGACAGCTAAGATTCCTGCTGCATTTTTTCCGCCTCGAGCTGTTGACGGCTCTTGCTTTGCGTCACCACAAAGACACCCACAAAAACCAAAACAACCGCAATGACCTTCAAGAAAGTGAATTCACCAATTCCCCACAACAGAGCCGCCGTACTAGCAACAATAGGTTGCACGTAATTGTACATTACGGCAACCGTAGGCCGCAATGTCCTCTGTCCTATAGGCACAAGCAAATAAGTAATGAACGTTCCACATAAAACAACATAAGCAATTCCACTTACCACATTCCAATTCATATCCGTCCATTGAACATGTGACATAATGCTGTAGGAGAAAGGCACCATACAAATACTTGCATAGGTAAACATCCACTTCATTATCGTAATAGGACTATAGCGACTAATCAGTCCTTTGTAAAAGACGATGTACATGGAGAAGCTAAGCTGAGCCGACAAGCAAAGCAAATCGCCCCATACGTTTCCAGAACCAACCCCTTGTTGTTGTCCGCTCATTATGAGAAGTAAAGCGCCTGCTGCACCAAGTAAAATACCAATAACCTTCTTGCCCGTAACCGGTTCTTTCAAATAAAGCGCCGATATTATCATTGTAAGAATTGGCGTACTAGTAGTAATCACAGACGCATCAATAGGCGATGTAAGACCCACTCCGACAATATAGGAACCTTGATTGAATACAATAGCCAATAAAGCGGCAAAAAACAGATGCATCATATCATTGGGCGCCACCTTTTCCTTAGGAACGAAAATAGAAGCAATCCAAAACGCTATTGCTGCACCAAAAATACGAAAATCGGTCAGAGCAAAAGAAGTTATTATACCCGCATTCAACACAACCTTTGAGATTGGCGCCATAAGGCCCCACAAAATATTGGCCGTCAGCATAGCAAGATGGCCTTTATAGACATCTTTTATCATAGTTAAAAATAGTATAAGTTACGATAGCAAGAAAATACTTGCAATAAAATAGGGCATTGTTGCAATCAGCAATCCTTTAGCTGTTTTCCACCATTCCGTTTTGTAAGTAACAAACACCAAGGCAAGATTAGGAAAAACTGCCACCAGAAGTACCCGACCAAGCAAAGCATACATCTGGTCTCCGATGTAATGCATGGTCAGAGAATTAAAAAAGGAATTCCACAACCCCATACGATACAGATAAAGCAAACCGAATGCAGTCGGCAAAAGCAATCCCACCACGATGCCTATCCAATAACGATTGAAAACACTGTTCTCGTTCATACTTCCAATGATCTCATTTGTGTCAGCAAATCATAATCGGTCATATCAATTCTGACAGGAACGACAGTAATATATCCTTGGTTCAACCAAGCCTCATCCGTATCATTTGCATCTGTTTCCGCATTCAGAAACTCACCCGTCATCCAATAATAATCGCGTCCATGTGGGTCTGTACGCTTCTCAAACTCCTTAATCCATCTACCCTTGCATTGACGTGCCACCCTTATGCCCTTTAACTCGCCGCACGGGGCATTGACATTGAAACAGGTTCCATAGGGCACCTCCATGGCAAGAATCCGTTTGGTAAGCTGCAATATATAGGCCTCAAAGAAACTAAAGTCGGCCTCCATAGCATGATTGCACAGAGAAAAGCCAATCGAAAGAATCCCGCTGACACAACCCTCCATGGCCGCACCCATTGTACCAGAATAGATTACACTAATAGCAGAATTAGAACCATGATTTATTCCCGTAGCGACCAAGTCGGGCTTGTTATTGTCATTGTACAACTGGTCAAGCGCCAATTTGATACAATCAGCCGGCGTACCGTTGCATACATAAACAGTCAAGGAAGGCGTTTCCTCCTTTTTTCTAAGACGCAACGGAGAATTGACGGTCAATGCACTCGATTGTCCAGAACGCGGCCCATCAGGAGCTACCACCGTTACATGTCCGAGTTGTTGCATGATGCCAGCCAAGACATGTATTCCCGGCGCCTTTATTCCATCGTCATTGGTAATAAGTATTTCCATAACACATTAAATTTCCAACATTTCCAATCCTGCCAAACGCAAGCGCTGATTATCTTTTTGCGGTATCCGCGGAGAAGCCCCCTCAACCAATGGAGCATAGGCTGCGATGTGTGCCGGAGTCGTACCGCAACAGCCACCGATAATATTGACTAAACCTTCTTCAATATAAGGCTTGACATGTGAGGCCATCGTTTCCGGTGTTTCATCATATTCTCCCATTTGGTTAGGGAGACCTGCATTCGGATAGGCACTGACGTAGCATGTTGCCAAATCGGCCAACTCTTTCAGATAAGGCTTCATATCCTTAGCACCAAACGAGCAATTGAGTCCGACAGAAAGCATACCGGCATGTTCTACTGATGCCCAGAAAGCCGAGAGTGTTTGTCCTGAAAGCGTACGTCCCGCTGAGTCAGCAACAGTGGCCGACAACATGATTTCCGTCTGCTTTCCAGCTATCTTCATTGCTTCGGTAGCCGCATAAATGGCAGCCTTAGCATTGAGTGTATCAAAAACGGTTTCAATCAAAAGAGCATCCACCCCACCCCGTATCAGCACAACCATCTGCTCCACATAAGCCTCTACCAGCTCGTCGAACGTAATGGCACGAAAAGCCGGATTCTCCACATCGGGCGACAAAGAGGTCGTTTTAGATGTCGGGCCAACTGACCCCACCACAAAACGCAGCTTATGGGGTGTAAGCTTGGTCATGGCATCAGCCTGCTCTCTGGCTATTCTGACAGCCGCTTCATTCAATTCCACAATCAAATTCTCCATGCCATAATCGGCCATAGAGATACGTTGGGAATTAAACGAGCAAGTTTCAATGATGTCTGCACCAGCTTCCAAATATTGCCTGTGTATCTCTGCAATTATTTGCGGCTGTGTAAGGCACAAAAGGTCGTTATTACCTTTTTGAGGGATTTGAACGGAAGCAAACCGTTGTCCTCTGTAATCTTCTTCTGTAAGATGATAGCGCTGAATCATGGTACCCATGGCCCCATCGAGCACAAGAATACGTTCAGCCAATGTATTGCGCAATGACATTCTCATTCTATTTTTTCCCAATATTCTGTTTGTCCCAATGCCGGAGTACCTACATACCCTCGTACCTTGAGACGTGTAGCTGACTCGAATTCCATATAAGCAGAAAAGTATTTTCCGTAAGATGGATGATAGAGTTCCTTGGTCTCCCAACGTTGTTTCTTCTCGTTGTATTTGAGGTTTTTAGCGACAACGATTTCATAGGCCTTTCTAGTTCTCAAAGCCGGGTCAGGATTTTTTTCATCCAGACGTGGCGAACCATCCGGATTGTTGGGCCGCGCCAACCATACGATACGGGCATCGTATCCGCCCTTTCCATTGTCATAAATCTTCACTTTAGCATCCTCGCCCGAATAACTATCCTTGAATTTGTAAGTACCAGCCAGTGTTGGAGTTGCCGCAAAAGCAACGCAAGCAGTCAATAACCACACAGCTATCAGTAAGATTCTCTTTTCCATATACGTTATTTAATGCGGGAACAAAGATACGGCAAGAGGAGCGAAAAGACAAATGAATGAAATAGATGAACAAAGGGGTAGAGTCAATCTGCAAGTGCAATATTATGAAATTAAATTAGAAACCTCATCCTGGGGTTTGATGAAATTATAAAGAATTATTGCTGTCCGATAAAAATTTTGCAAAGGAATAAAAATAGGGCTGACTTCATTTGCGAGGTCAGCCCATTTTT
>CALUKG010000066.1 GCA_944321155.1 uncultured Bacteroidales bacterium | reverse complement strand
TCATGCTGTGCACCCTTAGTTGATATAGCCACACAACGGGCATAATCTGGCGTTGCGTCACCCGTGAGGATACCTTTAATCTCACGGAACTGCCGGCGTACCTCCTCCACCATTTTTTGAGCCGCACGCCCAACCGCATTCATGGTCAGTCCACAGAACAAGAAAGCCATCATGGCACCCACAAACACTCCTATCAAAACTTTGGGGTTCATCAATGTAACCTGATAGTAGTTCATAAAATCGCCAAAGCTGGCAGAAGCAACCGGAATTACATCACCATTGGTCATTTCCAATTGCGTATCGCCCAAGCGAATCAATCCGATCTTAATTTCTTCAATATAAGAAGCCAGCAAAGCCAAGGCAGTCAAAGCCGCAGAACCGATGGCAAAGCCTTTACCCGTAGCTGCTGTCGTATTGCCCAAAGCATCCAAAGCATCCGTGCGGCGGCGTACTTCATCGCCCAAACCACTCATTTGTGCATTACCTCCTGCGTTGTCGGCAATCGGTCCATAAGCATCCGTTGCCAATGTGATACCCAGTGTAGACAACATACCAACAGCTGCAATGCCAATACCATACAAACCCAAACTAAGGTTGACAGGCGTAAGCAAATTGATAACATCAAAGTTGATAGCACACAAATAGCTCAACAGAATAGCAAAAGCTATGGTTATCACTGGGATGGAAGTAGAAACCATACCTAAACCCAAACCCGAAATAATTACCGTAGCCGGACCTGTGGCCGCACTATGTGCTATCTTTTGTGTAGGCCGATAGGAATGAGAAGTATAATATTCCGTTCCTTGCCCGATGATAATACCTGCCAACAAACCACATATTACAGAACAAGACAATCCTATCCAATTCTGGATGCCCAGCAAATAGAGAATCACGAACGAAGCTACAGCTGTAAGTGCGGCACTCACATTCACTCCTTTATTTAACGAAGCCATCAATTGCTTCATGTCCGCATTTTCCTTTGTATTTACCAGAAATATACCCAATATAGAAAGGAAGACACCAATGGCAGCAATAAGCATCGGTGCAAAGACAGCCTTCGTCTGCATCTCTGGATGAAGCATAAATGCCGATGCACCCAAAGCCGCTGTTGCCAAAATAGAACCGCAATAGCTTTCATACAAATCGGCTCCCATACCAGCCACATCACCCACGTTGTCACCCACATTATCGGCTATGGTTGCAGGGTTGCGAGGGTCATCCTCTGGGATACCAGCCTCAACCTTACCCACCAAGTCAGCACCCACATCGGCAGCTTTCGTATAGATACCTCCGCCTACACGGGCAAACAAAGCCTGTGTAGAGGCACCCATGCCAAACGTAAGCATAGTAGTGGTAATCATCATAGTTTTGTGAGCCGCATCAGCCTCTTCTACAAAAGCATTCAGAATCAGATACCAGACAGAGATGTCAAGCAAAGCAAGTCCAACTACTACCAGCCCCATTACAGCACCAGAGCGAAAAGCCACCTTCAAACCCGCATTCAAGGACTTTTGTGCCGCATTGGCCGTACGCGCCGAAGCATAGGTAGCCGTTTTCATTCCAAAAAAGCCTGCCAATCCGGAAAAGAAGCCACCCGTAAGAAAAGCAAAAGGCACCCAATGATTCTGTAAATCAAAAAACGCCATGACACCAAACAAGACAGCCAGCACAACAAAGACCCAAGTAACAACCTTGTATTGCTGCTTCAAATAAGACATTGCCCCTTGACGCACAAACAAAGCGATACGTTGCATCGTATCGGTTCCTTCACTCTCGCGCATCATGGCACGAAAAAAATAATACGCAAAGCCCAATGCAACGACTGCCGCAAGGGGTACCAAATAGAATACCGTCATCATACTACTAGATTTTTATGTTGCTCCAGAAAGACATCCGAAGCAACCGGTTAATTAATTTATATCCTATCTTCAGTGAACTATATGCTATAAAAGCAAAGTTACTGAAATATTTGATATGACGGATAGATTTCTGTTATTTTTTTGACTTACTGGCCATAAAATTTTCCTATACTCTACAACAAAAGTATATTATCGAATACATGCCAGAGGGAAAAGAGGGGTATTTCTTACCAGTCTTTATAAGGATAGTCAATCAAATGTGCATTGTAATAACGTACATCCTGCGTTACTTCCTGTCCTATGAAATCGGGCACTTCAAAAGCCTGATTTTCCGAGGCCAATTCAATCTCTGCTATCACCAATCCTGTATTGTCACCAAAAAATTCATCCACCTCCACTACCACACTGCCAAACGGAACGAAATAGCGTACCTTATCAATCAAGCTCCCTTGACATAAAGCCAACAATTCCTTAGCATCCTCCATATCAATCTCCTTTTCAAATTCATAACGGCTCCAACCCTTTGCATTCGGACGCCCCTTTATGGTAAGAAAGCCTTTGTCGCCCTTTATTCTCACTCTCACTGTCCGTTCAGGGTCACGGGAAATATATCCCTGTACTATCCTCACCGAGGATACAGCCATTTGACGGTATGAATCGTTGCACACCAAATATTTTCGTTCTATCTCAATATGTTTTTCCTGTTCCATATCAACAGCCCTCCACATATTGTTTTACAATACCAGCCAGATAGTCACCCCCATGCTGCAACACAAAATCAGAAGCGCTTACAGAGGCATGTTCGTCAGCTGCATCAGACATAACCCTTATCACCAGCAACGGGACATCATAATCATCGCAAACCTGTGCAACAGCCGCACTTTCCATATCAACACACGCAACAGAAGGGAAATGGCGTCGGATAGTATCACGCATAGCAGCACTGGAAATAAACAAATCGCCGCTAGCCATATCTCCAACTACCACTTTCGGAGAAGGCATGCCTTGTACGGAAAGTTGTGCCCGAAAAGACGGAGCGTTCTCCAGAAATGCGCTGACTGCTTTCAGTCCTTTTTTAGTTTCCGCTTCTGCCTGCGGCAGATAAGCCTTTCCAGTCAACGGCAATTCAAAACGCGGCATCAGAGGGCGTGCATCCATATCGTGCTGATAGAATCCACTGGCCACCACTACATCACCCACATTCAAATCGGGCGAAACCGCTCCAGCTATGCCCACAAAAACGATTTTATCGACTGCATAACGTACGATTAACTCCGTAACCGTGGCTGCAGAAGCGACCTTTCCCCAGCGTGAAAACACACCAACCACATCCCAATCACCCCATTTTCCACAATAATATTTGCGCTTGCCATATTCCTCTATAACAGGCTGTGGGATAGCAGCCAAAATCTTTTCCATTTCTTCGGGCATAGCCCCTATAATACCGATTCTCATATACAGTTCCCCATTTAGTCCATCAAAGCCTTCACCCTTTCATAGAGTGTCGGATGTGAATAATTAAAGAATACATAAGCAGGATGTGGTGTCAAATTGGACAAAGACTGTGCTGACAGTTTTTTCAATGCAGAAACTAAAGCATCGGCCATGCCATTCTCTTTGACAAAAGCATCGGCCTGGAATTCATTACTGCGCGACAAGACATTGCCCGCCAATCCCAAAAGCAAGCTCAGAGGGGTATATAAAACACCGAACACCAGCATATTGACATGAAAAGAAGCCGTTTCACAACCTGCGGCCTGAGCAAACACATCGTATTTCAAGACCAGTCCCAACAGATAGAACATCAACAAATTGGTTAATAGAGAAACCACCATGTGCTTAATGGTATGCTTATATTTGTTGTGTCCGATTTCATGTGCCAGTACAGCAACAATCTCATCGGTTGACATCATCTCAATCAACGTATCATACAAGACAATCCTTTTTTTCTTTCCCCATCCCGTAAAATAAGCATTGGCTTTTGTTGAGCGTTTGGAATTGTCTATGACATAGATATTCTTCAAGGCAAAGCCTGTTTTATTGGCGAAAGCCTCTATGGCAGTACGCAGCTCTCCTTCCGGCAAGGGTGTCTGTTTATTGAAAAGAGGCACAATCAGTTCGGAATAGAACAGACTCATAAACAGGCTGAAGGCACTGACAACCGCCCATGCCAGCAGCCAGAAATAGTCAGGCATCAATTGATAGATAGAAATGACAGCTGTCAAAAGCGATCCACTGATAAGAATGCTCAGCATCCAGCCTTTCAGTCGGTCGAGTATAAACAGTTTAGGAGTTACCTTGTTAAAACCAAAACGTTCTTCAACCACAAAGGTATCGTAAATCTGGAATGGCAAACTGACCACGGCCGAAAGAATGCAAAAAAACAAAAAGAAGAGCAGAGAAACCAACAACTCATTGGAAGTGCACATGCGTGCCAACGCATCGAGCCATGCAAATCCCTTGAAAACAAACAAACCAAACATCAGCAAAAAGCTGAACACACTGCTGACCATCCCCAAACGCACATTTGTACGGAAATAGGACTGCTGGCGGGCATATTTCTCTTCATCGTATATTCCAGACAAGATAGCTGGTATCGGTTGTGTGGAATGTCGCATATTCAGGAAAGAAAGCAGACGTTCCAAAGCAAACTCAGCCAGCATAAGAGCTACTACTAGCCAAAAAATCAATACATGCATATTCGTACTTCTCTTATTAGAAAATATACGCAAATATATGCACTTCAAGCGAAGATTCAAAGATTCATGCGTCAAAAAGAATGACAAATGAACAATGAGGGCACATTATGGTACTAACAGTTTAGTACTTGTAAGTTGTTTACCATCCTGCCGAAGAGTTGCAACGTAGCAACCCGGTAAATCTATACGTAAATCAATCCGTCCTCCATAAATACGGATTCCGTTTGGTCAACATATTCATTTATAAAAAAGTGCGCCTTCCGTTTGGAAAGGCGCACTTGCATCTCTATTTTATGAAATTATTTATTCACTCTAAAACGTTCGTTGCCATTCTTGATGAAATCAACAATCTGAGATGCAGCAGCAATACCAGCATTGATGTTAGCTTCAGCAGTTTGTGCACCCATTTTCTTTGGAGTAGCAAAATAACGTCCTGCAAATTTCTCCATCATTTCAGCATGGTTGGCAGGCATAATATCCGTTACATATTTGAAATCGGTGCGTTCTTCCATCAATTTAACCATTTCAGCTTCGTTGATAACCTCCTTACGTGCGGTATTGACAAGCAAAGCACCCTTAGGCATCTTATTTAACAAAGCATAATTGATAGAATTCTTAGTTTCTGCTGTTGCCGGAATATGCAAAGAAACCACGTCGCAGGTTTCATACAAAGCTTCAGCAGAAGCAAGTGCTTTCACACCATCCTTTTCAATCACTTCTGCAGGGCAGAAAGCATCAAAAGCATAAACTTCCATTCCGAAACCTTTGGCAATGCGTGCTACATTTCTACCCACATTTCCGAAAGCATGGATACCCAAACGTTTTCCTTTCAATTCAGTACCAGAAGTACCATTGTAGAAATTGCGGACAGCATACACCATCATTCCAAGCGCCAATTCAGCCACAGCATTTGAATTTTGTCCCGGAGTATTCATCACACATACACCGGCAGCAGTAGCAGCAGCCAAATCAACATTATCGTAACCGGCACCGGCACGTACAACAATTTTCAACTGTTTGGCTGCAGCCAAAACTTCAGCGTCAACAATATCAGAACGGATAATAATTGCATCGGCATCAGCAACAGCGTCCAACAATTGTTTCTTTTCTGTATATTTTTCGAGCAGGGCAAGTTCAAATCCTGCACCTTCCACTTCTTTACGAATGCCATCAACGGCCACCTTAGCAAAAGGTTTTTCTGTAGCAACTAAAACTTTCATGGTAAAACAATTTTATTGCGTAAAATACGCGACAGGTTAATATAAAACATATAACGGTATCCGGACATACCGGATACCATTATATAAAGTTATCATTATTAAGCATTTAATTTTTCAAAATCACGCATGCATTCCACCAAAGCCTGTACAGATTCGATTGGGCAAGCGTTATAGATAGAAGCGCGGAATCCACCAACAGAGCGGTGTCCCTTGATTCCCACCATGCCACGTTGTTTAGCAAATGCCATGAAATCAGCTTCCTTATCTTTGAACTTATCAGCCATAACGAAGCAAACGTTCATGATAGAGCGGTCTTCTTTTGCAGCTGTACCCACAAACATACGGTTTCTATCGATTTCATTGTAGAGCAATTCAGCTTTAGCTACATTGCGGCGGTTCATTTCTTCTACACCACCCATTTCTTTCACCCATTTCAAGGTTTCGTGCATTACATAGATAGCAAAAACAGGAGGAGTATTGAACATAGATTTGTTTTTAGCCTCGCTACCGATATGGGTTCTGTAGTCAACCATTGTCTGCAATGGACGTTCTACCTTGCCAAGAATGTCTTTACGTACGATTACGAAAGTAACGCCTGCAGGGCCCACATTCTTTTGAGCGCCACCATAAATCAAGGCATATTTTCTAATATCAACCGGACGGCTCATAATATCAGAAGACATGTCGGCCACCAAGTTAATAGGGCAATCCATATCTGTACGGATTTCAGTACCATAGATAGTATTGTTGGTTGTGATATGGAAATAGTCAGCATCGGTAGGGATTACATAATCCTTAGGAATATAAGTATAGTTCTTATCTTCAGAAGAAGCTACGATTTCCACGTCTCCATAGAATTTAGCCTCTTTAGCAGCTTTTTTAGCCCACACACCAGTCTGCAGATAAGCAGCTTTCTTGTTCAAAAGATTTGCAGGTACATGGAAGAATTGAGTTGAAGCACCACCACCCAAGAAAAGAACTTCGTATTCTTCTGGGATATTCAGCAATTCGCGCCATAATTGTTCAGTTTCAGCCATGATGCGTTCCCATCCTGGAGTACGGTGAGAGATTTCCAAAAGGCCGATACCAGTGTTATCGAAATTACGGATAGCTTCAATTGCTGATTCAACAGCTTCACGTGGAAGGACACAAGGTCCAGCATTAAAATTATGCATTTTCATGGTATATATAAATTATGAATGGTTTTACACTGCCGCAAATATAGTGAGTTTTTTGACGCAAGCAAAACTTTTAAGCGGAATAAAACTAAAGATGCTTAATTATTTTTCCAAAATACGCTAAAACTCTCACACACAAGCATTCAGAACATCTTTCAATTTATCATATAAAAGTAGCCTGCATGCTTGTGAAGAGGCACCGGACATTTTGTTATTCAATCGGTTTTTACTATATTTGTCGCAAAGATATAAATCTATTAGCTATGGACAGACATTTTCCCGCTTCACAACTCATTATCAATGATGACGGAAGCATTTTCCATTTACATTTAACACCAGAACAACTGGCAGACAACATCATATTGGTCGGTGACCCTGGAAGGGTGAATACGGTAGCCTCCTTTTTTGACGAAGGTTCCATTGAAAGCCAGACAGAAAACAGGGAATTCAAATCCATTACCGGCAAATATAACGGTAAGCGGATTACATGTTTATCGACAGGAATCGGGACTGACAATATAGATATTGTTATGAACGAGCTTGACGCCCTGGCCAACATAGACCTCAAGACCCGTACGGAAAAGAAAGAACACCGCACACTGAACATTATACGAATAGGAACATGCGGCGGTATGCAACCGGATATACCTATCGGTACTTTTCTCGTGTCTGAGAAGTCTATCGGTTTTGATGGTGTATTGGCATTCTATGCCGGCCGTGACAAGGTGGCAGAACTGGATTTTGAAGAAGCGCTGGTCAAACATCTGAACTGGAATCCGAAGGCAGCTGCACCATACGTTGTCAGCGCAGACAAGGAACTGGTGGAACGCATAGGACAACAAGACATGATGCGTGGCTGTACCATATCTGCTAATGGTTTTTATGGTCCGCAAGGCCGTGTTTTGCGCTGTGATATCCATGACCCAGAAATCAATGACAAAATAGAATCTTTCCGATTCGGACCTTATCGTATCACCAACTATGAAATGGAAGGTTCCGCCATTGCCGGTTTAGCCCTGCTGATGGGTCATAAGGCAATGACAGTATGTTGCGTAATTGCCCAAAGACGTGCAGAAGAAGCCGATACGGATTACAAACCGTTTGTAAAACAACTGATTGAAACTGTATTGAAAAGAATATAATTTCTCTCACTAACCTAATCATGTAAATACCAAAAAACACGTTAAACATTCAAATTAATCAAACCAAATGAAAAAACTAATGTATTCATGCCTTGCTGCAGCAGCCTTGACTGCCTGCGCTCCACAAAAACAGGAAGCTCCTGCTGAAGAATTCAATTATTCGGTAGAGCATTTCGCTGACCTTCAGATTTTGCGCTATCAGGTGCCAGGATTTGAAGATTTGACCCCTCAGCAAAAAGAAATGATTTACTATTTGTCACAAGCAGCCATAGAAGGACGCGATATTCTGTATGACCAGAATTGCAAGCACAACCTTTGTATACGCCGTACATTGGAAGCCATCTATGAGAATTATCAAGGTGATAAGAATTCCGCTGATTTCAAAAACATGGAAACCTATTTGAAAAGAGTGTGGTTTTCCAACGGCATACACCACCATTATTCAGGTGACAAATTTGTTCCTGAGTTTTCACAGGAATTTTTCGCAGAAGCTGTAAAAAGTCTGAATCCAGAACTTCTGCCACTGATGGAAGGAGAAACACCGGAAGCTCTTATTGAGAAACTCACTCCTGTCATTTTTGACCCGAGCACCTATGCGAAACGTACCAATCTGGCAGCCGGCCAGGATTTGTTGCTCACATCAGCCTGCAACTATTATGAAGGTGTGAGCCAAGCAGAAGCAGAGGCTTTCTATGGCGCCATGAAAGATCCGAATGACACAACCCCCATTTCCTATGGATTGAACTCCAAACTGGTAAAAGAAAACGGACAATTGGTGGAAAAGACCTACAAAGTGGGAGGTCTATATTCACCAGCTCTGGAAAAAGTGGTTTATTGGTTGGAAAAAGCAGCTGCCGTTGCTGAAAATCCACAACAGAAAGCCGTTATTGAAAAACTTATTGAATTCAACAAGACCGGCGATTTGAAACACTTTGATGAATATTGCATCCTTTGGGTTGGAGAACATAACGCTCAAATTGACTTTGTAACCGGATTTACAGAAACCTATGGCGACCCACTTGGACTAAAAGCCAGTTGGGAGGCTGTTATCAACTTTAAGAATCTGGAAGCAACCAAGCGTACAGAAATTATCAGTTCAAATGCCCAATGGTTTGAAGACCATTCACCAATTGATGACCAATACAAAAAAGAAGAAGTGAAAGGTGTTTCTGCCAAAGTTATCACAGCAGCCATGTTGGGCGGAGATTGCTATCCTGCCACTCCTATCGGTATCAACTTGCCTAACTCCAACTGGATACGCCATGACTATGGTTCAAAATCTGTAACCATTGAAAACATCACCGAAGCTTATGACAAATCTGCATTAGGCAATGGATTTGCTGAAGAATTCATGTGGAGCGATATTGAACGTGAACGTGCCAAAAATTTTGGTTCACTCACCAACAACCTGCATACAGACCTTCACGAATGTTTAGGCCATGGCTCTGGAAAATTATTACCTGGTGTTGACCCTGACGCATTAAAGGAACATGGTTCGACCATAGAAGAAACACGTGCTGACCTGTTCGGACTTTATTACATGGGCGATCCTATCATGTTGGAATTAGGACTATTACCTGATGCTGAAGCATATAAAGCCGAATATTATCAATTTATGATGAATGGTTTGATGACCCAATTGACCCGTATTGAGCCAGGCAAGAACATTGAAGAATCGCACATGCGTAACCGCCAGCTCATTGCTTCTTGGGTAATGGAAAAAGGTGCTGCTGACAAGGTAGTCGAATTTGTTCAACGTGACGGAAAGACCTATGTTGTTATCAACGATTACGAAAAACTCCGCGAATTGTTCGGTGCATTGCTGAAAGAAATTCAACACATCAAATCAACTGGAAATTATGAAGCTGCCAAACAAATGGTTGAAAATTATGCAGTCAATGTAGACCCTGTACTTCACAAAGAAGTATTGGCACGCTATGAAAAACTCAATCTGGCACCTTATAAAGGTTTCATCAACCCTGTATATACTCCGGTTTATGACAAAGACGGAAAGATGACAGATGTTACCGTAAGCTATACAGAAGGATATGCAGAACAACATTTGCGCTATAGCAAAGAATTTGCAACTCTTCCTACCTATAATTAACAGCACTGCATCATAATTTTATTCTAAAAGGAATCACCTCAAAGCTCGTCTTTCTTGAGGTGATTTCTTTTTATAAGCTATCGCTCTGGTTAATCGCTCCACAACATATAGTTCTAAAATATAGGAAGCGATTCTACAATGGAAATCATAAAACTTCATTTTCCATTTGTCATTGCACTCACCTTTCTGTTATCTTTGAATAAGATAGAAGGCGGTTCGGCAATGACAAATCATAAAACTTTGTTTTCCATTTGTCATTGCACTCACCTTTCACTATCTTTGCCGCTAATAGAATTATTAACAATAAAAACCACCAACCATGACAGAAACAATAAAATCGCTGAGAGATTCAGCTGCGGTAAGATGGACCGTACTTCTTCTACTGGCTTTCGCCATGTTCTGTTCCTATATCTTTATGGACATTCTATCTCCCATCAAGGATTTGATGCAATCAACAAGAGGCTGGGACTCAACAGCATTTGGTACAATGCAAGGTTCTGAAACCTTCCTCAATGTATTTGTATTCTTCCTTATTTTTGCAGGTATTATCCTTGACAAAATGGGAGTACGCTTTACTGCTGTACTATCGGGTGTTGTCATGCTCATTGGAGCCACCATCAACTGGTACGCGGTAACTCCACAGTTTATGGGGAGCGGATTGGAAACATGGTTTACAAATAATTTGAACTACATACCTGGTTTTGATGAATTGGGGATTTCTCCTTTTTATAGAGGAATGCCAGCATCTGCTAAATTTGCGGCTGTAGGATTCATGATATTTGGATGCGGTGTTGAAATGGCGGGTATTACTGTATCTAGAGGTATCGTTAAATGGTTTAAAGGCCGTGAAATGGCTTTGGCTATGGGTTCTGAAATGGCCTTGGCACGTTTGGGAGTTGCCACTTGTATGATTTTCTCACCAGTTTTTGCCAGATTAGGAGGAACTATTGACGTTTCACGTTCCGTCGCATTTGGAGTTGTATTGCTTCTAATTGCCCTTATCATGTTTATTGTCTATTTCTTTATGGACAAAAAACTGGATGCCCAAACGGGAGAAGCAGAAGAAAAAGATGATCCCTTCAAAATCAGTGATTTGGGAAAAATTTTGTCTAGTGGTGGATTCTGGCTGGTAGCATTATTATGTGTACTATATTATTCTGCCATTTTCCCATTCCAAAAATATGCAGTCAACATGCTTCAATGCAATCTTACATTCCATGAAGTACCTGCTGACTCTTTCTGGGCCACTAATACAGTAACAATCATTCAATATATTATTATGCTCATTGTTGCGGCATCTGCCTTTGCTAGCAATTTTGCCAAACAGAAAGCAGTAAAATATACTACACTTATATTGGCAATTGTATCGCTGGTCGTATTTTGCTACATGGGGTATATGCGTCAAAGCGCAGAAACCGTATTTGCAGTATTCCCGCTGTTAGCTGTTGGCATTACCCCCATTTTGGGCAATTATGTGGACCACAAAGGAAAAGCTGCCAGCATGCTTGTAATCGGTTCTCTACTTCTCATCGCTTGCCATCTGACTTTTGCATTTATTCTTCCTATGTTTAAAGGAAATGCTGTTGGAGGTATTATTATTGCCTATCTGACCATTTTAGTATTGGGAGCCAGTTTCTCACTTGTCCCTGCATCATTATGGCCCAGTGTACCTAAATTAGTAGACCAGAAAATCATAGGAAGTGCATATGCACTGATTTTCTGGATTCAAAACATAGGCTTGTGGCTATTCCCATTATTGATTGGTAAAATATTGGATAACACCAACCCGCAATTGGTAGAAGACGTAAAGAATGGCCTTATTTCAGCAGAAGAAGCTGCAGTTTCCTATAATTATACAGCTCCATTGGTCATGCTGGCATTTTTAGGCGTGGCTGCACTCATCTTAGGTTTGGTACTTAAAGTAGTTGACAAGAAAAAAGGTCTTGGACTAGAAGAACCAAACATCAAATAATCTATTGATATTATACATGACAAATGGCCCATAAAAACACGCTTTTATGGGCCATTTGTCATCTTACAACTATGAATTTTACACATAAAAAGGGATATTCAGTAAATGTCCCCCAAAAGCAAGATGGCATATAAAGCGGATAGGATGCAATCACTTTATATGCCATT
>CALUKG010000065.1 GCA_944321155.1 uncultured Bacteroidales bacterium | reverse complement strand
TCCAAACTTTTGTCTATCACCAGTAAATCGCCATCATCGATACCACATCCTACCATCGAATCGCCTACCGCACGGGCATAATAAGTAGTAGCCGGATGTAAAATCAACTCTTTGTTCAAGTCAATTGCTTCCGAGATATAATCTTGTGCTGGCGAAGGGAATCCGGCTCTTACACCACCCTCTGCATAATCTAGAGAAAGCGAGTGAGAAAAATCAGAAGAATAAAGTTCCAGTTTCATTTAACCACCCATTCGCTAACAACAGGACGACTTATAGGATATATGGTAGGTCATCAATCCTTGCATGGGGTCTTTCATCACCACACCCATACTCAAACGATGGTCAGCCAACACTTGTTCCAATACATCAGCACATGCATAGGCCACAGAGCCGACAAAATGAACAGGCAGTTGCTGCGCCTGCGGATATTGCAACAGATTGCGGGTAACAAATGCATCAAACGAAGTCCGCAACCGTTCCTCCACATAAGCCTCACCACGATTCTCACCATAAAACAAGGCAAACTGCGCCAGAAAACGATTGGGGAAAGGCCGACGATACACACCTTCCATCAGTTCTGCCCCACTCACTTGAAAACGCTGATAAAAAGCATCGGCCAAATGTGTAGGCATCTGGTTTTTCAGCAAATCGGCAACCAGCATCTTACCCAAAACGGCACCGCTTCCTTCATCACCCAATATAAAACCGAGCGGAGATACGTTCTGTTCGATTTGACTACCATCATAATAGCATGAATTTGACCCCGTTCCGATAATGCATGCAATACCTGGTTGGTGCTGGCATAAGGCACGTGCAGCTGCCAGCAAATCACTCCCTACAAAAATAGTACAACCGGAAAAAACCTTCTCAAGAGCGGATTGCATCACCGGAATCTTTTGAGGAACGCACCCAGCCCCATAAAAATAAATCTCAGTCGGTACATCACCTTCATTCAATTGAGGCATCACCTCTTTCTGCAAGGCTTCGCATATCTGCTGTTCATCCTGGTAATATGGGTTCATACCCTCGGAAAAGAAGTCGGTAAAATTCCCTTCACCCTTCACACATCTCCAATGTGTCTTCGTCGAACCGCTGTCTGCCAATAGAATCATATTATATCTGAAAAAAGTTTTTATTCAAGCATCTTATTGATAGTTTCAACCAAAGTATTGAACTCTGTCTCGTTGAAAAGACGAGTCATCATGACTATCTTGCCCTTGGGGTCAATCAATACATTTCTTGTTATTCCCGCATCAGGCAGAGCATATTTGGAAAATATCTGTGCACCTGGGTCTAAAGCCAGCGGATAAGTGATACCGGTTGAGAGTCCAAACTGAATCACTTTCTGTAAAGGCTCATCCCTGTCGATACCTATCAACACAAAATTTTCATTATCCTTGTGCTTCTGCCAAATTTCCTTTTCAATATGTGGCATTTCCTTTCGACATACACCACACCAACTTGCAGTAAACTGCAGCATAACCAATTTGCCTCTCAATTGCGAAAGAGTAACTTCTTTTCCATCGGTCAATTTAGCGGTGAAATCAGGTGCCTGCTGTCCTACCTTGACAATATATCCATTTTTATCGGCCGTCTGATTTTGTGTGCATGCCGATAACATCGCAATACATGCAACAGTCATCAATAACATCTTTTTCATAGTGCACGAAATCTATTCTTTTATGTATTTATCAAATCCTTCTGTTTTTGTTATCTCATATTTTCCCTGTTCATCAACACATATAAACATACATTCTATCTGATCAAGTGTTGCCGCCAAAGAGTCGGACACATGTGGCCCTAATACCATAAATGCAGTGGCCCAGGCATCGGCCTCCATACAGGTTGGAGCAACTACAGTGGCACTCAACAGATTGTGCTGCACTGGCTTTCCTGTACGTGGGTCTATGGTATGGGCATATTTTTTCCCATCTTTATAATAGAACTGTCGGTAATTGCCTGAAGTGGCCACAGCTTCGTCGGTCAGATGAAGCACCTCTTCTATCTCATTGACCATGCCGGTAGTATCCTCAATAGGCTTGTTAATGCCAATACGCCATGGCTTGCCTTTCTCGTTTTTTCCATGACAAACAACTTCACCGCCTATTTCCACCATATAATTCTTACATCCCTGCTCTTTCAAAAATTGTGCTACAATATCAGATCCATATCCTTTGGCAATGGCACTTGCATCAAGCGTTGTGGCTGGGTTCTGTTTATAGATACGGCCTTCGCGCAATTCAATAAGCTGATAACCGACTAAATTTCTTACACTGTCCAAAGCATAGACATCCACATCATGGGAGGTTGCCTTGCCAAATCCCCAAAAGTTCACCAAGGGGGCTACAGTAATGTCAAAAGCACCATGAGTAAGGGTAGATGCAGTATGGGCTTCCTCATACATCTTCTCAAACAAATCATCGACTACTACATCTTCATTGCGATTGATGCGCGAAATGACAGAAGTATCATTAAACATGGAAAGCGAAGCATCCACTCGATTGAACTGCTGCTTTATCTCATCATGCAGATCTTTGCCATCCGGATGTTGATAAATTACGGAATAATATGTTCCAAAAGTTTTCCCTTGATTATGGGTATAATTCTGCTTTTTGCTGGGATAAAACACTAAAAAGAAAATAGCCACTAAGAGAAAAAAAAGCGTAACACGTTTTCTGTTCATAATCGGATTCTTATATTTTTATCTGCAAAACGTAAGTGGCATTGCGGCTTTTACATCGCCCACCTTACCGTCTTTGTAAACAATTTTTCCATTAAGTACTGTAAGATCCACCTGATGCTTCAGGTTTTTTCCTTCCAAAGGCGACCATTGACATTTATAAAGAAGAGATTTACGACTTACACAATTTTCAGCACTGCCCATAAGAACAAAATCCGCATAATAACCTGGCCTTAAATAGCCACGGCCTTCTATTTGGTAAATATCAGCTGGCTCATGCGACATCATCCTTACTATAACAGCAGGGGAAATTTCATATTGCTGTGCTATATCAAACATCAAAGGCAAAGTATGCTGTATGGACGGAAAACCAGATACTGCCTTAAAATAGGTGCCGGCCTTTTCTTCCAACAAATGAGGCGCATGGTCTGTACCTATTGTATTGATTACTCCATCTTTCAATGCCTGAATCAATGCCGCTCTATCCTCTTTGGTCTTTATGGCTGGATTACATTTTATCCTACTGCCATAAATTTGATAATCTTCATCTGAAAAATACAGATAATGCGGACAAGTTTCAGCTGTAATATGTGGATTATCTTTCAATGTTCTGAAAAGTTCCACTTCTTCTTTGGTCGTAACGTGAAGGACATGGAGCTTTGCATGGTGTTTCAAAGCAAGGGCAACAGCCTTTTCTGTCGATTTTAAACAGGCTTCGCGACTGCGAATCAAAGGGTGCATACGAATGGGAACATCTTCGCCATATTCACTGCGGTAACGCTGTATGTTTTCTTGAATAGTCTGCTCGTCTTCGCAATGAACAGCAATAGGCATTTTCACTTCTTGAAAAAGCTGCTCCAATGCCAAAGCATCATTCACCAGCATATTGCCGGTGGAAGAGCCCATAAACAATTTGACACCACATACCCGCGTTGAATCCAAAGATTTCAGTTCATCCAAATTAGTATTGGTGGCACCAACATAGAATGCATAATTTGCATAGGCATCTTTCGATGCTATATCACACTTTTCTTGCCATGCCTGCTTATCCGTCGTTTGCGGCTTCGTATTTGGCATATCCATAAATGAGGTTACCCCACCAGCTATAGCAGCCCGGCTCTCCGAATAGATGGAAGCTTTATGCGTAAGTCCAGGTTCACGAAAATGCACATGGGCATCTATCGCACCGGGAAGAAGATACTGACCTTTCGCATCAACAACTTCATCTGTTTGTTGCCGTAACAATTCAACAGAAGGCTCCCCCTCGCCCATAGCGGAAATCAAAGAACCATCCGTCTGCAACCATCCCAGATAGATGCGTCCTTCATTGACTATATTTGCATTATATACCAGCATCTTATTTCTTCGGATATTTACGGAACCAACTGCTAATCTTCAAACGGATAACACCAAAAAAGGCTTCGCCAAATATACCTCCACTCATTTTTGAAGTACCTAATTCTCTGTTGACAAAAATGATAGGTACCTCTTTAATGGTGAAACCACATTTGTAGGTTGTATATTTCATCTCAATCTGGAAAGCATAACCTTTGAAACGGATTTTGTCCAACTCGATGGTTTCTAAAACTTTCCTTTTATAACATACAAAACCAGCGGTCGTGTCGGCTATTTTCACATTCAAGACAAAACGCACATATTTGGACGCGAAATAGGACATCAACACTCTTCCCATTGGCCAGTTGACCACATTCACGCCACTGATATAGCGTGAACCAATAGACATATCAGCCCCTTGATTAGCACAAGCATCATACAATTTGAGCAAGTCATTCGGATTATGGGAGAAATCGGCATCCATTTCAAAAATATAGTCATAATTATGGGCAATTCCCCACTTGAACCCAGCAATATAAGCCGTTCCCAAACCGAGTTTTCCCTGTCTTTCAACTATATGCAATTGCTCTGGAAATTCCTTTTGCATCCCTTTCACAATATTGGCTGTTCCATCAGGAGAACCATCATCAATAACTAGCACATGAAAAGAAAGAGGCAAATTAAACACTGCCCTAATGATGTTTTCAATGTTTTCCTTTTCGTTGTAGGTTGGGATAATGACCAGTCTCATAGTATTATGTTTTAAATTAGTTCATAAAGTTTTGATGCCGTCGTGCGCTCCAATACACTCAATTGGAAGTCTACACCCACTTTGATATTATTCTTTAATAGCACCTCTCTTACTGTATTGTAAGCAACTATAGGCGTATTGTTTTCTTTGCTAAGATGGCATAGAAATACATGTTTCAGTCTGTCCGTAGCATTCTCTGCCAACAGACTGGCACACACATCATTGCTGAGATGTCCCCAAGAGGAAGCAATTCTCTTTTTCAGCAAAACAGGATATTTACCATTCTCCAGCATGTTCTTGTCATGGTTAGCCTCTATCACCAAATAATCAGCCATACCGATTTGGCGTCTGATTTCATCTGTCGGTTCACCGACATCAGTCGCAATACAAAAGCGGATGCCATTCCACTCCAATGCATATCCCACACAATCCATGGAATCGTGCGGCACCATGAAAGGAGTAACCGTAAAATCCGCTAAGGAAAATGTATTATCCGTTTCAACATACCTTCGGTTCTGCATGCTAATTTTAGGATGCGCTCCATAATTTCTGTCAATTCCCATATGCACCATTTTGGTCGCATATACTGGAATATGAAACATTTCAGCCAAAGTACCAACTCCCCTTATGTGGTCTGCATGGTCATGTGTAACAAGTATGCCCCACAGATTTTCAAAATCCAATCCTATAGCTTTCAATCTCCTGCGTATAGTACGTGCACCTATACCGGCATCAATCAACAATCCCCTTGATGCAGTCCCTATATAATATGAATTGCCGCTACTCCCACTAGCCAAACTTTGAAAAATTAATCGATCCATCGGCATTTATATTTTATTTGGGCAAAGGTAACGAAAATCAGCCAACTTATCAGAGTCTAAAGAAAGAAAAATCCACAAAAATACAAGGCAAAAAGCGACAACAAATCCAATCACCTTCCACAAAGCACTGCAAATGGACAATATTTACACATTTCCTTATCATCTGTTTGCCTGAAAGGGACTTTCGGATTGAACATATCATTCTCCATAAAATCTTTCAAACATGATTCAAACTCATCATGTATATCCATATAATTCAGCAACTTCTTCTCATCTTTGTCCGCCTTTCTATTCAACACCTGCAAATAAGTGTCACCAAATATTTTTCTTATTGCATAAATATAAGGACGTATGACCGTATTCGATTCTATAGCAGAATTCTGAACATAAAGCCATGAATACAACATGGTTTGCAAAGCATACTTCGAACGTTTTCCCTGTAGTTGCGCATCAAACACACCATGTACTGAATCGAACAACAAAGAATCAACCGATCCAGTTTTATAATCTATAATACGTATTTCATCCCCTATTTTATCCATACGGTCAACATAACCTTTGAGATATACCGTGTGGAAATCATCCATAATATGCACAGGGATTGCCGCTTTCAAATTTACTTCCGAACCTAAATAGGTAAAAGGAATTTGTGTTCTTTCCTGTTCCAACTGTTTTTCCACCAATCTGCCGATAATTCCCATAATCAACTGATGCCGTCCTTCCAACTGGGATTCGTCAACATTATCCTTATGGAATACATTTTTAGTGTATATTTCCTTCAGCACCTTGTCTACCTTTGTACGCATTTGTGACAAGGCCTTTTCATCGACCACTTTTCCAATGTATTGGGCAAACAATTCCTCCATTATTCCATGGTAGATGGTACCAAACATATTTGATTCTATATTTTCATCCACCTCCTCCGATTCCTTCAAATCACAAACATAGTTCAGATAAAACTTCATGGAACAGTTCAAATAGGTATTGATGGCCGAAGCAGAAAGTGCACTGCCATTTTCGCGGCAATAGTCCATCAGTTTCTGCATTATCTGATTGTCTTTAGCAACTTCAGCCAATACAGCACGGGGCAATTCCACTTCTGATTTGACAATCGTTTGTTCAAACTGTACATCATACTGATAACGCAGCTGTAAAATATAGCGGCTCATTTCATCTGTCTGCTCACGGTTGGTTCTTGCGTCATAAATCAAATAAACATTCTCGGCCCTACCTAACAAGCGATAGAAATGATATGCCATCACAGCATCATTATATTCATATGTCGGAAGTCCCCATGCCAAACGAAGATTATATGGTATAAAACTATTGGCAACCTGTTTTTTAGGAAGTATCCCTTCGTTTAAAGAAGCAATGATAACATTCTTAAAGTCCAAACTTCGCGTTTCAAGCATTCCCATAACCTGTAATCCTCCTATCGGTTCACCTCTAAATGGTACACTCGTAGAACGGACCATCTGCGCCAACAGATTGTGTAATGTATCCCACCTCATGTCTGGCAGAGACAAAGCGGAAGACATATCCAGAAAACGGATACAAATAGCATAATATTGATAAATAAATTCACTTTCTATAGACCATTCTTCGGCATTATGTGAAACCTCTTCCAACAACTCTGTCAAAATATTTATCAAATATTGAATCGCGTCCACGTTCTGCACATTGACAAACAGAGCCTGCAACAATGGACTTTTCGCATCAGAGAATACCGATGACGAAACATACACCATATTGTCCTGTACTACCTGATTGGCATAACGCGAAGCTTCTTCACCACAAATTGTCTGCACATATTTATGACGCAGCAAGAACATCACTGTTTTATAATAATACTGCGTACAGTCTTTTGTCACACGTTCTTTGGTCCTCAGTGTAAATACATGTTCCATAAAGCCCATGATGGAAGTAACAGACATGGGATAACCCATTGTCACATTTACCTGTCTCATATTTTCAGGCAACGCATGCAGCACAGACATCAGCAAAGTCTCATCCGGCAAAACAACCGCAGTATTCAGCATATCAGAGGAACTTGCTGATGATGGATGCAACTCACAGACGCACTGTCCAACATATTGTGCCTGCGCTATCATTGATGGAATAGGAATCAAGTGAAAATGCGTCCTATTCTCCCTGCCCCCCACTATCTCACATGCCTGAGGAAAGTCTGTCAGATTCTCATTGACAAAGCGCCCTGCCACATTATCTTTCAAATACTCAGAAGCATAATCCCAATAGAAAAGGGCATTCGCATTTTTCCTAAAATATTTCATCAATTTGCGTTCACATTCAGACAAGGCGTTAAATCCAATAAAGACCAACTGCCTGTCTTGCAACTCTTCACACAATTGTCCTGTTCCAAGTTTCTCAATGGCAATGCGTTGTGCCAAGCCATCATAGGCCTCTCCCTTTTCCATCAACAATTTTTTAAACGCCTCGTAGACTTGTGACAGTTTCTCAAAAAGATGCAGAAAACCGGATTTCACATTGCCATCTTTGGCACGTGACATGCTGTCCCAAAAGGTAGCTATTGCCTCCTTCTGATTATCGGACAAATAATCGTAATAGCATTCTATCTCCTTCATCTCCTTGACATTGGCAAAGACACCATCGACAGGAACATTGAATTTATCCAAATCATCAAAATCACCCAACAGCATTTGTCCCCAATATAAAAACTCATCGAAAGTCTCATTGGTGGAAACTATGTCCTTATACACTACATACAAATGAAAAAGCAAAGACAGATTATCTGCTTTTTGTATGCCGGATATACGTTCAAACAACTGATTGATAGTGTATATTTCCGGAGCAAACATGGGCATTGTTATATTCTGAGAGACGTATTTCTGAAAGAAAACACCAACACGGCGATTCGGGAATACATATATCTTGTCAGCCAAATCACATGCAAAACGTTTATTCAAATCTACTACGACCTGATTCAAAAAGCTATTCATAAAATCGATATTAACTGTATCAAACACAAAAATACTCAAAGGTGAGAGGAGAAGCAAATAAAAAACACTGTTTTTAATTCTGATTATCCCAAACTGTCATCTATCTTATCTAAAAATACCCCCAAAAGGCAAGACATTTGATTACACAAACATAATATATCGGACAAATTTGACAGAAAACAATCACACTATTTGTAACTGCCACCAACAAATGCTAACTTTACAGCCTGAAAATATGTATACATGCAAGTCATTCAAATTAAAGTAAAACGGATTTCACATTTAAAAGCAGATCCTACCAGTGCAATACTTGAAGTCCAGGAGGTTTTGGGCGAACGTAACTTTTCCATTGTAATCGGAATGGAAGAGGCTGCTGCCATTGCTGCACATATAGCCCATATAAAGCTGGAAGCACCACTTATGCATGATTTGTTCAAAAACACCTTGGATGCATTTAAAATCCAACTCAAAAGAGTGCTTGTCACAGGAATGACAAATGGATATTTCATCTCCGAACTATCCTTGCAGACAGAAGACGGCCTGATTTGTACACAACAAACAGCAAGAATATCAGACGCCATATCCATGGCATTAAGGTTCAACAAGCCCATATTCATTGAGGAAGCACTTTTTCAACAACTCACAACTGCCAAGTCTTCCAAGATTGATATTGCCAACATTAATGAAGACACAGATTTCACATCATATACAAATGACACTCTGGATAGTGTTCTTCAAGAACTTATTGAAAAAGAGGATTATGAAAAAGCCGTTTTTATCAGGAACGAGATAAACAGACGTCAACAAAACCAATAAGAAAAACACGTATGTTGCCATCTGCACAGAAATTACAAGAACATCTCCAGAGTCTTTACAACGAAGATAAGAAAAATATTTTACAGCGTTTTTTCAAAACAGGCCCAGGAGAATATGGAGAAGGAGACCTTTTTCTAGGGATTACTGTACCTCAAATAAGGCAGGCTATCAAACCTTATCTTTCATTACCCTTGGAAGAAATCGAACAGCTTATCAACAGCCAATGGCATGAAATACGCATGGCTGCTGTACTTATTCTGGTGAAACAGACGCAAAAAGCAGATACAAAGAAAGCGCATGATATATATACCTTTTACATAAACCATGTCGACCATATCAATAATTGGGATTTGGTCGATTTGTCCGCCCCACAAATAGTAGGCAATTATCTTATGGACAAAGACAAGTCTGTATTGTTTGCATGGGCACAAAGTGACCATTTATGGTTACAACGTATTGCTATGGTTGCCACACATACGTTTATCAAGCAAAAACAGCCAGACATGACTTTTCTACTTGCCGACATATACATACATCACACTCATGACCTTATACAAAAAGCCACCGGATGGATGTTAAGGGAAGTAGGCAAGCATGCAGGACAACAGGTCTTAGTGGACTATCTGATTGACAATAAAAGATATCAAGGCATGCCACGAACCATGCTAAGATATGCCATAGAACGATTTCCCGAAGATGTACGACAGAGGTTTCTTAAGGGACAAGTATAAAGATTGAATTTACTAACTCTTAAAACAAATACAACATGAAATTTCGACTAATTGTAATGAACTTTCTCCAATTTGCAGTATGGGGTGCCTATCTCACATGCATGGGAACTTATTTAAGCAATATTGGAATGAGCACCAACATTGGAATCTTCTATTCCATACAAGGTATTGTCTCCATATTTATGCCTGCACTTATAGGTATCATTGCCGACCGTTGGATTCCAGCCCAACGAATGTTGGGCATCAGCCATGCCATTGCGGGTATTGCCATGATAGCAGCAGGCTATTATGGAATACAAGCAGGAAGTGCGGTAGAATTTCCAATACTTTTCTCACTTTACACTGTCAGTGTTGCATTTTACATGCCAACATTAGCACTTTCCAATTCTGTCGCCTACAATGCGTTGGATAAAGCAGGAATGGATACTGTCAAGGATTTTCCTCCCATTCGCGTATTTGGAACAGTAGGTTTTATATGCTCCATGTGGGCTGTTGATTTGTTAGGCTTCCAAACAACTGCCATGCAATTTATTGTAAGTGGAGTTATCGGACTTGTATTGGCCGTCTATTCATTTACCCTACCTCATTGTCCAACCAGCAAAGGTGGAGAAAAAAAATCAGTTGCAGAGGCACTTGGGCTACAAGCTTTCGCATTATTCAAACAGAAAAAGATGGCCATTTTCTTCATTTTCTCCATGTTGCTAGGTGTTTCTTTGCAAATTACCAACGGATTTGCCAACCCATTCATTACCAGTTTTGGAGCTATTGAGAAATATGCAGACACATTTGGTGTACAGCATGCAAACATGTTGATTTCGCTTTCACAAATATCAGAAACACTTTGCATCCTACTGATTCCATTTTTCCTAAAGCGTTTTGGTATCAAAAACGTCATGCTCATGGCCATGTTTGCATGGGTTTTACGCTTTGCATTTTTCGGCTTAGGTAACCCAGGAAGCGGCGTTTGGCTGTTTATTCTTTCCATGATTGTTTATGGAATGGCATTTGACTTTTTCAATATTTCAGGTGCTCTTTTTGTTGACAAAGAAACGGACCCTTCTATCCGTTCTTCCGCACAAGGTCTCTTCATGATTATGACAAACGGAATCGGAGCCACAATAGGAACGCTCAGCGCTCAGATGGTTGTGAACAAATTCGTATATACACAAACTGACCCTCTTATGATTGCAGAAGGTTGGAGTACAGCTTGGTATATTTTTGCGGCCTATGCACTAATTGTCGGAATCCTTTTTGCTATCATCTTCAAATATAAATATACACCTGAAAAATAATATGGAACTATTCCCTATCGTAGATGAAATGGGTAATGTTATAGGAAGTGCGGGCAGACAAGAGTGTCATGCCCACACTTTTTTGTTGCACCCAGTTGTACATCTCCATGTTTTTAATTCACGAGGAGAATTGTATCTACAAAAAAGAAGTACAAGCAAGGATATCCAGCCTGGAAAATGGGATACTTCTGTAGGTGGACACGTGGATTATGGAGAAAGCATTGAAAAAGCATTGAGACGCGAGGCATTGGAGGAATTGAACATTTCTCAATTCACACCACAATTCATTACCTTCTATAAATTCACATCGACTTGTGAATCAGAACTCGTATATGCCTACAAAACGATATATGACGACCCAATAAGTCCAGACCCCATAGAGATTGATGAAGGTCGCTTTTGGGAGATGAAAGAAATTGTCGATTCCATCGGCAAAGGTATCTTCACACCAAACTTTGAACAAGAGTTTCAACGGCTGTTTGCTCATATACAGTAGAAAAGACACACAACCACTACCTCTCTCCCAAAATGAATGCTGAGATTTTTGGAATATACCTGTGAATTAGTTTATTTACAAGGACAATCAGCATAACCGTTATAATCGTTGAACCCAAATAAACAAACAAAGCATAATATTGATTATCCGTGGGAAAAATCTTAAACAACATTCTTTGTATGCTTATCAAAGGGAAAACATGTCCTACATATATAAGGAAACTACTCTTAAACCAAATATTATCTGTATTGATCGGTTTATAATGTAAAAGTTGAGACACCCAGAATATCATGACAAAAACTTCTACAATCCGACCAATTCTATTTATATAAGTCACATAATCATAGGCCGGAAACACCATCTGAAACAGAACCAGCAATGCAAGCACTACCGTTAATATAACTCCTGCTTTCTTTTGAAGTATAATAGGCTTTTGATTGATACCTAAAATCCGCAAGCAATCTCAATGGCAATCTCAATTGCAGTAAAGAGCTTGAACACTATGCATCATGATAGT
>CALUKG010000064.1 GCA_944321155.1 uncultured Bacteroidales bacterium | reverse complement strand
CTCGAAAAACACTTATAACAAATTGAATTTCAATTATTTCAAAGAACTTCTATGATTTTTTAGTGGACACTAATGATACTTAGACATCATAAAAAACACAGATATGGAAACAAAAGAAAAATTGAGCGCCTTGCGCGAATCTATGAAGCAAATGGGCTTGTCGGCTTATATTGTGCCAGGAACTGACCCTCATGCAAGTGAATATGTAGCGGATTATTGGAAAGAACGTAACTGGTTGTCGGGCTTTACCGGTTCGGCTGGAACAGTGGCTGTTACAACAACAAAGGCTGGTTTATGGACCGATTCAAGATATTTTCTGCAAGCAGGTGAACAATTGAAAGGAAGTGGAATTGATTTGATGAAAGAAGGCTTGGCGGAAACTCCTTCCATTGCCGATTGGATGATAGGTGAACTGACAGCAGATGAGGCTGTTGGTGTGAATCCGGAGATGTTTTCTGCTCGCGCATACGCAGCCTTGAAAGCAAAGCTGGCAGAGTCTAGCCTGCGTTTGGTTTCGACTGATTTGATACGTCCGTTGTGGAATGACCGCCCTCAATTGCCAACACAACCTCTTTATGTATTGGAAGAACAATATACAGGTCAGAGTGTGACAGATAAACTGGCAGCCGTCCGTCAGGAAATGGCAAAACATAATGCTGATGTATATGTGTTGTCATCTTTGGACGAAATCGCATGGCTGTTCAATATTAGAGGAACCGATGTTGATTACAATCCATTGGTGATTGCCTATGCTATGGTAGAGAAAAACAAAGTAACCTTGTTTATCGCTCCAGGCAAGTTGACCGCCTTCTCTATGAAATATGTGGTTGAGAATAAGATATGTGTGGCCGACTATGAACATGTTGTTCCTGCCTTGCATGCGATTGAAAATCATGCAACGGTGATGTATGATGGCAGCCGTTTGAACCAGGCTTTGTTTGAGGCTTTCCCGACAAATTGCAAGAAAGTGGACATCCCTTCGGTGGTTATGCGTTTGAAGAGTGTGAAAAATCCAGTCGAGTTGGCCGGTACGCGTCGTGCCATGTTGCAGGATGGAAAGGCTTTGGTACGCTTCTTCAAATGGTTGGAAGAAGCAGTGGGAAAAGAACATCTGACAGAGTTTGACATTATGGCGCGGTTGAAAGAATTCCGCTCAGAAGGAGAACATTTTGTGGGAGAAAGTTTTGGAACGATTGCCGGCTATCAAGGCAATGGTGCCATTGTGCATTATTCCGCTTCTGAAAAAGGTGCAGCAGAAATCAAGAAGGAAGGTATGCTCTTGTTGGATTCGGGAGGACAATATTTTGATGGAACGACTGACATTACCAGAACTGTTACTTTGTCAGAACCTACAGCAGAACAGAAACGTGATTATACTTTGGTATTGAAAGGACATATTGCTTTGGCTTGCGCTAAATTCCCCAAAGGTACATGCGGAGTTCAATTGGATATTCTGGCACGCCAGTTCTTGTGGCAACAAGGCATGAGTTATGGACATGGCACAGGACACGGAGTGGGGCATTTCCTTTGTGTGCATGAAGGACCACAGAATATCCGTACTGACTTGAATCCTACACCTTTGGAAGTAGGCATGCTGCTATCCAACGAACCAGGCTTGTATCGTGCCGGACAATATGGCATCCGCATTGAGAACCTTGTGGCAGTGAAAGAATGTGAGGTGACTGAATTCGGACAATTCCTGGATTTTGAAACCTTGACCCTCTTCCCATACGACCAGCAATTGATAGATTGGTCCATTATGACGGAACAGGAAATAGCTTGGGTAAACAATTATCACAAGATGGTGGAAGAAAAGTTGTTGCCATTGCTGAGCGAGGAAGAAGCTACATGGTTGAAACAAAAATGTATGAAACACGAATAAATAATCAAAGCAAATCGGGGTTGCGCATGTGGCCCCGATTTGAAGTTTTTCTATGAACAATAGTTGTAGATTTATCATATTATCCTTGTTTTTTTACTTGCTGACCGGATGTCATAATTATGTGTCTTCCATTCCTGATATGCCGGTCAGTTTACAGTTGAATCTGCTGACCGAATATCCTCATCTGAAGGACAATCCCAACCAATGTGTCATTATTGACAAACCGCGTCTGATTACAGATCGCATAGGCTTTGGTGGTGTATTGGTCTATTCGGACTTCTATGCCGATTTTCATGCTTTTGACCTGGCTTGTCCTTATGAGGTCAAGACGGATGTACGTGTAGAGCCTGACAGCATTGGGCATGCTGTTTGTCCAAAGTGTGGAGAGGTCTATGATATTTCTTTGGGCACAGGTATTCCTACCAAAGGTATATGCAAGGAACCTTTGAAACGTTATCGGACCCGTTTGATGAACAATGTCCTGTATATCGACAACGATTGAATTTTCTTGAAACCCTTTTGGATTCGTGCAAGCATAAAGTATTGGATATTTGCAGATAAAAATACTTTATGCTATTTTTGTGCATCAAATTCAAAAATCTATTCGTATGAAAAAACTATCATTAATTGTGTGTGCGATGCTAACATTATTGACTGCTTGCCAGACAGAACAGAAGAATCCTTTTTTTGAAACGTATACAACGCCTTATGGTGCTCCGCCTTTTGATAAAATCAAGGTTGAGCATTATATGCCGGCCTTTTTGGAAGGTATGGCACAACAGAAAGCAGAAATTGATGCCATTGTCAACAATACGGAAGCACCTACATTTGCCAATACGATTGAAGCATTGGAATATAGCGGAAGTCTGTTGGATAAAGTAACATATGTGTTCTTTAATGTATATATGGCCGATGGAAATGACGAAATGGGCAAGATTGCTGAAGAAGTGTCGCCTCTTTTGTCAGAACAGTCAGATTATATCATGTTGAACGAAGGGCTTTTTGAACGCGTGAAAGCAGTTTATGAAGCTAAGGAGACTTTGAATCTCAATAAGGAACAGGCCAAGTTGTTGGAAGAAACTTACAAGAGTTTTGTAAGAGGTGGTGCTAACCTTAACAAAGAACAAAAGGCTGAATTAAGCCGTATCAACAAGGAGTTGGGGTTGGCTGAATTGCAGTTTAGCAAAAATGTTCTTGACGCAACTAATGCCTATCAGAAATGGATTGAAGATGAAAGTGAACTGGCTGGACTACCTGAAAGTGTAAAACAGGCTGCCGCAGAAGCTGCAAAAGCAGCCGGACAGGAAGGAAAATGGCTGTTTACAGTTCAAAAGTCAAGCTTCTTGCCAGTTTTACAATATAGTGACAACAGAGAACTGCGCAAAGAATTGTTGATGGCTTATACTTCATTGGCCAATCATGATGATAATCTGGATAACAAGGCGGTTATCAATAAAATCATGAAGCTGCGGGTACAGCAGGCACAATTGTTTGGATTTACAACTCCGGCTGGATTTATCTTGGATAACACCATGGCAAAAACTCCAGAAGCTGTTTATTCTTTCCTTGAAACTGTATGGACTCCGTCTTTGGCACAGGCCAAAGTGGAAGCTGCTGAACTTCAGAAACTGATGGATGAGGAAGGTAAAGGTGAGAAACTTGAACCATGGGATTGGTGGTATTATGCTGAGAAATTGCGCAAAGCCAAATATGATTTGGATGAAGAAGAACTGAAGGCTTATTTTAAACTGGAAAATGTACGTAAAGGTGCATTCGATTTGGCTGGTAAACTTTGGGGATTGCAGTTTAAGCAGTTGGAGGATATGCCTGTATATAATCCTGAAGTGGAAGTGTTTGAAGTATCTGATTCCGATGGCTCATTGATTGGTATTCTTTATACGGACTATTTCCCACGTGCAGGCAAACGTGCTGGCGCATGGATGAACGAGATAGCTCCTCAATATGTTCGTGATGGTGTAAATCATCGCCCGGTTATTATCAATGTAGGTAACTTTACACGCCCAACAGCAGATAAGCCTTCTTTGTTGACCATGGATGAAGTGTCAACCTTGTTCCATGAGTTCGGACATGCTTTGCATGGATTGTTGAGCCAATGTACATATAAGAGCTTGTCGGGAACCAATGTGGCAAGAGATTTTGTGGAATTGCCTTCTCAATTGATGGAAAACTGGTGCTATGAACCAGAGGTGATGAAAACTTATGCTTTCCATTATGAAACAGGAGAAGTAATCCCTGACGAGTTGATTGAAAAAATACAAAAGGCTTCCACCTTCAACCAAGGTTTTGTCATGACAGAACTGTTGTCGGCTTCATTGCTTGATATGGATTACCATTCAATAGCAGATACTGCAGATATTGATGTAAACGCATTCGAGAAGGCTTCTATGGAAAAGATGGGAATGATACCGGAGATTATTGTCCGTTATCGCAGTACTTATTTCAGCCATATCTTTACAACTGGCTATTCTGCAGGTTACTATAGCTATACTTGGGCTGCAGTATTGGATTCAGATGCTTTCCAGGCATTTAAGGAAACTGGTGATATTTACAACCAGGAAGTGGCAACTGCATACAGAAAGAATATTTTGGAACGTGGCGGAACAGAAGATCCAATGGTGTTGTATCAACAATTCCGTGGAAAGATGCCTAATCCGGACTATTTGTTGATAAAGCGCGGTTTTTTGCCTGCAGCTAAATAAGATTGAATTTGAAACGTATAATTGATAATATCATTCATCCAACCATTCCCACCAGCATATTGATGCTGGTGGGTTGTTTGTGCTTATGGCTGCCTGACTTCTTGATGTTTACATCCGAGGTCAGTTATTGGGGCTTGACGTTTTCTTCGTCATGGCTTTCTTTGGTCTGTTTCTTATTGCTTGTTGGCAATGGTTTTTGGTTTGCCTCATTGTTGTTTCATCTGTATATAACACGGGTACACAGCTATTTTGCTATTTTTATTTATGTGTTCTGCATAAGTTGTATTTCTGTTTTTCATATTGAGCCGTTATTACATGTGTATATGTTTATATACATATGGTTATTACGGATTCTTGTGCAGATGTACAAAAGGCAGGATGCTGTTTTTGAGGCTTATAATATAGGGTTGCTTGTATCCTTGATGTCATGCATATTCTCGCCCTATTTGTTGCTGTTCCCTTTGGTGCTGGTCAGCATGATGTTATTGCATGCTTTTTCCATGCGCACATTCTTGGCGGTGTTGCTTGGCATGCTTACAATAATTGTGTTGGAAGCTGCTTCCCATTTTTTGTGGTGTGGTGATTTACGAATGTTGTGGATGAATTTGGCAAGCGACTTGTCATTTGATCCGAGATTGTTTGTGTGGCAAGATTGGTTTGCCTATTTTGTGTTGGCTTTTTGGGGTCTCATGGTTTATTTAATACAGTATGCTCATTTGTTTGCCATAAGTATACGTTCACGCGCGTTACTGAATGTCTGTTTGTGGAATTTTGTGGCATTGGTGTTGTTGGTGATTCTTATGGGAAACAATCCCTCTTATTTAAGCTTGGGTGCTGTGGTAGTGATGGTTGGATTGGTACAACATTTCTTGCAGAACTATTCAGCATTGTTCCGTCAAATTAGTTTTATTGTGTTTGTTGGAATGATGGTGATGGTTTATCTATTTGAACTTTATATACGGGTATATGGAGTGGCTTGAGGGATTAGGTTATTTGGGGTTGTTTATAGCAGCCTTTTTGGCAGCTACAGTTGTGCCTTTTAGTTCTGAAGTGGTTTTCACAGGTCTTGTGTTTGGTGGTTTAGACCCATGGGGTTGTGTTTACGTTGCTACTTTGGGCAATTGGCTGGGAGGGATGACATGCTATTGGATAGGCTTATTGGGAAAAGTTGAATGGGTAGAGAAGTACTTGCGTATAAAAAAGGAAAAAGTGGACCGTTTTATGGAAAAGATTCATAAATATGGTGATTGGTTCGCTTTTTTCTCGTTTTTGCCAGGTGTCGGTGATATCATAGCTGTTGCTGCTGGATTTTTCAGGTGCCGTTTTTGGATTGTGGCAGTTTCAATGCTACTTGGGAAATTTGTAAGATACATAGTTTGGATGTATGTACAGGGGTTATTGTTGCCCTCCTGACATGTTTCATGAGTTGTATAATTGTCAGGAAATAGCTATTTTTGCGTCGGTCAAGAAGACTTTAAAAAGATAATTCATAAAATAATAAACACACGTACAAATGAAAAAGAAAATTTCAATCTTGTTTTCAGTCATAGCTTTGATGGTGGGTATGGCTGCATGTAACGGAGGAGTTAATACTCCGGACGACGGTAATGGAAATGGCAATGGTGATGGTCAGGACACTATTACTCCTGGTGATTCGACAGTTAATCCTCCTGCAGGAGATGCGATTGTACTTAATTATAAGTTGACTGAATTTGAAGGGGACCGTTATAAAAACAGGGGCTATTGCTATAATGTAATCTTTACGACCCCAGGCACCGATTTTGAGGTTAACGAAGTTGAGGTTGGTGATCAGCAAGGTATTCAATATATATTGAATAAGGGCACGGCTTATATGATTTATGTTATTTCTGACCAGGTAAGAAGCCAGGTGCCGGAACCAGGTATTTACACCATTGGATGGTATGATTCAGGTGATTCTGAATATGTTCAGGGTGAAGAAGAAGGCCGTCGTGGTACATTTGCTCGTGGATATAACACAGCCGCAAATTTACCTAATGTAGATCAACATGCCCCAGTTGGTTCTTACAAAATGAGCAAGCCGGAAGAAGGGGATTATATGGTTGATTATTTTGATGATGATGTATATCGCTATGTTCGTGGTGGCGAATTGGAGATTATCGAGAACGAAAATGGTACTTATACTTGGAATATGACATTGAAATTCTCTGATCTGACTACAGAAAAACTGACCTTTACGGGTAAATATACTGTCAAATAAGTCTATTAAATAGGATAGTGGAAAGTGGAGATGCGCGGTTAAGCGTATCTCCACTTTTTTATGATAGGGTTGGAAGTAACGCCATTTTAACCCAAATCGGTCGTTAGAATATCCAATTTTCGTGGTCTTGATTGTAAGGCATTGAAAATGAATATATTGTAATCTTGATTTTCTAATGGCGGTCATTAGAAAAATGAGATTTTAAATCATTGTTTATCAGCGCATTACAATCAAGACCACAAATAATCAGCCTCTAATGACCGATTTGGGTTTAATACAGGAAATCTTATGTGGCGTTTTTGATATGATAGCTTTACAGCAGTGGTAGTTTTACAATGAATTCTGTTGTGGTAGGAATTACTTCTATTGATTTCTTTGCAATATCCATATATTGCTTTTCTATGTTTTTCAACCCAATTCCAGTGGATTGTGGGTTGATGCGTAATTGCAAGTTATTGGAAACAATGATTTTTTTGTTCTTTTCATCAATGCAGATGTTTATGTGAAGGGGTTTGTCTTGGCTGATGATATTATGTTTGGTCGCATTTTCTACTAATAGCTGAAGGCCACAAGGAATAACTTGTTTGGTCATATATTCTTCCGGTATGTTGATATGAATTTCCAGACCGTTGGTAAACCTCTCTTTGAGAAGATCGGTATAAAGGTTGACAAACCTGATTTCGTCTGACAGATAGACTAGTTTATTCTCTCCTGTGTATAGCAAATATCTATAAATGCTAGCTAGTTTCTTTATGAAATCACTGGCGCGTTGTTTTTCATCATTTTGTACTAGATAATCTAGAATATTCAGACTGTTAAACAAAAAATGGGGGTTTAATTGTTGCTTTAATTGCTGATATTGGTATTGTGCTTTTCTTTTTTTGTCACCTTCAATTCGTATGGCGTTTTTTGACTTTTTCAAATATAAAAGTACATCTCCACATACAATAATGATGGTATTAAATAAAAGAATTGTGATATATGATCCTAGAAGTTGGAAACCATCTTCTTTAGGGGAAAGTGTTCCGAAGAGAATGGTATGGTTGACAATGATTGTACCTATGGCAGAAATAACCAATATACATGCGAGGTATATCACAATCCGTTGAAATGGATTTTCTCCATATTGAAAATATTTATGAAGTAACCAAATGGCAAGAACATCACACCCAACAGTTAGAAATAAGGCCAGGTAATCATTGAAAAAATATGCGACTTGACGTGTAAAAGAAAAGTTGGCGACCTGTTGCAACATCAAATAGATGTCAATGTATATAATTCTGAAAACCAGAACACATGAAATCAATAATGCTACCTGTAATAGGGTAGATTTTGCAGTTTTGGGTAAAGCCATTGCTTTTTACATTATGTTATTCGATATTTTTGCTACCGTGTTTTCGTGTGATGAGTGCTGTTGTCCAACCAAGAATCTCAGTAACAATAACAGTACAAATAATATTGGCGTAAGGTATGAGTAAGCCGTTGTTGATTAGGGCTATAATCTCAGCACCTTTTGTTCCCATATAAAAACCGGCAAAACAGAATAATAAAGCTAAAGCAGCTGAAACGTCTAAAGGGAAATTGTAAACACGCCCTACGGCAATAATCATGGCTACAGTAAGAACGGTTAGGGGTATGTCATCGGCGATATCGATTTGTCTTAAAAAAATAACGGTTATTGCGTGGGCAATAGCAAATGAATGGATTATTAAGTTTGTTTTCAAAGTAGAGTTCATCGTGTGTTTTTGCAAATGGTTTTCGAATGTAAAGATACAATATTTTTTCAATAGGACAAGTAATACATGCTTGTATTGATGTGGAAACTGTTTCAATGGAGGGAATATTTTGGATAGCAGTAATGAGTAAGTGATGTTATTTACCGTTCTTCCTGGTAATATGTCGGTTCGTCGTAAAAATATGTCAGTTGGGCAGGAAATATTTTCTTGTTTTTTAAAGAAAAGTTACCTTTGCATACCTTTAATGAATAACCATGGAAAAGAGAGACCTATCATTTTGGCAAATATGGAACCTTAGTTTTGGGTTCTTTGGTGTACAAATCGCTTATTCTTTACAGAGCGCAAATATTAGCCGTATTTTTGCTACTTTGGGTGCAGACCCTCATAATCTCAGCTATTTCTGGATATTACCTCCTTTAATGGGAATTATTGTTCAACCGATTATCGGCTCATTAAGTGATAAGACTTGGTGTCGTTTTGGCCGTCGTATTCCATATCTGTTTATTGGTGCATTGGTGGCAGTTATAGTGATGGCCCTTTTGCCTAATGCAGGAAGTTTCAATTTGACATTGGCGGGTGCCATGTGGTTCGGTGTTATTACATTGATGTTTCTGGATACTTCCATAAATATGGCAATGCAGCCTTTCAAGATGCTGGTGGGTGATATGGTGAATGAAAAACAGAAGGGTTTTGCTTATTCTGTTCAGAGTTTTTTGTGTAATGCCGGTAGTTTGGTGGGCTATTTGTTCCCATTCTTTTTTACGTGGATGGGCATTTCCAATCAAGCTGCCGAAGGGGTGATTCCTGATTCTGTGATTTATTCATTTTATGTGGGAGCTGCTATCTTGATTTTATGTGTGTTGTACACCACGGTTAAGGTGAAGGAAATGCCTCCTAAGGAATATGCTGCATTCCATGGTATATCAGAGCAGGTGCAGGAAAAGAAAGAGAAAACGAATTTTATAGTCTTGTTGCGTAATGCTCCCAAAGCGTTTTGGACGGTTGGGCTGGTGCAATTCTTCTGTTGGTCAGCCTTTATGTATATGTGGACATATACCAATGGCGCGATTGCCGAAAATGTATGGGGCACACAAGATGTCAAGTCTGTAGAGTATCAAACGGCTGGTAACTGGGTCGGAGTATTGTTTGCTGTTCAGGCCATAGGTTCTGTGCTTTGGGCCATGGTTATACCATTATTCAAATCACATAAATTGGCTTATGTGGTTAGTTTGTTGTTGGGTGCTATTGGTTTTGCTTCTGCTGGATTTATTACTAATCAATACTTGCTGTTTGTTTCCTATTTGTTGATTGGCGCTGCGTGGGCTGCTATGTTGGCGTTGCCGTTTACTATTTTGACCAATTCTTTGACAGGTGAGCATATGGGTACTTATTTGGGCTTGTTTAATGGTACTATCTGTCTGCCACAAATTGTTGCTGCTTTGGCAGGTGGAGGCTTGTTGTGGTTGGTGGGAGGTTCACAGCCCATGATGCTTGTCGTAGCTGGTGTCTTGCTGGTTTGTGGCGCATTGTCCGTTTCAATTGTACATGAGGGGAAACAATAAATAATTCCAAGAATATTTCGGTCGCTTGGATCGATTTTTATAAATCTAAAACTAACTCTTAAAATCTTATTGCATGAAGTTTAAAAAGATGACACAGTTTTTTAGGGGCGCATTGGTTGCAGCGCTGTTCCTCTTCGGACAGTCTGTTTATGCGCAGACGGTTACCGTCTCAGGTCATGTTAAAGATGATTTGGATCTGCCTGTAATTGGTGCGAGTGTTTTGGAGGAAGGTACTACAAATGGTACTATTACTGACTATGACGGTAATTTTACTCTCCAAGTGAATGCCAACGCCAAATTGACCGTAAGTTATGTGGGTTACGATTCACAAACGGTGGAAGTAAATGGAAAAACACAATTGGTGATTCAATTGAGTGAAAGTTCGGTAGCCTTGACTGAAGTTGTCGCTATCGGTTATGGCTCGCAAAAGAAAAAGGAAGTAACAGGTTCTGTTGCAAGCGTAAAGGCTGAAGACTTCAATGTGGGTGTTAAGAACAGCCCAATGGGATTGCTTCAAGGAAAAGTAGCTGGCTTGAATATCAGCCGTCAGGGCGGTGACCCTACCAATACTGGTTACAATATTCAGATTCGTGGCTTCTCTACTCTGGATAAAGGTGCTGGTACTTCTCCCCTTTATATTGTTGACGGTATTCCTGTGAACAATATTGATAATATCGCTCCTGAGGAAATTGCTTCTATGGATGTATTGAAGGATGGTTCCGCTGCTGCAATTTATGGTACACGTGGAACGAATGGCGTAATCATTATCACTACCAAACGTGGAGCAGAAGCTTCTGCAGGCGAATGTGGAACGATGAAGGTGGAATATTCAGGTTATGTGTCTTATTCTGCACCTCGTGGTTCTACTGGCATGGCTACAGCTGAAGAATATAGAAATCTGTCTGAATTGTCTGGTGGCAAGATTACCCCTGTAATTTATGATGAAGGACAATATGAAACGGATTGGATGAAGGAAATGATGAATCCTACTCCTATTACACATAATCATAATGTCGCTCTGACTGGCGCTACCAAGAATTTCAGCTATCGTGCTGCTTTATCTTATAAAGATGCACAAGGCGTTGCCAAGAATTCAAGCCGTGATGAATTGATTGCTAAATTTGCTGCTAACCAAAAGGCTTTGGATGGTTGGTTGGAATTCCAGTATGATGCATCTTATATGCACTACAAAAACAATTATTTCTGTGGCGATTTCAAACAGGCTGCAACACTGAACCCGACTTATCCGGTAAAAGATCCGTCTAATGACGTTTCTGGCTATTTCATTCCAAGTGGTTCCGGACAATCGAACCCAGTAGCATCTATGGAGCAGAAAGAATCCAATCAAACAGGTAACTATTTCCGTGGTTCTGTTCGTGCAACATTGAATATCAAGCCTGTAAGCGGTTTGAAGTTGAATGCATTTGCTGCATTGGAAGAAGGTGACAATTACAACTATTGGTACAATTCCCAAAAATATGATACCAGTCTGGATGATGCCGGAAAAGCTGGCCGTAAAACAGACCGTAATTTGAATCAGTTGTATGAAATTACTGCTGACTATGCTGCCCAATGGGGAGGTCATGCATTGACAATGGTGGCAGGTTTCTCCTATCAGAAATTTTTCTATGATGGCAGTGATATGTCAAATGGCGGTTTTGCAACGGATGGCTACAAATGGTATAGTATGGGTGAAGGTGAAGCAGAAAAGACGAAACTGAATGTTAGTTCTTATACCAACAGCAACGTTTTGGCAGCAGGTTTCTTCCGTGCTAATTATAATTACTCAGACCGTTATTTGTTGTCAGCATCCGTTCGTCGTGAAGGTTCTTCCCGCTTTGGAGAGAATCATAAGTGGGGCTGGTTCCCGGCTGCCAGTGCCGGTTGGCGTATCAAGAATGAAGCTTTCATGAGTGATGTGGATTGGGTTAATGACTTGAAACTTCGTTTCGGTTTTGGTATTACAGGTAATAACCTGAATAGCGATTTGAATTCAGTGGAATTGCTTTCTACCGGTGGTAAGTTGTGGTACAACGGTCAATGGGTAAATACTTATAAAGTGGCGCGTAACGCTAACCCGGATTTGCGTTGGGAACGTAAATTTGAATATAACTTAGGTATTGATTTCTCTTTCTTGGCCAACCGTTTGTATGGTACGGTTGATTTGTATTTGCGTGAAACCAAGGATTTGTTGTGGGAATATGATGTACCGACTCCACCTTACCAATACAATAAATTGTTGGCCAACTGTGGTGCCATTGAAAGTAAAGGTATTGAATTGACTTTGACGGGTGTGCCTGTAAAAACAAAGAACTGGGAATGGAATTCCACTTTCACCATCGCATTCAATGACAATAAAATTACCAAATTGTCTGATCCTGAATTGGGCTTGAATTATTCTGAAATGTTGACAGGTTCTGTAGGAGAAAA
>CALUKG010000063.1 GCA_944321155.1 uncultured Bacteroidales bacterium | reverse complement strand
ATTTCAACAAAAGCCTCGTCGTGAATGCCTTGAACCTCCACAATCTCGTGCCTGATTTTATCCTTTTGCTGCTTGAATCGCTCCCCAATAAATTTCAAGAACACAAGAGTCAGCAACAAATCGCGCTTGTCGGTCATGGCAGCACGCCCTCTCAAGCTGTTGCGACAATTGAAAAGTATGGTTTCTAATGTCTCCTCCTTCGTTATTTTTGTTTGTTTCTTGGCCATAGTATTACTCTATTATATAGTATTGCTTCCCATAAAATCATTCGGTTCTCAGCAAGTCATCCACAGGCACATCCAAAACCTTTGCTATTTGAATTAGCATCTCAACATTGGGCTGTGTTGTGTTTGTAACCCATTTAGAAATTACAGCTGGATCTTTATCCAATTGTTCCGAGAGCCATTTATTGCTCTTGTTTTTCTCTGCGAGAACGATTTTAATACGATTCAGTAATTTGCGCTCCATATTATATCTTCATTACATTGTTACAAAGATAATGATATTTAGAGAATATAATTGACAGCAATGGTTAAATGTTGCAATTTACAACAAGAAAGTGAACAAAACATCAATTACAACTATGCAAACTTCCTTTATTGATATATTTAATGTGATATGTAAATATTGATTTCATATCTGGACACAGAGTTACGGCATCATACAAGTTAATGGAGCATTCAAGCTGCTTGGCATAGTAATTGCGTTTCCAATAGGCAGGAATCATTTTAACATGAACGATATGAGAAAGTTATTTTTATTTGCAGCCATTGCATGCTGTACTATGGTTGCGCATGCCCAGACGGATGTAGAAACCCAACCGGAATCGGTCATCGTATTTATTGATGGTGCACAAGTAACCCGCACGCAGACACTGAATCTACCACAGGGCAACACCACATTGCGCTTCATCAACTTGTCACCCTATATGGATGCCAAAAGTATGCAACTAAAAGGAAATGGCAATTTCACCATCCTTTCGGTCAATCATCAATATACCTACCCTGACAGTGTCCTTCAATCGCAGGAACTAAGCAAGCTGGAAAAACAAATAGCCGATTTGCGCAACCAAATAAACGAGAAACAGAATGAACTGGAAGTGGCCCAAGCTGAAAAGAAGTTTCTGACCGACAACAGTACTCTTCATGCCAATGGTCAAAGCACATCCCTGGCACTTATCAAGGAATTTGCAGCCTATTACAGCAGCCGCCTTTCACAAATCAACACAAAGGTACTGCAAATAAATAACCAATTGAACCAGCTCAACCAAGAACTCCAGCAGCTCAACCAACAGCAAGCACAATTGAAAGGAAAACCATCTGACCGCATGAGTGAAGTCATTGTTAGTCTCAATGCCCCTACTGCCACTAAGGCTCACTTTGAGCTTACCTACTTTGTTGGCAATGCAGGATGGTTTCCCTCATACGACATACGTTCCAATGGCATACAGCAACCCATTAACCTGCTCTATAAAGCGACTGTGCGCCAAAACACCAAGGAAGATTGGAAAAATGTGCGTCTTACATTGTCCACATCACTCCCTACACAAAGCAGCATTGCGCCCAAACTGCAAACCTATTGGCTGGATTATGGGCTTACATCGCCTGTCTATACCACACCATCTACCAATACCATCACAGGTGTTGTATTCGATGAAAACGGTAAGCCGTTACCAGGGGCCAATGTAAGTGTAAAAGGAACAACCATTGGAACCGTTACTGATATGGCCGGGCAGTACAGCTTAGTTCTACCCCAACCCAATGCAATTTTACTTTTCAGTTACGTTGGATATGCACAGCAAAAGAGGACCGCTTCACAACCACAACTCAACATCTACATGCGACCCAATACGTATATGTTGGCAGAAGCAGTGGTAGCAGAAGAGTGTGATATGGTAATGGCCCCAGCACCTAAAATGATGACAAGAGCCAATAAGGCTTATGGCTCATCAGCTCCATTGGAAGTAAAATCTGCTACTACACAAACAGCCATGGAATTTGAAATTGAAATGCCATACACATTGCTTTCATCAAACAAACCACTTAACGTGGAAATTGGACGTTATGAATTGCCAACAACCTATTTATACGAATGCACCCCAAAAATAGATAAAGACGCCTTCCTCACTGCCAATATTACAGACTGGACAAAACTCAATCTAATTGGCGGAGAGGCAAATGTCTATTTTGAGAACACTTTTGTAGGAAAAACGCTTATCAATACCAACCAGGCCAACGACACCTTATCCATTTCACTTGGAAGAGATAAAAACATTGTTGTTAAACGCGAAAAGACTAGTGATTATACCCAACGCAAAACTATCGGTGCTAATATAACAGAAACAAAAGCCTGGACATTCACTATAAAGAATACAAAGCCTGAAGATATTGACATACGGATTTATGACCAAATCCCTGTTTCTAGTAACAGCACAATAGAAGTTACTGCAGAAGAAACCAACGGTGCTATTCTAAATAATCAAAATGGAATTTTATATTGGCAAATTCAATTGCAACCCAATGAACAAACCAGTCGCCAATTGCGTTATAAAGTAAAGTACCCCAAGAACCAATATTTGGACATACAATAAACAAGACGTGCGAATAATTAGGAGGTAAGTCTGTACTGCACATGGCTTACCTCCTTTTTTATTTCTTTCTGGCACACACAGACTCAATATTTCAGACACAATAAAGCGGATGCTCCGAAAAAAATCGAAGCATCCGCTTTATTTGAAATATGTGATTAACGATTAAAACCAGCGCACGTAGCAGAAGTCCTGACGGTGTGGCAATTCTTCATTTTTAGGGAACATACGGAAAGCATATTTGAACGATCCGGAGTAATCCAATTGATATTCTCCACTGAAGAACATGTGAGTTCCTTCTGTTTTCACCAGACTCAACTCATTTACTTCATATAATTGGGTTTCATTGTTTTTGTCAGTCTTGACAGCAACCAGTTCTACACCAATACCCTTGTCATTCAATCCTTTCACATCAATTTCCACTTCCAACTTATACGTTTCACCTACCTGTGAAGAAGCTTCAAACTTATCAGGAATAGAAACAGATACTACTTGTATTTCATCCCAATGTGCAACCATGTTTTCTTTCCATGCTACCAAAGATTTTGCCTTGGCAAAATTGTCTGCACGCAAGAATGCTGAACGTTTGGCCAATTTGTTGTAGAAGCGGTCATAATAATCGTCCATCATACGCTTGGTTGTGAAACGTGGTGTAATTTGGGTAATAGAATTCTTGATTGTCTGAATCCATTCTGGAGAATATCCCTTGCTGTTCTTTGCATAATACATTGGAATAATCTCATTTTCAAGCATTGAATAGATGGTAGCAGCATCCAATTGGTCCTGATAGCCTTGGTTGTCATACGTACGTTTTTCAGTCAAAGCCCAACCGGCACCTTTCACGTATCCTTCCAACCACCATCCGTCAAGTACAGAGAAGTTCAATACACCGTTCATCTGAGCCTTTTCACCTGATGTACCAGAAGCTTCCAAAGGACGTGTTGGCGTATTCAACCAAATATCCACACCTGAAATCAAACGTTTTGCCAAACGCATATCATAATTTTCGAGGAAGATAATCTTGCCAAGGAATTGTGGCATGCGTGAAATCTCAATGATACGTTTAATCAAACCTTGTCCACCACCATCAGCAGGGTGAGCCTTTCCTGTAAACAAGAATTGAACAGGACGGTTAGGATTGTTAACAATGCGTTCCAAACGTTCCAAATCGGTAAACAGCAAATGGGCACGTTTGTAAGTAGCAAAACGACGACCGAAACCTATAATCAAAGCATTTGGGTTGATGCTTTCCAAAATGGACACAATGCGTGATGGATCGCCTTGATTTTTCAGCCAACTTTCTTGGAACTGGTCTCGAATATAGGCAATCAACTTGTTTTTCAAGAACATACGTGTACTCCAGATAGCTTCATCTGACATATCGTTAATAGGAGCCCATACTTTCAAATTGGATTGATCTTTATAAAAATCCTTGCCCAACACGCGTTCATAAACGGCTTTCCATCCAGAAGCTGTCCATGTTGGCAAGTGCACACCATTGGTTACATAACTTACGTGCAACTCTTCTGGGAAATAGCCTGGCCAAATCGGATTGAACATCTTTTGTGATACCTTTCCGTGCAACCAGCTCACACCATTCACTTCTTGGCAAGTGTTGCAGGCAAATACACTCATGCTGAACTTGTCGTTCGTGCCTGGATGTTCACGACCCATATCCATGAATTCACCCCAAGAAATTCCCAATTGAGCAGGATATGCACCCATATAGCGTCCAAACAATTCTTCATCAAAACTGTCGTGCCCTGCAGGAACTGGAGTATGAACGGTATAAAGTGAACTAGCACGAACAACCTCCATTGCCTGGTTGTAAGTTAATTTATCGTTATGTATAAAATCAACCAGACGCTGAACATTGATCAATGCAGCATGTCCTTCGTTGCAGTGATATACTTGTTTGGAAATGCCCATTTTCTTCAGTGCCAAAATACCACCGATACCCAACATGATTTCCTGTTTCAAACGGTTCTCCCAATCGCCTCCATACAATTGGTGTGTAATACAACGGTCAGCTTCACCATTCATTTCGTTATCCGTATCCAACAAATACAGATTAATACGTCCAACTGCCACACGCCATACATAAGCATAGACAGTACGTCCAGGATATGGCACTTCCACTACCAACGGAGCATCGTTTTCATCCTTAATTTGGCTAATAGGCAGATTACCAAAGTTTTGTGCTTCATAATTAGCTATCTGTTGGCCATCCATAGACAAGGTTTGTGTAAAGTAACCATATCTGTACAAGAAACCAATAGCAGCCATATCCACATTACTATCACTAGCCTCTTTCAAATAGTCACCGGCCAACACGCCTAAACCTCCAGAATAAATTTTCAATACATGGGTTAACCCATATTCCATAGAAAAATAAGCAATGGAAGGACGGTTTGTATCTTTTGGGGTCTCCATGTATTTGCGGAAGTCTTCATATATTTTATCCAAACGAGTCATGAATGTTACATCTTCAGTCAAAGACACCAATTTTTCATAACTCAAAATGCTTAAAAGCATTGTAGGGTTTGAATTGGCACGTTTCCATGCTTCTTTATCGATATTGCGGAACATATCCTTTGCTTCGGAATTCCACACCCACCATAAGTTCTGTGCTAATTCACCTAATTTTGACAACTCTCCAGGAAGATGAGTCTTAACATTAATCTCTCTCCAAGCAACCTGATTGGTATTGCTCACTTTTATTCTCATATTAGTCTCTTTTTAATGGATTCCTTAAAAAACCATGCGAAGATACGAAAAAAAACAATTGTGCAAAAACAAATACGACAAATGGTAGATTTTGGATGATGAATGGAATTATTAAAAGGCTGAATGATAAAGGATATTCCAACAAATCTTTCTTTTTACTAGAAATTATACAACGGCAAATTTTTCCATTTGCAAAACAACAGTAATTCTTCACGTGTCAGGATAACAGAAAGTTTATCAACTATCTTCTGCTTGTCTTGATAAATATCATATATGTCTAAAGCAGCCGAAAGCCTTTCATTTTCAACCAAATCAGACATATTCAACATATATTCACGCACGCCATCTATCAAATGACCTGCTATAGTGGCATATTTCAAAACACGTTCTTCTGCTATATCGCTGATACTTTTTCCTGTCTTGAACATTTCCACACTCATGCGCCAACTATCACCTCTTTGGCGTTTCTTGGGTTTCTGTGCTTGGGTTTGTGCCTGCCTTTCTTCCTGTTGTTGCACGGCTTTGCTCTCCAAACCATAACGACTGCAATAATCCGTCACTATTCTCAGCCAATCATTGCCATACTGCTCCACCTTCTTGCGTCCTACCCCTTTTATGGCAAGCAAATCTTTTTTGTCCAACGGCAAGGCATTACTGATTGCTATCAGTGCCGCAGTCGATGCCACCATATATATAGGAAAGCCTTTTTCCTTGGCTACAACAGCCCTATGGCGCAGCAATTGTTTGAACAATCCTTCATAAAGCACTTCCTTGTTATCGCCATCCGCCTGTTCCGCAGCATAAGTACTTTTGTTCCATACAGGAAGTAATCGGTTTTTAGCTTCAAAATAGCTTTCCATACCCATATCTTCGCCCACATTCTTAATCATCCGCTTTTTTCGCTGCAAAGCGACAAATATATTACCCATAACCTCATCCGCTTCCCGTGATATAGCCTTATTATCCGTATAAAATGGCGGACGCATACCAGCCAACATACCATTTATGCGTTCGCAGAAATAGGTGGCTGCCGCTTTCAGTCTTTGTTGCAAAAATTCCTGTTCGCCTGCCAATGACACAATCTGCTTCTTGAAATTATCGCCCACACCTTGCAAAGCATCTACCGCCAATGGAAATGATTTCAGAAAATCCTCGTCCATTCCAGTCAATTTGCCTTCATGCTCCTTAATAAATGATTGCAAGTGGGCCAACAGACTGTGAAGTGAACGGAAATCGAACAATCCGCAATACAGATGTATTCGATAATGCATCTTGTCCTTGTCCAACATTCCGTCCAAATTGTCCACTGGAGTTTTGGTCTTTTCAAAATCCAATATCTGCCAATCATTGCCCAATGAATTTCCGTTCAGACGCGTCATCAGCACAAGCCCTTCCAATGAACGGCAACGGCTCAATGCCACATATACCTGGCCAGAAGCAAAAGCTGCTTCCGCATCTATCAATACTTTGTCAAATGTCAACCCCTGACTTTTGTGTATGGTAATGGCCCAAGCCAAGCGCAATGGCAACTGGGTAAACGTGCCCAATTCCGTTTCCGTAATCATGCGTGTCCGTTCATCCGATTCATAGCGCACATTGCGCCACACCATTGGGCTTACCCGTATGCTCTCCCCTTCTTCACACGCCACCATCACATAGTCATCGCCCAATTCTTCAACCACGCCCATTTTGCCATTATAAAAACGGCGTGGCATCTCCTCGTCGTTTTTTACAAACATTACCCTCGCCCCTACCTTCAAACACAAATCATTTTCCGTAGGATAGTTGCGTTCTGCAAAATCACCCTCAACCCTTGCCATATAATGCCGTTCCTTACCCGCCAATTCGGCCAACTTCCGTTCATTCATAGCATCAGCTTTGGCATTGTGGGTGGTCAATACTATATGATAATCGTCGTCTTTGTTTTCGTATTGGGGCTGATAGAGTTTGTTCAGGCGCTCCAATGAAGCTTGGCTCAAGCTGTTGTTTCTTACTTCATTCAGAATGTCAATAAACGCCCGGTCGGATTGGCGGAATATCTTGTCCAACTCAATATGCACAGGCTGAATTTCTGCATAGACTTTACTATTGAAAAAATAGATACCTTTATAATAAGGTGAAAGCATCCGCCATTCATCTTCCTGCACTACGGGGGGCAGTTGGTACATATCTCCTATAAAAATCACCTGCACACCTCCAAAAGGCACATCACGCCTGTATCGGAAATGGCGTAAGAGCGTATCCACCATATCGAGTACATCAGCACGCACCATGCTTATCTCGTCAATCACCAACACATCCATCTCATAGAGCACCCGTCGACGTTCAGCCCTCATCTTGATTGAACCAATCAGACTTTTGCGCATTTCCTCCGTGGGAATAAACGGGGACAAAGGAAGTTGGAACAAGGAATGGAGTGTTGTGCCCTCTGCATTGATGGCAGCCACACCCGTAGGCGCCGCAACCACAATCTGCTTTTTCGTATGTGTACGCAGATTACGCAGGAAAGTCGTCTTTCCGCTTCCCGCCTTACCCGTCAAGTAGATACACCGGTCTGTCAAACGTGCATACGAATTCGCAATGTCATAGACATCAATCGCTCCCATAGTTCAAAAAATATTACAGATGCAAAAATAGTGAAAGGCAACAATTAGTACAAGACATATTCAATATCGAAGATGTTCCTACCATGATAAGTTAAAAACTTCGTTTTCCATTTAATGCTTGAATTCAGGCTGCGCCTCACCACAGTACAAGCAAACTTGACTCTGGATTTGGCTTGCACTGAATTTGTCATTCCACTCGGCTTTTGCTATATTTTCATAATATATAAGCGGTTAACGTGTTGAAAACAGGCGGCACCTCAGTAAAACTCAAATAGATTTGATTTTGCATTCGGTTTGCACTGTTTTTCGGCATAATCAAATTATAAAACTTCGTTTTCCATTTGCTTCTGCGCTCACCTTTCGCTATATTTTCATAATATATAGGCGCCTCGGAAATGACAAATCATAAAACTTTGTTTTCCATTTGCTTCTGCGCTCACCTTTCGCTATATTTTCATAATATATAGGCGCCTCGGAAATGACAAATCATAAAACTTTGTTTTCCATTTGTCATTCCACTCGGCTTTCGCTATATTTTCATAATATATAAGCGGTTCGGCATAATCAAATTATAAAACTTCGTTTTCCATTTGCTTCTGCGCTCACCTTTCGCTATATTTGCGTGAAATTTCTATCAAAACGGATTAAAATCGGTGCAAAATGAAAGAAATACAACAAATATACAAACAATTAAAAACAAAACACCCCAATCTGCTCACACTGGATGACCACAAGAAAATCCAGCAACTTGCTCCCCATCTCAATGAGGAGAAACTGATACGGGCCCTGCAAATTGCAGATATTGTTGTCAGTGAAATAGGACTTGGACGTACTGCTGTTTTGAGTGTTCTACTTGCCAATGAAGCCACAGAATATGGCCTCACCGAAAGCAAGATTAAAGATACGTTTGATACATCCGTATCCACAGTCATACGTGGATTATGCCGTGTGGAAGAACTCTACAGACGCAACATGTCTATCGAAACTGAGAATTTCAGAAAACTTCTCATCAGTTTCGCTGAAGATGTGCGCGTCATACTCATCATGCTTGCTGACCGCCTTTATACCATGCGACAGCTAGAAAACTATGAGGAAGAACAGCGGCAGAGCATTGCACGCGAAACCTCTTTCCTCTATGCGCCTATGGCACACCGACTTGGATTGTATGGCGTGAAGACTGAACTGGAAGACCTTTCGCTTAAATATACCAACCGGCAGATATACAAGGATATAGCCAACAAGCTACACCAAACCAAGAAGAACCGGGACGCCTATATCACAGCTTTCATTACGCCACTCAAGGAAAAACTCACTCAAATGGGGTTCGACTTCTCTATTAAGGGACGTACAAAATCCATACACTCCATCTACAATAAGATGAAGAAGCAAAATACCACCTTTGAGGGCATATATGACTTGTTTGCCATTCGTATCATTCTGAACAGCAAGCCCGAGAAGGAAAAAGCCGACTGCTGGCAAGTGTATTCCGTTATTGCCGACATGTATCAGCCCAACCCCAAAAGGTTGCGCGACTGGTTGACCATACCCAAATCCAACGGATATGAGAGTCTTCATACCACGGTGCTCGGACCGGAAAACAAATGGGTGGAAGTACAGATACGTACGAGCCGTATGGACGAGATTGCCGAAATGGGTCTGGCTGCTCACTGGAAATACAAAGGTATCAAGGGTGAAAGCGGAATGGATGAATTTCTCAAGAACATTCGTGAAATTCTTGAAAATCCAGAACTCAATGCCGTTGACTTTATGGACGAGTTCAAACTCAACCTTTATGACAAGGAAGTCTTTGTTTTCACGCCCAACGGTGATTTGCACAAGTTGCCCAAAGGAGCCACAGCACTTGATTTTGCATTCAACATTCACACCAATCTCGGTATCAAATGTGTTGGAGCTAAAGTCAACGGCCGCAACATGCCCATCAAGTACGTCCTTCACAATGGTGACCAGGTAGAAATCCTTACCTCGCCCATACAGAAGCCTAATGCTGCATGGCTACAGATTGTAACCACTTCCAAGGCGCGCAACAAAATACGCCAATCGCTCAAAGAACTGGAATACAAGGATGCTGACAGTGGTAGGGAAATGCTTCTGCGCCGTTTCAAGAACTGGAAAATCGACCTTGACGAAGGCCGTCTGTCACGCCTCACACAAAAACTAGGCTACAAAACGGTAAGTGACTTTTATCAAGCCATAGCCCAAAACAAGCTTGACATACTCAATATCCGCGACCAATATAACGACCTTGACAAACGCGAAATTTCGTCCGAGGCTGAAAAGTCGCACAGTGCCGAAAACTTCTCGGGTACATTCTACAATGAAACTACGGACAAATCGGACACACTCATTATTGACAAAAACCTAAAAGGTATTGATTACAAGCTGGCCAAATGTTGCAACCCGATTTACGGCGACCCGATTTTCGGTTTTGTATCCATCAATGGCGGCATCAAAATACACCGTACCGACTGTCCTAACGCTCCTCAAATGATTGAGCGCTTCGGCTATCGTATCGTCAAAGCACGTTGGTCAGGCAAATCTGCTGGTACTCAATACCCTATCACTCTACATGTGGTAGGTAACGATGATATCGGTATTGTCACTAATATTACCTCCGTCATCAACAAGGAAAAGGATATCCTATTGCGCTCCATTTCAGTTGATTCGCACGACGGACTTTTTCAAGGACACCTCACCGTGCTGGTCAATGACACTAAAGAGTTAGAAGCTCTTATCAAAAAACTCCGTACTGTCAAAGGAGTGAAGAGCATCAATAGATTGTAATAGCATTTTATATATTTGCATACCTTAAAGAGGCTGTTTCAAATGAGAAATTTTGAAACAGCCTCTTAAGTTTATTTGTTACAGATAATTCTTACATCATCTCATACATTACATCTCCAATACTTCCAACAGGACCATAGGCCATGATGCTGATATGTCCTCTAAAACAAGTAACCAAATTTCACATAAAAACTATCCAAATTGGGAGCATCTTGCTTATTAAAGGGGGCAGCCCACTCTCCTGAAAGGACAAAGTTCTCATTCATAGCGATTTTTAGTCCAATTCCAGCAGAAAGATGTGGCGCGTAAAGTTGCGAAGAGGAAAAATCAAAATAGTCGCCAATGAATTCGCTATCGCTGGCGGCAAACACCTGTTGCAAGGCCTGTTCGTCCAAATACGCCGGACGAATGACCATACCTCCATCTAGGAAAGGGTTCAGACCAATGTAAAAATGCTGCTTGGCAATGTCAAATTTCACTAGTTTAAAGCGGAACTCTATATTAGCATAAGCAAAACCTTTGGAGAGAATACGGTTGCACATGATGCCACGCAAGGAATTACCTCCACCCAAGGCTTCATATAGCTCACGTTGGAGGAAAAGAGTATTGAAATAGGAGTCCATGTAGAAAGGTGAACGGCCAGCCAAAAGGGACTGCGCCCCCACCCTATAGGCAAATACGGCATAGTCACGATAGAGAGAGACAAAATGACGGAAATTGAAATTAGCCTTCAGATGGTTGTAGGATGCCTGCGCTCCAAATGCGGCCGAATAGGTAAGGAATGCATCCGCATAAATACCTTTCGTGGGGAACGTGCGATAATCACGGCTATCATAAGTGATGCCACCACGCAAATAGGGATGCCATCCACCATGTGCTTCATTGGCAGAGATGATGCCCCAATCCACATAATGTTGGTATAGTGTCGGTACGTTGGGAAGTTTGTTACCTTCCTTGCGTGCCTTATTGAGCATGTTTACGTTGACCGCATCGGTCATATAGCCCAAAACACCCAGTCCAGCATTCCATTTCCAGTGATCAGAGATGGTACCCTCGATGTCAGCGGATGTACGGAAGAGGTTGTTCTGGTATTTGTAGAAGACCTTACTCTTGTAGGCATCTGTGGCTGGATCAATCCAATCAGCATTCATGCGGGATGTGTAGCCATTGAAACCGAGAAAGTCGGACATGGCATTAGGCACATATGAAATATCGAAAATGAAGCGATGTTCGGGAATTAAATAATCTGAATCGTAAAATAGACGGAAAACACCATAATGCATGGTGGTGTAAGAGGCTTCGACATAAAAGGAATGCAAGTAATTTGGATAAGTGGAGCCATCGCCATAATAATAGATATTGGCCAAAGCGCCATATTGGAAACCGGCATCCGCATCGTAAGCCACGCATGGCAAGGCACCGAAAGTCCATCCCTTCTGGGCATCAGAACGAACGGACAAGGAATCGACAGAAGATTTATGCTCTGCCTTGAGCAACACGCATGAGCAGAGCATAAACAAACATAAATATTTTCTCATAAACTGGAATAAAAACTGGAAAATGCGGGACATATCGCCCGAATTTATCTCTTCAACTCAAAAGCATAAAAACTATTTATCCATTATCTGTACAATAGGGATAACTTTAACGTCGGAATATTTATATTCCTTCCAATTGTACAAGCCTAACTGACGGGCACACTTGCCTTTGGGGATTTTTATTATCTGCTCGTCATAAAAGGCGTGTTCCTCCGGACTGTAAAAGAGGACGATGAGGTCTTTGCTTAAATATGTATCAGTATAATCATAATAGTCCTGTTCTTGTGCTATGGCGTAATGTGCATCCATTACTTTTTCCACTTGGAAATAGGAACCTCCAATACAGTTACCTGGCTTTTCAAACATCTTGAAGTTTTTACCTGACTGGGCCACCTTGTTGGATTGCAAAGATTCAACCGACTCCTCCATTTTTCCAACAGCCCTCCGGGTAGGCTTCATTATCTCTTGCTCGACTTTCTTTGCCTGTCGCTCGATTTCTTTGACCTGCCGTTCAGTTTCCTGTGTAATTTCGTCCGTTGTCTCTTCTGCTTCTTCCATTATCTGTTCGGTGATGTCGCCAATCTGCTTCAAGGCTTTCTCAGCATGCGATTCACGCTTCTGAACAGAATAATACATCACTGCCGCTCCAACAATGAAACCCAAAAAGAAAAACAATAGCTGTTTCATGATGTTTTTCCGTTTTTAAATGTAGAAATAATCGTCTTTTTTACAATTTTCGGACAAAGATAATGATTTATTGCTGTCCGATAAACTCGATTAAATATAAAAATGTAGTGCTCGGCCATTGTGTATTCAGTGGTCGAGTCTT
>CALUKG010000062.1 GCA_944321155.1 uncultured Bacteroidales bacterium | reverse complement strand
TTGCGGTATCAAATTACAATGAATATTGAATGTATAATTTGATAATCAGAAAGATATAGAATATTATTCGGTTCAAGTGTGGTACTCTTTGATAATCTCTCTACCTAGGGTGTTTGGCGCAACCCGTTCCGATAAAATGACCAAAAAGCCCACGCTGAATACGTGAGCATTTTTGCATTTATTCTTATCGGAACTATTAGTCGCCAAACTTTTAGGTAGAATAGAATAATGCTAAAAACGCTTTTTCCTATTTAAAATATATGTATCAGTTTAATGTCAATGTCTCATAGGCGTAAATTTGAAATATAGGTGACAAAGGTAAACAAATATTTTTAATTACCATAAATTTAATTTGACGTATTAGCTTTATGGAATATCATCTCTTCCTGCCGCATTTGTATATTCCCCCTCTTTTTTATAATTTCGCAGGTCATTATTAAAATTCTAAGTGCATGGAAATCAGAACAGAACCTGAATATATCTTTGAAACCAGTTGGGAAGTGTGCAACAAAGTGGGCGGAATTTACACCGTATTATCCACGCGCGCCGCTTCCATGCAGAAACAATATAAAGACAAAGTTTTCTTTTTTGGCCCCGATGTGTGGGGCGATACTCCCAATCCTTATTTCCAAGAATCGGCAACATTGCATAAGGCATGGCGTAAGCAGGCTCAGGCAGAGGGACTTAATATCAAGATTGGTCGTTGGCTGATACCCGGTAAACCTATTGCCGTGTTGGTGGATTTCAAGCCTTTTTGGCCCAAGAAAAACGAAATTTACGGGCACATGTGGGAACGCTTTGGCGTAAATTCCATTGCGGCCTATGGCGATTATGACGAATCTTCGCTATTCGGTTATGCTGTGGGCGTAGCCATGGAGAGCTGTTACAAGTATTTGAAAATCACTAAAGAAACACCGGTGGTGGCTCATTTCAACGAATGGATGACCACTTTCGGATTGTTTTATATGGAGGAACATCTGCCGCAGGTGGCAACACTGTTTACTACACATGCCACTTCTATCGGCCGTTCCATTGCGGGCAACCACAAACCGCTGTATGACTATCTGAACGAGTACAATGGTGACCAGATGGCTGGTGAACTGAACATGGTATCAAAACACTCAACGGAAAAGCAGGGTGCACATTGGGCGGATTGCTTTACGACGGTGAGCGACATTACTGCTGTGGAATGCAAGCAATTGCTGGACAAGCCGGTGGATATTGTAACGCCTAACGGTTTTGAGGCGGATTTTGTGCCGAAAGGAAAGAATTTTACACTCAAACGTGAGGAGGCACGCCAGCGGATTCATAAGGTGGCGGAAGCTTTGTTGGGATTCCCACTGAAGGAAGATGCGCTGTTGGTGGCTACCAGCGGACGCTATGAATATAAAAACAAGGGCATTGACGTGTTTATCGAGAGCATGAAGCGACTGTCGGAACGTGCGGAGCTCAATCGTGAAGTGGTGGCATTTGTGGTGGTGCCGGCTTATATCAGCGGCCCAAGGCAAGATTTGCTGCAAGCCATTCATGAGGGTACGCACTGTAATTCATGGAATCGTGTAACAACGCACGAGCTGCACGAATACGGCAGCGACTCGGTGATGGGTGCTTTGCGCTGGTTCCACTTCAACAATGCGAAAGATGACAAGGTGAAGGTTATCTTTGTACCATCTTATATTGACCTCCGTGACCCTGTTTTTAATTGTTCGTATTACGATTTGTTGATTGGCTTTGACTTGACGGTGTTCCCGTCCTATTACGAGCCATGGGGATATACACCGTTAGAGAGCGTGGCATTCCATATTCCAACCATTACCACTTCCTTGTCGGGATTTGGCCAATGGGCAAAAGAATATGCTGACAATATCAACGGGGGCGTGGAAGTGGTCAAACGTTCGGACTACAATACCTATGAAGTGGTGACCAAAATTGCGGATACGGTGTTGCATTATGCCGCCATGAATGCCAAAACGGTGGCTGCCGCAAGAAAGGCTGCTGCAGGTGTGGCGGAAAAGGCTTTGTGGAAACACTTTATGCCTTTCTACAATCAGGCATATACCATTGCCTTGCTGAACAATGCGGAAAAAAACAAACACTAAGAGATATTGCACTATGAATAATCAATGGGGATTTGTGCGGGTAGCCGCTGCCGTTCCGAATGTTTTTGTGGCGGACGCCATGGAAAATGCCAAGGCAACGGTTGAGCTGGTGCTCAAGGCACAGTTGGAACATGTGCAGGTGGTGGCTTTCCCGGAATTGGGAATGACGGCCTATACTTGTGCCGACCTGTTTTTTCAGCAACGTCTGTTGCAGGATGCGGAAAAGGCGGTAGAATATGTATTGCAGGCTACGGCTGATGTGGATACTGTGGTATTGGTGGGTGCGCCATGTTGCCATGCCAACCGCTTGTATAATTGTGCGCTGGTTTTGCACAAGGGGCGCATCATGGGCATAGTTCCTAAAACCTATATTCCCAATAACAATGAATTTTACGAGAAACGCTGGTTTGCATCTGCACGTGATTGTGCCGACCAGTTGATAGATTATTGTGGACAGCAGGTGCCTTTTGGGGCAGACCTGATTTTCCGCACGGCAGATTTTCAGTTTGGAATTGAAATCTGTGAAGATTTGTGGGCACCGGTTCCTCCCAGCTCTCAGTTGGCTTTGCAGGGGGCAGATGTGGTGTTCAATCTGTCGGCCAGCAATGAGGTGGTGGGCAAAGCCCTCTATCGCCGTGAGTTGGTATTGCAACAATCGGCCCGTACGCTTTCCGGCTATGTCTATGTATCGGCAGGGTGGGGCGAATCGTCCACCGATTTGGTTTTTGCAGGCGATGTCATTATGGCGGAAAACGGGGCGCAGTTGGCAGAATCGGAACGCTTTAGCATGGAGCCGCAGTTGATTGTAAGTGAGATGCACATGGAACGTCTGCGTGCGGAACGTTTACGCAACGGCAATTTCTTTAACGATAAGACCAATGCCTATCGCATGGTAAGCATTGACAACGAGGTGTTGCCTTTTGACAATCTGCACCGTAAAATCAATCCGCATCCTTTCATTCCATTGACGGACAAACGCTCAGAGGTGTGCAATGAAATCTTGGATATACAGGTGGCTGGTTTGGCGCGTCGTTGGCAGCATACGCATGCTGAAACATTGGTGTTGGGTATATCAGGTGGATTGGATTCCACTTTGGCGCTGTTGGTGTGTGTGCGTGCATGCGACAAATTGAAGAAGGACCGGAAAAAGGTGATTGGCATTACCATGCCTGGATTCGGTACTACGGACAGAACTTATAACAATGCCTTGCTGTTAATGGATGCTTTGGGAGTAACCCGCAAGGAAATATCTATCAAGGAAGCGGCCTTGCAGCACTTCAAGGATATTCAGCACGATGTGAACCAACACGATGTAACCTACGAAAATACGCAGGCACGTGAGCGTACGCAAATTCTGATGGATGTGGCCAACCAAACCAACGGCTTGGTAATCGGTACGGGCGACTTATCGGAACTGGCTCTGGGCTGGGCTACCTATAACGGTGACCAAATGTCGATGTATGGCGTGAATGCCGGTGTGCCGAAAACGCTGGTGCGCTATCTGGTGGAATATGCGGCTTTGCATTTCAATACGGATGCCCGCACAGTTTTGATGGATGTGCTGGACACTCCCGTTAGCCCGGAACTTTTGCCAGCTGATGCAGAGGGTAAGATTGCACAGAAAACGGAGGATTTGGTGGGTCCGTATGAGTTGCACGACTTCTTCCTGTTCCATACTTTGCGCTATGGATTTACGAAGGAAAAGATTGCTTATTTGGCGCGTTTGGCATTTGAGGGTGTCTATGATGAGGCTACCATTACCAAGTGGCTCAATACTTTCTTCCGTCGTTTCTTTATGCAACAGTTCAAACGTTCCTGCATGCCCGACGGTCCAAAGGTGGGTTCGGTCAATCTATCACCACGTGGCGATTGGCGTATGCCGAGTGATGCCTATTGTTGGAAATAACTGATTATTTATCCAGATAAAATGCGGCGGTCAGTTGCTTGTATTCTTCGGAATATTGGTGACGGCCGCCGCTTTCAATGATAAAATGTTCCGTCAAGGGTGTTGCGCTGTCTTTTCCCAAAGAAAGAAGAACACGTTTGGGTTCACTTTGTGGGGTGGGATGCACCCATACGATATGATGTGCATGTAAAGAAAACTGCTCGGCAGTGTCGATGAAACAGTCGGCTTGGTCGGCAGGCAGGATAACGCACAGGTGTCCGTCAGCAGAAAGAAGACGGCTGGAACAACCGAGCAACATGTCGTGTGGCAGGCTATCATTGTGTCGGGCGGTGGCGCGTTGCTGATTCGGATTTTTCAGTGAGGCCGAGAAATAGGGCGGATTGGACACAATCAAATCAAAATATTCGTCTTCCTGACTGAAGGTGTGGAGGTCGATGCAACGGGCATGCAGCCTGTGGCTCCAAGGTGATAGCTGGAAATTATCGGTGGCTTGTTCGGCAGCAGATGGGTCAATGTCGATACCGGTGATTTCCGCATCTTGAAACCGTTGTGCCAACATCAGGGCTATCAGTCCGCTTCCTGTTCCGATGTCCAAAACCTTACGGACATGTTCCTGCCTAGCCCATACACCCAACAAAACTCCGTCTGTGCCCACTTTCATGGCGCAGCGGTCATGCCATACGGTAAATTGTTTGAAACGGAAATAAGGGGAACCCATTTATTTTTCTATTGGATTTTGTGGACGAGGAGGACAAGAACCTGGGATCTGGTCGCTGCACTTGATTTGCAGTAGTTCATATTGTTCGGCAGTGAGAATCGCTTTGTAATCGGAATCTTTTCGTTTCATCCGGTCAATGGCGGCCGCTCTGCCGGGATGTTGTTTGCGCTCGCGCGCATATTTGAGATTGATGATATAGATTTGCTCTTTTTGCTCGGGATTGAGCGATGGTAACAGACGTTGCAACATTTCAGTTTGTTTGGCCGCTTCTTCCTCGGGTGTCCTTACAGGAACATTGTCAGCCTGTTGGGCTGATAGAGAAATGATTCCTAATAGGTTGATAAACAAAACTATATGTAGTAGTTTGCGACGCATTTCTGTGTGTTTCAATCACTTGATTGGTATCAATCTTTGTGCCAAATTAGTTGTGGAATCCTCTTTTTAACATCCTCCTAAGGCTTTTGTGCTTTACTTGCTCTTTGGACAGCCAAAATGAGGCAGGTTGTGAGTTAGCACTAGAAATCGTATTTTTGCAACGGTTTTTCCGTCTGTATTTTGACGGGCACTTTAGATTTTAATGTTGTTTTTTATTGTTCTATGGATTTTTTACATTCCTTGTTGGATAATTCGACTTTTCCTATTCTTTCGGCTTTTGTGTTGGGCATCATGATGACGATTAGTCCATGCCCATTCTGTTCAAATATAACTGCTATCGGTTTTATCGGTAAAGATGTGAAAAGCAAGAAAACGGTGATGCTCAACGGCTTGATGTATGTGTTGGGCAAAATGGTGGCCTATTTTGTATTGGCCTTGTTTTTCTGGCTGGGAGCAGATATGCTTAATGTGCGTGCTTTCTTTGAGACTTATGGCGAGCCGGCTCTCGGACCTTTTCTGATTGTCTGTGGATTGTTTATGATGGGTATCTTTCATTTTCATCATCACGACCATTCCAAGCCGCACACACATGGTGGTAAGTGGAGTGACAAAGTGTTGAAACGCTCAAAAGCAGGAAGTTCCGTGTGGGCTTTTGTGTTGGGGGTAGTGCTTTCATTGGCGTTTTGTCCTTATAGCGGTGTCATCTTTTTTGGCATGCTGGTGCCGCTTTCCATTGCTGAACCGATGGGTTTTCTCTTGCCGCTGGTCTTCGGATTTGCAACGGGTTTGCCCGTTTTGCTCATTGCATGGCTCTTGGCCTATAGTGTGGCTTCTATAGCAAAAGTATATGATAAGGTACAAGTGTTTGAAGTGTGGTTCAGACGCATTTGTGCGGGATTGTTTCTGGTGATGGGAATTTATCTTACAGTGGAAATCCATGGGGGGCACCATCATCATGATGAAGAGGCTGTGCACATGGAAACAGGTGCTCCTGAAACACACGAACATCATCATGGCTGTGAGCATCATTGATGTGATTTGTCAAATTAGTTGTATCTTTGCCGTTTGAAAAACAAATTGAGACGGAGATAATATAAAAGAATAAAGCAGTAGGCCGGTCTGTCGCCTCAGCAATGGGGAGGAAAGTCCGGGCAACACAGGACACCATATTTCCTAACGGGAAGCCGCTCGTGAGGGTGGAGTAGCGTAACAGAGAATAACCGCCTTCTTATGGAGGTAAGGGTGAAAAGGTGGGGTAAGAGCCCACCGGTAGGTTTGGCAACAAATCTAGCCGTACGCCTTATGGGTTGCAAGATCAAGTAAACCGACGCTTGAGGGCTGTCCGTCCGAGTCGGAGGGTAGATTGCTACAGGTGGCTGGTGACAGTCATTGGAGATAAATGACAGACGTTTTGCGCATGCAAGATACAGAACCCGGCTTATAGGTCTGCTGCTTTTTTAAATGATATGTATCATGTCAAAGTTAATTGAACTGATCAAGAGAGCTTATCGTTTTGTACGCTTTGATGTCTGGAGAATAACAGAATCCGAACTTACAAAGAGCAAGCGTGTTTCTTATCGCTTGGTAAAGACCATTGTTCTTGCGGTGAGAGGTTTCATGAACGATGAACTCAACCAGAAAGCTTCTGCTTTGACTTATTCCCTGCTGTTTGCCATCGTTCCTATTATTGCCATTGTGTTGGCCATAGCCAAAGGCTTCGGATTTGAGTCGGCTGTGGAGGAATGGCTCAACAGAAGTCTGATTGGCAATACTGATTTGGTCCCCATTGTGATGGGATTTGTGGAGCGCTATCTGGAAACGGCCCGAGGCGGCTATTTCTTGGGTATCGGTATCATTGTATTGCTGTGGTCAGTTACCAGTTTCTTCTATCAGGTGGAGAGTAGTTTCAATTCCATTTGGCAGGTTAGGAAATCGCGTTCCATCATAAGGCAGTTCACGTCCTATCTGTCCATCGTACTGATTATTCCTGTGCTTATTGTGGTGTCAAATGGTTTTTCCATTTTCTTTAATGCCAAGTTGCCCGAACTGCAGGCGATAAAGATTATCAGTCCTCTGGTAACCTTTACTATCAAGCTGGTGCCTTTTGTCATCATGTGGATTGTCTTTACCTTGCTCTATTGGGTGATTCCCAATGTGAAGGTGCGTTTTTGGAGTGCGGCCATTTCGGGTTTGGTATCAGGTACGGCATTCCAGTTGTTCCAGATGTTGTACATCTGGGGACAGGTATATTTGACACGCTACAATGTGGTATATGGTAGTTTTGCCGCAGTTCCTTTGCTCTTGTTGTGGTTGCAGATTTCGGGAGTCATCATTTTGTTGGGGGCGGAAATCTCTTATGCGGCACAGAATGTAAGAAACTTTGATTATGAGGTGGATACGAAAAATATCAGCAGGCGCTACAAAGATTATATAGCATTGTATATTACCTATCTTGTGGTCAAAAGGTTTGAGAACGGTAAGAAACCGTTGACGGCAGAAAGGATTTCATTGAAAAACCATTTGCCCATCCGTTTGGTAACGCAGATATTGCACGAATTGGTAGAAGAAAAGATATTAATTGAAGTATATACGGACGGTTCGGTGGATAAAACCTATCAGCCCGCCATTGATATTAATAAACTGACGGTAGATGTGCTGTTTTCCCGAATAGATGCGCATGGTGCAGAACAATTTTTGAATGCCCCGACACCGGAGATGGTAAAGTTCTGGCATAAAATGCTTGGGATAAAAACGTATGTCAAACCGGATTCTGTAAATTTACTTATCAAAGATTTATTGCCCGAAGAGAAAACGGATGAACAGGATGTTTCAAAGGTGCAGTAAATGCATCATCAGATAATTATTCAATTGTTTTTCACATGAAAAAAATTCTCGATACAACCATTGTCGCTGTAGAGTGGCTGAATACCAAAAATGTGCTTCTGACACTCACGGCTTCTCAGCAAATGCCTGATATGTTGCCGGGACAATTTGTTGAGGTTAGGGTTGACAATGAGCCTGATGTATTTCTACGACGGCCCATATCCATCCATTTCTTTGACCCGCAGAAAAACCTGCTTTACCTGATGGTACAGGTTGTAGGAAAGGGTACTAAGCGTATGGCGGCTCTCAAGGTAGGCGATGTGCTTAACCTGATACTTCCATTGGGAAATACGTTTAGCGTTCCCGAGAATCCGCAACGGCTGTTGCTGGTAGGTGGAGGTGTTGGTGTGGCTCCGCTGCTCTATTTGGGTGCAGAACTCAAGAAAAAAGGGCATGTGGTGACTTTCCTGCTGGGGGCGCGTACTGCAGCCGATTTGTTGCGCATGGAGGCTTTTCTGGCCTATGGCGAAGTATATGTAACAACCGAAGATGCTTCGATGGGTGAAAAGGGATTTGTTACGCAACATTCTTTGCTCCAACAACAAAATTTTGACTTTATCTATACATGTGGTCCTACTCCTATGATGCAGGCTGTGGCCCGATATGCCAAGGAAAAGGGTATTCCTTGTGAGGCATCGCTGGAAAATACGATGGCATGCGGACTGGGTGCATGTCTCTGTTGTGTAACCGATACCCAACATGGGCATAAATGTGTATGCTCCGATGGACCGGTATTTAATATAAATGAACTGAAATGGTAGATCTAGAAGTAAAAATAGGCGGATTGACGCTGAAAAATCCGGTCATGACGGCTTCCGGTACTTTTGGATATGGTACGGAATATGCCGATTTCATTGACCTTGCCCGTTTGGGGGGAATTATTGTAAAAGGTACAACCTTGCACCATAGGGAAGGAAATCCTTATCCCCGCATGGCAGAAACTCCTTCGGGAATGCTCAATGCAGTAGGCCTGCAAAACAAGGGAGTTGATTATTTTATTGAACATATCTATCCGGAAATCAAGTCTTTGAATACAAATGTGTTGGTCAATGTTTCCGGCTCTTGCATAGAGGATTATGTGACAACGGCTGAAAAAATCAACGCATTGGAAAAGGTACCTGCCATAGAACTTAACATTTCCTGTCCGAATGTAAAACAGGGAGGTATGGCTTTCGGAACCTCTGCTAAAGGGGCGGCAGAAGTGGTGGCTGCTGTTCGCAAGGCCTATCATAAAACCTTGATTGTAAAACTTTCGCCCAATGTGACCGATATTGCCGAAATAGCGAAAGCTGTTGAAGCGGAAGGTGCCGACTCTGTATCGCTTATCAATACGCTGTTGGGCATGGCAATCAATGCGGAAAAACGTCGTCCGGTGCTTTCTACCGTAACGGGTGGATTGTCGGGAGCGTGTGTGAAACCGATTGCATTGCGCATGGTGTGGCAGGTGAGCCGTGCGGTTAAAATTCCTGTAGTCGGACTGGGAGGCATTATGAATGCTACAGACGCTATAGAGTTTATGCTGGCAGGTGCAACGGCTGTACAGATTGGTACTGCCAATTTCATTGACCCTGCTGTTACCGTCAAAGTGGTGGAAGGAATAGAAGAATATCTCCAACGTCATGGCATGACCGATGTCAATCAGCTTATCGGTGCTTTGGAAATTTGATGTTGGGATGGCTTTGTTGTTTGAGAAGCAAGAAAGAATATCAGTTAAATGATAATTTTCCCTATGGCCAGTACGCAATAGGTTCAATTGTGAAATATATGGAAACATTACACGAAAGATTAGCTAAATATGTATTGCCGCAGCAATATATGGAACAAGACCTTTATCCTTATTTCCGTGAAATAGAAGGGAAACAGGGAACAGAAGTTGAAATGGGAGGCCACAAGGTACTCATGTTTGGTTCAAATGCCTATACTGGGTTAACGGGTGATGATAGGGTCATCGAAGCAGGTGTACAGGCTTTGCGCAAATATGGATCTGGGTGTGCAGGCTCAAGATTTTTGAATGGAACGCTTGACATTCATGTGCAGCTGGAAAAGGAATTGGCTGCATTTGTCGGTAAAGACGAGGCGCTTAGTTTTTCCACAGGTTTTACGGTCAATTCAGGGGTAATTCCAGCTTTGCTAGGCAAAGATGACTATATTATCTGTGATGACCGTGACCATGCATCCATTATTGACGGAAGACGTTTGTCGTTTGCACATGCTTTGCGTTATAAGCACAATGATATGGCGGATTTGGAACGTCAACTCAGGAGATGTCGTCCGGATGCAGTAAAGTTGATTGTGGTCGATGGAGTTTTCTCCATGGAGGGCGATTTGGCCAAATTGCCGGAAATCATAGAACTCAAGCACAAATATGGTGCTACGGTCATGGTAGATGAGGCGCATGGATTGGGTGTGTTCGGACGCGACGGACGTGGTGTATGTGACCATTTCGGCCTTACGGATGAGGTGGACTTGATTATGGGTACATTCAGTAAATCACTTGCCTCTATAGGAGGATTTATTGCGGCTGATAAGACCATTGTCAATTGGTTGCGCCATAATGTGAGAACCTATATCTTCAGTGCATCCAATACTCCAGCTGCAACAGCGGCTGCTTTGGAAGCTCTTCATATTATCCAAGAAGAGAAATGGCGCATAGAAAATCTTTGGAAGATTACACGCTATGCCTTGCGGCGTTTCAAGGAAGCGGGATTTGAAATAGGTGATTCTGAGTCACCGATTATTCCGCTTTATGTACGTGATGTGGAGAAAACTTTTGTGGTTACAAAACGTGCTTTTGACGAAGGTGTATTTATTAACCCCGTAATTCCACCGGCGTGTGCCCCACAAGATACATTGGTTAGAGTGGCTTTGATGGCTACACATACGGAGGAGCAAATTGACCGTGCTGTGGCTATCTTACTCAAGATTTTCAAGGAATTGGAAATAATCCGATAAAGTTTGAACAGTTCCCCATCTCCTAATGACATGGGGAACTTGTTGGTTGCTATGAGACTTTTTTTGTTTGCTATGATAGTTTTTATTCACTACTAAATTAATAATTGATTGAAAGATGAAAAAGATATTCAATGTTCTTTTGTTCGTATTAGGAGCATGCATGTGTTTGCATGCGGAAGATATCATCACTCTGTGTACAGGTGAAGATATTGCCGCAAAAATTTTGGAAGTCAGCACAACTGAAATCAAATACAAACGTATGGACAATGTAGAAGGTCCTACCTTTGTTGTCCCAGTGAGCGAAGTGCTTATTGTCCGTTATGAGAATGGTACTAACCAAGTGTTTGAACAGCAACCAAAAGCAATCAATCCATATGCTTATGTAGCTCCCGTTGATTATGGAACAGCAGGAAAAGTGGTACCTGGAATGAAGTACAGCGAGTATAGACATCTTTATAATCCTTCTGATTATGTACGTATGCCGGGTGATAGTCATAGTCCGGTGGCAGGAGGTATTTGCTCTTTCCTTATACCCGGTTTGGGACAAATGATTTGCGGTGAAGTAGGACGCGGTTTCGCTTTCTTTGGTGGAACGGTGGGCTGCTGGGTGTTGACGGGTGTGGGTGCCGGTCTTGCAACCTCGGGTGCTTATGTAGCAGGAAGCGGTTATGCAACAGGTGGAGCTGGATTGGCGGCAACAGGAATTGCCCTGACACTAATCGGTTCAATAGGTTGGTTTGCAGTAGATATTTGGGCTATCGTTGATGCAGTTCAAGTGGCTAAAGTGAAGAACATGTATTTGCAGGATATGCGTAATATGTCATCTGAGGTTGATATCAAACTTCAGCCTTATGTTTCCACAATTTCAACTGGATATGCCAAAACTCCAGTAGCAGGCTTGTCTTTGGCGGTAACATTCTGATAACAGAGAATATATTATTTTGCAGCAATGCCCTTTGAAGGACTTAATCTTCAAAGGGCATTGGTTTATGAGGTAGGGTAATTGGTTAAAATCGATAGCCCACACCAATATTGAGGATGTTCAGAGGAATGGGACTGAATACTTTATCATTAAAACCGCATAGTATGTTTAAATCAGCCGTTCCATACCAATGTTTTTTACCTACAGAAATGCCCAATAGGGTAATGGGAAGCGTACCCATATATCGGTTGTTTTCAGTATTTTGCGCATCGTATAAGAATGCCATAAAACCCAGACCTATTCCAGAGTAGAGTCTTACAGAAGGACGGTTGAAATAGGTAAAGCGGACTTGCGGATAGGCATACGTAGTGATTCGGTAATGGTCTTCTCCTATTAGCTTGCTTGTTCCTTCTATATTTTGGTAGTTGTCGTATATACATCCTGAAGTCCGCACTTGTGCCCCAACTGCTAACCATGTGTTGATGTTGTAGTGGTAATCGGCGTAGATGTTTCCTGTATATCTTCTGTTTTTCATCTGATAATTACTGCCTGAAACCGTTCCATCCATGATGTATTCCATCAGACAGTCTCCAATTCCTATACGGATTTCATGTCTGTAATTTCTTTCCTGTTCAATGTTTTCTGCGTTAATAAATGGTATAAGCAGGAGAAATATTGCCAATAATGAGAGTGATTTGTTCATAATACACTTGCTTTAATGGTTTGTTATACAAATATATAGGAAATTATCGCATATTCATAATTTTTTTAATGTCATTTCTCGTGCATTTTCATTCTAATTATAGAAAATGGATTGCCTTGGTCGTCAATTTTACTCCTTCCTATCTCATAGAAGCCCATGTGCTTATAAAAATTCCAAGCATTAGGATTTTGTTCGTTTACATCAACAAATATACATTTATATTCATTTAAAGCTGTGTTCATAAGAAGTTTTCCATATCCATAACCGAAATATTCAGGAGAAAGAAACAGCATTTCTATTTTTAATGCTTCCATACCAATAAAACCTATTGGTTTTTCATTATGATAAAGCACAACAAGATGCTCTACCATCATTAAAGCATCATAAACTGCAGGTTTAAGTTCTTCAATATTTTTTTCTGTTAGGAATTTATGAGTTGCCCAGATAGATTTTTCCCATACATCTTGTAAGGAAGAAATGAGTTCAGTTGTTCTTTTGTTTTTACATACTGAGCAAGGATATACAAGCTCTCTCCTAAAGTAAATCATATCTTTTAAAACTTTTCCATCCTCTACTATTGGATGAGCATAGTTTATTGTAAAAAAGTCAGGAATTGTATGCGAATAGTAAAAGCCACAACTTTTATAGAAAGAAACAGTTTGTTTACTGTCTCCTGTACCGACTATAATTGATCTAAATCTATTCGCATAATGTATGCAAAGAAAATTGACCATTCTTTTGCCATATCCTTTCCTTTGGTGTTGTAAGGATACTGCCAGATTTTTTAATTCG
>CALUKG010000061.1 GCA_944321155.1 uncultured Bacteroidales bacterium | reverse complement strand
TTATATCATGAATGCCCTGCTGGTTATTGGGCAATTATGCGTCTTGCGCCGTCAATTTGAGCCGATTCAGCTCTTTCAATTGCTTGTAGGTTTTGTTTTTGGCCTGTTGCTGGACACTAACCTATACCTCATATCATGGCTTACGCCCGTTACACTGTTGGAAAAAACAATTGTACAGTTGGTAGGTTGTACCGTTCTGGCTATCGGAATTGCGTTTGAGGTGAGATGCGGAAGTCTAACCATGCCGGGAGAAGGTTTTCCTGTTGCCATCAGTAAAATGACAGGCAAAGATTTTCCAAAGGTCAAGATTGTCGTTGACACGTCACTCGTTATTCTCGGCATTATGTTCAGCTATATCTTCGCCGGCAGATGGCAATGGCACATCATTGGACCGGGCACATTGTTCGCCATGTATTATGTAGGATGGGCAGTACGCATTATCAACCGCCACTTGGGATGGTACGACCGCTTGCTCCGATACCGCCCGGGATTCCGCAGATACATCTATGGACTCGCCCGATATATCTACAAAAAATGAGCATATAGGAGTGTGACCCAAGAGCCATTCGAAATGATCCAAAGGGTTACCCTCTTTTTTTATATCCGAGAATTCCTTCCGTATATATTAACTGCAACTATAATGGCCAATAATAAAAGAACCAAACCAGCAATCCATGAGGATATCCTGGTTTGGTTCATTTGTTGAAGGAATGAAAGGGCTGCATTTATGCCCTTAACATCCCTATTTTGTTAGGCGGACTGACCGAATTATTTCATATTGTCGTTGGTCAGCAATTCGCCATTATACTCACCTGTGAGAGTGCGCAAGAAGCCGGTTATGCTGTTTACTTCCTGTTCGGTAAGTTCTTCGCCCACCTGATATTTCGCCATCATTCTTACGGCTTCTTCCAATGTTTTTACACTACCGTCATGATAATATGGGTAGGTCAATTCCACATTGCGCAAACCAGGAGTACGGAAACGATAACGGTCTCTTTCTACGCCTGTCTGTGCCCAACGTCCATTGTCGCCATCGGTAAGGCCTGATTTTTCCTGCAATTCACGGTCTTTGAAATAATCAGCTCTCTGTCCCATCAGTTCAAAGCTAAGACCACCCATGTTTACACCAGCATGGCAAGTGGCGCAACTGTATTCCTTGAACAGCTCATAGCCTGCAATCTCTTCTGCCGTCATCGCATCTTTCTCGCCTTTCAAGTAGCGGTCAAAACGTGAGTTGGGGGTAATCAATGTCATTTCATAATGTGCAATGGCATCGGTAATGGTTGCCTGGCTCAGTCCTTCGGGGTAAACAAGGTTGAAGGCTTCTACAAAAGCTCTGTCTTCGCTCAAACGAGCTACGATTTCATCAAATGAAGAGCAACCCATTTCCACTGGATTGAGGGGAGGACCGGCAGCCTGTTCTGCCAAAGTAGCGGCACGTCCGTCCCAGAATTGAACGAAGTTGAAATAAGCATTGTAAACGGTAGGAGCATTTACACCACCCAACTGTCCACCGATACCTTCTGAATATTTCAAGTTGTCAACACCAGCTGTATTGATGCCATGACAGGTGGCACATGAAACAGTACCGTCTGCAGAAAGACGGGTGTCATGATAAAGCACATTACCCAAATCAGCCTTTGCCTTGTCATATTCCACTGCATCGGGCACCGGACGAACGCTCTCATTGGCAAATTCGGCAACAGCCAAAGGATTTGGATAGAACTGGGCACGGTGTTCCTTAATCCATTCCAGGAAAATGTCGGATTTCTTCTTGGTCAAGGAAGAACCCCAGTGCACGAGGTAATACTTGGCCAAAGGCATGGTACCATCCATCACGGTTTTCTCCACTTTTGCCAAATCCACTTCGTTAACGGCTTCGCCATTGGCAATGGCTTCCATCATCGGAACAACATCAAAGGCTTTGTAACCTTCCACAATGTCTTCCGTAATGACGGTACGGGCAATAGGCCAATTGGCATAGAAAGGCAATTTCGGGTCGGCTATGTGACATTCAGCACAACCTCCCTTTTCCATAATTTTCAGAACTCGGGCGTCGGCCTGCATAGATGCGGGCGGTGCTGTGTTGACAGCCCGATAAACGATTGCTCCCACTGCAATTACAGCAATTACAAGAAGGATGATTTTCGAACTCTTCTTCATTTTACTTCTGTTTTAATGTTAATGATATTCTGGTGATAATTAGTTGACATTATAAAGATGCATACTGTCCATGGAAGATGGAAGATATTTATATCCATACCAACACATCTGGAGCAACATGAAACTTACAATCACTACCACATACAGCCATGTCTTGCGGGCATTGCCTGTCAGCCGCAGATGTATATACAACAGATAGCCGGCTATGGTTACAGCCGCCCAGGTTTCCTTAGGGTCCCAATCCCAGAAGTCGCCCCATGCCTGTTTGGCCCAAATCATTCCCGTCAGCATGCCGATAAACAATAATCCGGTGCCAATATACACCAAATTGTCGATAGAAACAAAATATTGCCTTTTTTTGTCGAAAATTCCCGCTATGGCCAATATAAACGCACATGCCAAAATGCCATAGGCAAACATATATACCGTAACATGTGGAATAAAGAATACACTCTGCAAGGCCGGAACCAAAGTTTGGTCATGGATTTCCGGTTTGAGCATGTTGAGTAGGCTAAAAACCGACGACAAGACGGTGGTAAACAGCAATACCCAGGAATATTTCCACCGCGCATAGACTATCCATCCGGCCAGCAACACGAAGAAGGAATACCACAGACGTGTTTCTCCCATTGTTCGCATAGGAGGACGCTCCAACGATATCCAAAAGCCGGCAACAAAAACACCAAACAGTAGAATACCCGCTCCATACAGCAAATGAGACCACAGCGACTTTGTTTTGGGAAACAAAGCACAAACAGCCCCACCCAAAGAGAGAAGCATGGAGGCAATGGCATAATATGGAAAAACATCCCAAGTCATATCAATTCCGTTGACGTCCTCCCCACAACAACAATACAGCTCCCACGGCAAAAAGCACAATGGCAACCACAGCCACATATTTCCAGGGCTGGACAATGAATTCCAAAATACAGTATTCTGACTCGGCACCAGCCTTTGTGTCATATCCTGTCAGATAAATATCTTCACACCAGGTTTTCCGCCATGGGTGGTTCACACGCACGGTCCGTTGTTCTCCCTCACTGGACACAACTGCCCTAAATTCCGAAGGGACATTATTATCATAGAAATCAGCATCAAATGATTCCAATTTCAATTCATAGCCCAATGAATAGGGCAAGCCTTCTTCCGTATATGCCTTATCGACCGTATCGCCAATGTTGACAACCGCGCGCATGCGTCGCATATCGGCCGCCCCCAAAGAGAGAGAGACTATCAGCAACAGCAAACCAACATGATTCAGATAGAACCTTACCTTAAACCGTCCCCTATAGCGGAATATAGCCAAAAACAGATTGGACATGAGTAGCAGCAACATTGCCGCAAAAATCCATGAGCGTTGGAAATCCCACTTAGGGAAAAAAGCTATCAACAAACAGCCTATTCCTGTCAAGGCGACAAACACAGCGGCTGCATGCGCAGAAGCGAGAGCACTCATGAACCTCTCTCCCACTCTTTCCCTCGTGAGTACATATAAGACGCCACCCAAAGCCAACAAAAGTGCCACATTGACAGGAAAAGAGAAGATGCCCAAATCGGGGTTTCCCATAATAACCTGCAACACAGCACTCAAGGCTAACAGGGGTAATACACTATACGCTAAATTTCGATTCATTCCATGTCTGATATCCACCGAAGCGATTCTGGGAGCGTGAATTACAAATATTTTTCCCAATCCCAAGAATAACGTTGGATATCTTCTTCCACCAATTCCGTGCCTACCTGCACTTCTATGAATTCCAATTCGGTCAATGCACGGATGGCATGATACATTCCCGGTTGAATGTGTACAACATCTCCACGTCCCACTTTGCGCACTTCACCATTGATAACCAGCAGCCCTTCACCATCCACAAAAGTCCACACTTCTTCACGTTTGGCGTGAGTCTGATAGCTGATAAACTTACCGGCATTGAGATGAAGCAATTTGGTCAAGGAACGGTAACCATCCGGATAGGTGGTATTTCCAATCACTCTATAAGTTCCCCAACGGCGTTCTTCGTACATTGGGCGTGCTTTGATTTGCTCAACCAAAGGTTTCTGGCGCTCACTGGCTTCCTTTGAGCACACCAGAATGCCATCTGGAGAAGCGGCAACAATCATATCCTTAGTGCCCACACTGATGATAGGCATATCGTCCAGCTCATTGATAATGCATGTACCCGAAGTGGTTTCGTCGGCAATCACATAGCCGGAAAAAGGATGCGGCAATTCTTCCGCCATGCTGTTCCACGTTCCCAAATCTTTCCATTTTCCTTTATAGGGAACCACAGCCACTGACTGGGCTTTTTCCGCCACTTCATAATCAAAACTGATTTTCGGCAGTTCGGCATATCTGTCACGCAATTCCGTGAATGAATTTACCTGAATGTGCTTGTTGACAATGTTCATCAAATAGCCCAAACGGAAAGCGAACACACCTCCATTCCAAAATGCACCTTGCTGAATCAATTCCTTCGCCTTGGCACTATCCGGCTTTTCAGTAAAACGTTCCACTGCCAACGCTGCCCCACCCTCCTGCTGTTGTTTGGGAACAACATAACCGAATTTGGTAGAAGGAGTAGTAGGACAAATACCCATCAACACCAGTTCCGCCACATTGTCCTGCACAGCCTGCACCATGGTCTTGATGCTATCGAAATAACCTTTTTCCGTATAGGCATCACAAGGAACCACCACAACCACTTCATCATCGCCATATCCTTTTTCCAATGCCAAGAAAGCTGATGACAAGGCTATGGCAGGGAAAGTGTCACGACGTTCCGGTTCTGTTACCACATCTGCCTCTCTGCCCAACAGCTGATTGGAAATGATGTCGCTTTGTGAAGCACTGGTTGCTATCGTTATCGATTCGGCAATACCCGTATCGTTCAACTGGCGCAACATGCGTTGGAACATGGACTCCGAACCGCCTTCCGGCGCTTCCAGCAGTCGCAAAAATTGTTTGGAACGTGTATCGTTGGAAAGAGGCCACAATCGTTTTCCTGAGCCTCCTGACAATAAAATTACTCTCATAAATCTTCTGTTGTTATTGTTCTACAAAAAAGAAACCCTAGCCGCGTTTGGCCAATTCCTGCATACATTTTTCTAGTGAATCGGTCCAATAAGGAATCTTCACGCCAAATGTCTCCTTTATCTTGGTCTTGTCCAAAACGGAATAACTGGGTCGGATTACTTTGGAAGGGAATTCACTGCTATGGCATGGTTGCACATCACAAGAAAGATGACCTGCCAATGCCGCAATATGTTTTGTAAAATCATACCAGGAGCAAACCCCTTCATTGCTGTAATGATATATTCCGTTTTTGGAATATTCTGCCTGAGGCGCTTCCTTCACATAGTCGTCCAAAACATCCTTAATAGCCAAAGCCAAATCATAGGCATAAGTAGGCGTTCCAGCCTGGTCAAACACCACTTTCAATTGGGGTTTGGTGGCGGTGAACTGCAACATGGTCTTCAAGAAATTCTTGCCGAATTCCGAATAGAGCCATGCCGTACGGATGATGACATGATTGGGGTTCAATTGCTGTATATGTTGCTCACCTTCCAGCTTTGTCTGGCCATATACACCAGTCGGTGTACCCGTCTGGTCTTCACGACAAGGCGTATTATAAGGCTCTGCACCAAACACATAATCGGTTGAAATCTGCACCAGCAAACCATTGACCTGCTTCATGACTTTCGCCAGGATTTTGGGTGCTGTAGCATTGAGCAAACGTGCCAGTTCTTCATCGTCCTCCGCCTTGTCCACATTGGTATAGGCAGCACAATTGACAATGCAATGGATATCATGCTGTTTCACCATTTCCTCCACAGCTTTCTCATCCGTAATATCCAGCAAAGTGGTTTCCAATCCTTCAACTTCCTGAATATCGGTAAAGATATAATGATAAGGTGTCATCCGGCTGACAATACGCATTTCGTTGCCCAACTGGCCGTTGGCACCTGTTACTAAAATATTCATTTCTTCCTTCTAATATAATGGTTCGTTATAATCAAAAAGCCATTCAGCCTCATCCAAATTCGGATGATGACGGTCTTTTTCGGAGAGCACCACCTTGTCGGCCGGAATTCTCCAGTCGATGTTCAGTTGCGGGTCATTCCAAGCAATGGCACCTTCAGACTGAGGGGCATAAAAATTATCACATTTGTACTGAAAAATCACTTCATCGGTCAACACGCTGAAGCCATGTGCAAAACCACGTGGAATAAAGAATTGCCGATGATTGTCTTCTGTCAGTTCAACGGCGACATGCTGTCCGAAGGTAGGCGAACCTTTGCGGATATCAACCGCCACATCCAAAACCGCCCCTTTGATGACACGCACCAGTTTTGATTGAGCATAAGGTGGTTTCTGAAAATGCAATCCACGCAAAACGCCATAAGAAGATTTGCTTTCATTGTCCTGTACGAACTGTGTTTTGCACACTTGCTCTTCAAAATTCCGTTGTGAAAACGATTCAAAAAAATAACCCCTATCATCACGGAAAATACGTGGTTCAATGATGACAAGACCCGGTATTTTTGTTTCTATAATCTCCATTTATGTTACAAACTATTTAAATGTCTCTTCCGTATTGTTCCAATTCATCAATCACTTTCAATAGGTACTGACCGTATTGGTTCTTTATCATTGACTGTGCCAATTGGCGCATTTTTTCAGTTGTAATCCAACCTTTTCTATAGGCGATACCTTCCAAACATGCAATTTTCAGGCCTTGCCTTTTCTCAATTACCTCCACATAGGTAGATGCTTCTGCCAAAGAATCATGTGTTCCTGTGTCGAGCCATGCAAAGCCCCTTTCCAAGGTTTTCACCTTCAACTCCTTGTCCTCCAGGAAACGTTGGTTAACCGTGGTGATTTCCAATTCTCCACGTGCAGACGGCTTAATGCTTTTGGCAACCTCCACCACCTTATTCGGATAGAAGTACAAACCTACAACCGCATAATTGGACTTCGGATGAGCCGGTTTTTCCTCTATGGAAAGGCAATTGCCGTCCTTGTCAAACTCTGCCACGCCATAGCGTTCCGGGTCACTCACCCAATAGCCAAACACGGTGGCTTTTCCTTCGTTTTCAGCAGCATTTACCGCATCTGTAAGCATGGGTACAAATCCATTACCATGGAAGATGTTATCGCCAAGCACCAAACAGACAGCGTCATTACCAATAAATTCCTCACCAATCAGGAAAGCCTGTGCCAACCCATCAGGAGAAGGCTGTTCGGCATAGGTAAGCTTCACTCCGAAATCAGATCCATCGCCTAAAAGACGTTTGAAACCAGGTAAATCCATGGGGGTTGAAATGATAAGGATATCGCGAATCCCCGCCTGCATAAGTACAGAAAGCGGATAATAAATCATGGGTTTGTCGAAGATGGGCAACATTTGTTTGCTCACACCTTTAGTAATAGGATACAAACGTGTACCACTACCGCCTGCTAAGATGATTCCTTTCATAATGTTACAAAATTAAATAATGCCCAAAGATACGCCAATTATGCATATATTCCAAAGCTACAATAAGAAAACTGATGCACAACAGCAAACAAAATAAACACACTTGTATTATTTTTACAAAAGGGACGCATTTGCCTGCAAGCAATGCGTCCCTTCCATTTTTATTGCAAAACAATTAATCTTCCTTTTCTATCCATGCTATTATATCGCCTTTTTTTACCATCTTTCCCTGTTCTGCTTCAACACCGACAATACGTCCCGTGCAGAAAGAAGTGATAGTATCCATGCAGAATTTGGTTTCAATGGCACACAAGAACTCATTTTTCTTGAACAATTTACCATGTTGTGGTGGCATGGAGTGGTCATTGAAATCAAGCTCCCACAAAACCTTTCCAGCAGATGGTGCTACCACCGGTTCTGCTTTCGGATAGAGGGCAGCACGCTTGTCGGCAGCTGACATTGGAGCAGCACCTGTAGCAGCCACTTTCTTTTCCATGGCAGCCAACAGCTCGCCGTTGAAGCGTTTCTTGGCTTCGCCTGATTTATATTCACGATATTGCTTTTCGTGCATAGCAAATTCGAAGAGCTCTTCATCATCTTGACCTCTTTCCCAGCCGTTTTTCTCCATTTCTTCAATGAATCGCGGCAATTCATCCGGATAGTTGTCTTGCGGATTGCCATCAAAGAATTCGAAGTTATTTTTCTTGGCCAGTTCAATGATTTCCGGATCAAGCTTACCGGGCAATTTTCCAGCCTTACCTAGAATCATATCCCAAGTATTCTTGTCAATCATGCTCCAGCGTGGTTGTCCCTTACTCATACCGAAGATATTCATCAGAGCCACGTTCTTCACATATTGGCTGAACGGAGTTACCAAAGGAGGATTACCTAATTTCGGCCAAATGTATTGCACTTCTTCAAATAGTTGTACCAGCAGTTCGTCTTCCGACAATTCTGCTTTTCCAGCAGCCTTCAGGTTGGAATTGATAGCGGCATGTACCCCTTTCAAGTCAGCCATAAGTGAACCCATCATACCACCCGGCAAGCCACATCCCACCAACAAGGAAGACATAAAGCGGTTACGCGGGTCGATGAAATAGCCAAGGAAATCGTCAATAAACGATTGGGTCAATCTTCTTACTTCCATATAGGCCTTCATGTTGATTTCCGGCACCTGGAATCCTGCATCTTTCAACATGGCTTGAATAGTGATAACGTCAGGATGAACCATGCCCCAGGAAAGTGGTTCTACAGCAACGTCAAAAATATCGCCGCCGGCTTTTGCCACTTCGAGCATAGAGGCCACAGAGAAACCGGGTCCGGTATGTCCATGATACTGTACAATAATATCCGGATGTGCTGTTTTAATGGCTTTCACAATTTTACCCAACATTTCAGGACGACCGATACCAGCCATATCCTTCAAACAGATTTCCTGAGCACCGCCCGCAATCAGCTGTTCAGAAAGATTGATATAATATTCCACCGTATGAACAGGAGAATAGGTAATACACATAGTAGCTTGTGCAATCATGCCAGCTTCCTTCGCCCACTTGATGGAAGGTATAATGTTGCGAGGATCGTTCAATCCACAGAAAATACGGGTAATATCCACGCCCTGTGCTTTTTTCACTTTATACATCAATTGCCTTACGTCGGCAGGAACCGGATTCATTCTCAAAGCATTGAGACCTCTATCCAGCATGTGTGTCTGAATGCCCGCCTCATTGAAGAATTTTGTGAAAGTACGCACCGCCTTATTGGGGTTTTCACCATAAAGCAAGTTCACTTGTTCAGAAGCACCACCATTAGTTTCCACACGAGCAAAACACCCCATATCAATAATGGCGGGTGCTACTTGTGCCAACTGGTCTTTGCGTGGGACATATTTGCCCGATGACTGCCACATGTCTCTATAGACAAGGCTGAATTTAATCTCTCTTTTCATACTATTTGATTTGTGGTTAGAACTTTCAATTTGTTCGGAAGCAAAAATACAACATTTCCCTATTAATGCAATAATGAAACGTATTTTTTTTGATAAAAAAACTCACATGACGCTGTTTTCATCAACTATATGCTCAAAATTGCCTTCTACAGTTGACATTTTGCCTACATTATTGGCAGGTATATTCTGATAAAGGAAAAATCTGCTTACAAATTGATAGATTCAGAATGCTGTAAGACGCACAACACGATACCCGCTAAAGCGTTTCACCTCTGCCATGTAATGAGATAGGTCGTCTTCAGAGACGACCACCTTTTTCTGAGTGGAAGAAGCATGTAACAAATGAGGCTTCCCATCTATAAAAATGACAAATCCGACATGATAGACATCAATGCCATTTCCTGAGGCACAAAAAGCAATAATATCATTTTCCCTTACATGCGACACATCGTCTTTGGGCAAGCGGCAATAATGCTGTTGTGACAAATTTTCTTCCATTTGCCGCAACTGTTCCATTTGTTCTTTGTCCGCATTCATCAAGGCTGGAATATGTGCTGCATTTCTACTCAGCACATTAAACGTACAGGCATAAGGTGTGCCTCCCCATTCGCAAGTCCATTCCTGCAAAATGGCATTCCGCTCCGCTTGGGCTATCCATTCACTGAAATAGTGCAAACGAGACAAATATCCGTCACGTATACCATTTCTGTAGCGCAAGCGTTCAAGTTGGTGGCAAAAGCCTGCATAATCAGGTTGTTCGTCAAGAGCCAGTTTGAGTGCCAATACCGTTTCCACAAAAGTTACGCAATCAAATTCACTAAGATTGACTACCAACGGCTCATTTTCCTGTTCCAGCGTTCCAGCCTTATAGGGGGAACCGATAAAGCAGGAAGCCAAATCCACTAAATTGTGCGGAGCCGTAGCATAATGTTCCAACAAGGCTACCACTTTCAGTGAATCCACAGCTTGCTTTTGTGCTACAACAGATTCCAACAATCCACAAAGCGCAATGATTATCAACAAAATACGTTTCATATTCATTGTATTGTCAAATCAATAAAAACAGGCAAATGGTCGCTATAACCACCTTCATATTTCCACCCCCGATACGTCCGAAAAGGTTGTACGCCTCCATAACGCACATCCTCCAGCAGCATGAAAGATGGTTGGAAAATTGTTATTTTGTCAACTGAAGTGGTCAAAGCAGACTGAGGGTCGAGCATTGCTCCAGATACAATAAACTGGTCCAGACAGCTCCATTCTCCCTGATATTTGTGCGTGCCATCACCCTTTTCGTACACCTGCCACATCAGATTGTAGAGATGATTCGGAAATACAGCAGCTTGTGGCGGCTGTGCTCCCAAAATATGGTAAATGGATCGGTTTTGAGGAGTATCGTTAAAATCGCCCATAATCAAAACTAAAGGTCGCTTATGAGCCATGCACAAACTGTCATAATGCTGTTTGAGTGTTTGAGCCGCACAAATACGTTTGGGCTCAGACACGCCCGCCCCACCCCAACGGGATGGGAAATGGCAAAGATAGACATGCAAGGTATCTTTGGAGGAAACAACACCTTTTACATACAGCACATCACGTGTGGCAAAATCGGGGTCATTATCCATCGTTACCACCAAAGGTTCAGCTTTCAATGGTTTGAACTGCTTTTGGTCATAGGCCAGTGCCACATCAATGCCTCTACGGTCGGGTGAATCGAAATGGATATATTTATAGCCAAAAGACTTGAGCGGTCCATATACCAACAAATCGTCCAGACACTTTTTGTTTTCCACCTCCACAAGTCCAATCAACGCAGGTGTCTGCCATTCCGCCAAAGCAGCTATCACCTTGGCTATGGCCATCTGTTTTTTGATATAACGTTGGGGAGTCCAGGCCCTGTTACCTTTAGGCGTAAAGTCATCGTCATTTGTCAGCGTGTCGTCGGTACAGTCAAAATAGTTTTCCACATTATATTCCACAATCCTTATCTTGTTTTGTCCGCATACGGCAAAAGAGAAGGACAAGAGCAGCAACATCCACAGGAACCATCTCTTCATTATTCCATTCCGTTTACATATTCATAAGCCCCCAAATCCGGTTTTCCGTCGGCCATACGGTCATTGCCCAAACGATCAAGCGGATATTTTTCCGCAGTTGACACATCAGCCCAATCCCGCGCCAGCGAAGCCGAATCCAAACGGAAATCATAATAATCCTCTCCTGTATAACTGATATTACGGAAGAGTTTATTCCCTTCTTCCAGCATATAATCGGAAGGTTGTATGTATCGGTTGTCCGAAAACTGAGGCCAGTCAATCAAACCTGATTGAATCAGATTGTGATGAAAACTGCCTAAATATTGCTCCTGGAACTGCGTGTAAAGCCCAAATTCCTCCTGTCGTGTGCCACTTATGATACAATTGACAAATTCAGAATACATAGGGGCTGTTTTCTGTACATCATTGATGCACACCGACACTTGGTCTTCACGTGTTGCTGAATGGATGGCAATAGTTGTCTTGGAAAAATAATTGGCAATGGTATTGTGGATAAAGGTATGCTTTCCTCCAGCCAAATAGAGACAATAACCTGCACAATTGGAAATTTCGGTATTGACAGAGGTTACGTTAGCATTCTCAGCCGCCAGTCCATACATACTGAAATTGTGAATGCGACAGTTCTGCAACTCCAATGTCGGCTGTTCATCGCGCGTCCCCATAACAATTATACCACTGTAACCACTGTTTATTTCCAAATAGGACAATTGGTGGTGTGCTTTGGCATAGGAAAGAAGTATGCCCCCCCATTGTCCATCCACATAATCATAAGGAATATTGACAAAAACATTGTCTAAGCGGTCACCTTTCATAGTAACCGGCTGCTCCAAAGTACCATTCACTACCAAATTGCCCCCCACTATAAGTTGTGCCCCTCTATGGAAGAAGAGGCGGCAGCCGGGCTGCAAAGTCAGTGTCTTGGCCGAATCAATAACCAAAGCCCCGTAAACCAAATAAGGCAAATCGGCGGTAAGCGTCGTATCATTGGCAATAAAGCGGTCGCGCAATATTTCCATATCCTGCCCATAGGCCTCCAACTGAACCTGCTGCACCTTTCCGTTATAGGCGAACACAATGGAATCACGAATGACAAGAGGAGCATTCTGGTTGGTCTGTTGGGCAGTTACCTCCACAAAGATAAAGATGCTGTCTTTAGGCGGTATGGTAATGTTTTGCACCTTGCTGTCGGCATTGCTCACACCGTCTATATTCAATCGGAATTGCGATGCTCTACCGCCCGCCAATGCAATCTGGTCAAGGAGAATAGCCTTCTTATTGTCGTTTCTCACCCTAACTTGTGCCGTTATACTCTCTATACCCGAAAAGACGGTATCAAATCTGAGTGTATCGGTTGAAAAGGAAAGACTGAGCGAGGGGTCAGTTGAAATCTGTTCGCTACAAGCCACAAGCCCCACGAAAGCCATTCCTATCATATATTTCAAGCAAAATAAAAGGCGTTTGCAAATCATAATCCATCAATATAAACCATTTTTCTGTTGCAAAAATACGGGAAAAGGCACCGATATACAAAAAAACCGCTATATTTGCAGTAGAACTTAAATATATTTCATTATGGCTAACCGCAGGCAATTAAAGAAATCCATCAGCAACCTATGTTCCATGATGGTAGAGCAAATTTATTTGAAGTGTATTTTCAATAATGCGGACCTTGAGAAAAGCTCTGAACTAATCAACAAGGTTATCGCATTGGAGAATGAAGGGCGTCAACGCATTTGCCATTCACATATTGGCAACCATAAAGAAGTGTCTGCCTATTACAAGACATTATATCGTTATATAGAAGAACAGAGCAAAGAAATTATCAAAGAAATCAATGCTTTGGGAAAATAAGAAGAAGATTTATGTTGGCAA
>CALUKG010000060.1 GCA_944321155.1 uncultured Bacteroidales bacterium | reverse complement strand
CAACCTTCCACATATTCCCAATAGCTTCTTCCTGTTTTGCCGCACCAATGCATGATGTCTGTGAGGTTTTGCATAGGATACAGTTGTGTCGGATGTTCGTCACGTGAACGTCCGTCGCTGATAGTGCCACCACCAACGCTATATACTGTCCAAGAATCAAGCACCTGTCCGCCAATGCCAATCGCTTCAAATTTCATGGCATTGGGGTGATAGGGCAAAAACTCTTTAGGTTTCCAGTGAATGGTTACTTGTGTCCCTTGCTCAAAAGCGGAATGAATGGCAACATCAGTCAAGTGCCCTTTGCCTGTAGCTGCCAAACTACCATATAATGTCACTTCAAAAGTTCTGCATTCCGGATGACGGCTTCTAAATGCTTCGGCTGCTTTGCGTGGTCCCATGGTGTGACTGCTCGATGGACCTAAGCCTATCTTGAAAATTTCTTTGATTGATTCCATACCTATCTAATTGACGTTGCAAAAATAGTGAAAGCCGAGTGCAATGCAAAATGCAAAACAAAGTTTTGTGATTTTGCATTGCCGAGGCGCCTCCTGTTTTATTCAAAAGTTGTTAAAGGTGAGAGGAGAGACAAATGGAAAACGAAGTTTTATAATTTGTTTCTTCCGAACCGCCCCCTGTTTTCTCTAAAAATATCTTTACCTTATACGTCATACCGCAGAAATGCGCTATCCAGTAACTATCCATAGAGAAACCACACATGATTCTTACCTCTAAAAGACGTTAATTCTTCACTTTTTTTGTTCCGATACTTCGTGTATTATTTTTGTTTCCAGTTTAGACTGACTAAAAGCCTGCAATCCCTTTTACATATTGTTCTTTGTACAATATAATAAATTATACTTATTGTATTATGTATGATATATATGTATCTGAATAATAGATATTTGCATGAAAAATAATCATGAAAACACTTGTGGAAAATAAGATGGATGTGTATTTTTGCACCGATTAGTGAATGACACATACCATGAAACAACAAGAAGAAATACTTCCTTTTGCCCATAATCATATCTCGGTCGATTGTGTCGTGCTTGGTTTCGACGGAGAACAGTTGAAGGTGTTGTTGGTAAAACGTGTGGCCGAAGAACAAGGTACTGTTTTCCATGACAGCAAACTGCCGGGCAGCATCATCTATCAGGATGAAGATTTGGATGAAGCGGCAAAAAGGGTCTTGTTTGAACTGACGGGCATCAAGAATATCAACCTGCAACAATTCAAGGCTTTCGGTTCAAAAGACCGTACTAAAAATCCGAAAGACATCCACTGGTTGGAAAAATCCATGCATTCTAAAATTGACCGGATTGTCACCATTGCTTACTTGGCTTTGGTCAAAATCGACCGTGCCAATTTCCGTCATCTTGACAGCTATCAGGCGCAATGGGTGGAGGTGAACAAGGTCGGTGATTTGGCTTTTGACCATAACTTGATTATCCGGGAGGCCATGAACTATATCTGCCAATATGTGGAAAACAACATTATTGCACTCTTTACACTTTTGCCGCGTAAGTTTACGGCATCCCAATTACGTACACTCTATCAGCTCTTAAAAGGTAAAAAGATTGATGTTAGGAATTTCCACAAGAAAATGGCACAGATGAAATATGTGATTCCAATGGACGACAAGGAAAGTGGCGTGGCTCACAGGGCTGCACGCTATTATCGCTTTGATAAGGTGATTTACAACAAACTGAGATAATAATCATAGACCATAAGATATATGTATTTATTAGGATATGACATAGGCAGCTCGTCGGTAAAGGCTGCATTGGTAGAGGTGGAAAACGGCCTTTGTGTGGCTTCGGCTTTCTATCCGAAATCGGAAGCGGAAATTATGGCACCCAAACCGGGATGGGCAGAACAAAATCCCGATATGTGGTGGCAAAATCTGAAATTGGCAACCCAAGCTGTTTTACAGCAAAGTGCTGTGTCTGCTGCTGATATTAAGGCTATTGGTATCTCTTATCAGATGCACGGATTGGTATGTGTTGACAAGCAGCAGCAAGTATTGCGTCCGTCCATTATCTGGTGTGATTCACGTGCTGTACCTTATGGAAACAAGGCCTTCCGTGAGCTGGGTGAGGAACTTTGTCTGCAACATCTGCTGAATTCTCCAGGCAATTTTACCGCTGCTAAATTGGCTTGGGTCAAGGAAAACGAGCCGCATGTTTTTGAGCGGATTGACAAGATAATGCTCCCCGGCGATTATATTGCCATGCGGTTGACGGGAGTAGAGGTTACTACATTGTCTGGCTTGTCTGAATGTATGTTGTGGGATTTCCGTGAAGGAAAAACGGCTTCATTCCTGATGGACTATTTCGGTTTCCCTGCTTCAATTTTGCCGGAGGTGAAGCCCACTTTCTCTGAACAGGGTAGGCTTACTGCAGTTGCGGCTTCTGAATTGGGGTTGTGTGAGGGTACGCCTGTAACTTATCATGCGGGTGACCAGCCAAACAATGCGCTTTCCTTGAATGTGTTCCATCCGGGAGAAATTGCCTCTACGGCAGGCACATCAGGAGTGGTGTTCGGCATCAATGACAAGGTGGCTTATGATGCTTTGTCGCGTGTCAATTCTTTTGCACATGTCAACTATACTACACAGCAACCTCGTTTGGGTGTGATGTTCTGCAACAATTGTACGGGCATTCTCAATTCATGGATGAAAAAGACAGTGGCGCCCGAAGGTGTGTCTTATGACGACATGAATGCATTGGCGGCACAGGCTCCTATCGGTAGTGACGGATTGACGGTTGTGCCGTTTGGTAATGGCGCTGAACGGGTACTGGAAAACAGGGAGATTGGTTGTTCTGTCCACGGCATTGACTTTAACCGTCATACAAAGCAACACATGCTTCGTGCTGCGCAGGAGGGAATTGTGTTCTCTTTCAAATATGGCATTGAGGTGATGGAGGCAATGGGAATGTCAGTGAACAAGATACATGCCGGAAAGGCTAATATGTATCTCAGTCCATTGTTTACCAAAACGTTGGCAAGCATCACGGGAGCTGTCATTGAATTGTATGATACTGACGGTTCTGTTGGAGCAGCCAAAGGGGCTGGCATTGGTGCAGGCATCTATCAGAATACGGAAGAGGCTTTTGCTTCTTTGGAGAAATTGGGAGTTATCGAGCCCGATGTTGCGCATAAGGATGCTTACTTGGAAGCATACGGACGCTGGAAAAAATACGTGAAAATGAGCGTGGAATATTCGGAGAAATAAAATATAAAAAGTAGTACAATTAAAAACGATAGAAACATGGAAAGAAAAGAGTATTTTCCTGGTATAGGAAAAATCAAGTTTGAAGGTAAGGAAAGTAAAAACCCGATGGCATTCCGTTATTATGACCCGGAAAAGGTGATAATGGGCAAAAAAATGAAGGATTGGTTGAAGTTCTCTATGGCTTGGTGGCACACCTTGTGCGCTGAAGGGGCTGACCAATTCGGTGGCGGAACAAAACAGTTCCCATGGAATACCAGTGCCGACAAGTTGCAGGCTGCAAAAGATAAAATGGATGCAGGTTTTGAATTCATGCAGAAAATCGGTATTGAATATTATTGTTTCCATGACGTGGATTTGTGTGCCGAAGCTGAAACGATTGAAGAATACGAACAGAACCTGAAGGAAATCGTGGCTTATGCCAAACAGAAACAGGCGGAAACTGGTATCAAACTGTTGTGGGGTACAGCCAATGTGTTCGGACATGCACGTTATATGAATGGTGCGGCTACCAACCCTGATTTCGACGTGGTGGCACGTGCTGCTGTACAAATCAAGAATGCTATTGATGCTACCATTGAATTGGGTGGACAAAACTATGTGTTCTGGGGTGGACGCGAAGGCTATATGTCATTGCTCAACACCAACCAGAAACGTGAAAAGGAACACTTGGCACGTATGCTGACTATGGCGCGCGATTATGCCCGTGCACGTGGATTCAAAGGTACTTTCCTCATTGAGCCGAAGCCAATGGAACCGATGAAACACCAATACGATGTGGATACGGAAACGGTAGTGGGATTCCTGAAACAACATGGCCTGGAAAATGACTTCAAGGTGAATATCGAGGTAAACCATGCTACTTTGGCCGGACACACTTTTGAACATGAATTGGCAGTGGCTGTAGATAACGGTATGTTGGGCTCTATCGATGCCAACCGTGGTGACTACCAGAATGGATGGGATACCGACCAATTCCCAATTGATAATTATGAACTGATTCAAGCCATGATGCAGATTATCCGCAACGGCGGCTTCGGTAACGGCGGTGTGAACTTTGACGCCAAAACACGTCGTAATTCTACGGATTTGGAAGATATCTTCATTGCACATATCGCAGGTATGGATGCTATGGCGCGTGCTTTGGAAAGTGCAGCACAATTGTTGGAAGAATCTCCTTATGTACAGATGTTGGCAGAACGCTATGCTTCTTTCGATAGTGGAAAGGGTAAGGAGTTTGAGGAAGGAAAACTCTCATTGGAAGACTTGGTACAATATGCCAAAGCCAATGGAGAACCAAAACAGACGAGCGGAAAACAGGAACTGTACGAAGCTATCGTCAATATGTATTGCTAATCAGATGCAGGGCTTCGGCCCTGCATTTCAAATGAAAAACCATGACAAATACAAACGGAAACAAATTATATCTTTATTCCATCACATTGGTGGCGGTCATTGGCGGATTGCTGTTTGGATATGATACGGCCGTCATCTCAGGAGCGGAAAAAGGGCTGGAGGCTTTTTTCCTTCAGGCAACCGATTTTCAATATAATAAGCTGATGCACGGCATTACTTCATCGAGTGCATTGATTGGCTGTGTAATCGGTGGGGCTATATCCGGCTATTTCGCTACCTTGTTCGGACGACGCAACTCTTTGCGGGTGGCATCTGTCTTGTTCTTCTTGTCGGCTCTCGGTTCTTATTATCCGGAGTTCCTCTTTTTTGAATATGGAAAACCTTCTTTGGATTTGCTCATTGCTTTCAACCTCTATCGTGTGTTGGGAGGTATTGGAGTGGGCTTGGCTTCAGCCATTTGTCCTATGTATATTGCAGAAATAGCACCTTCAGAAATCCGTGGTACATTGGTTTCCTGCAATCAGTTTGCCATTATTTTCGGTATGCTGGTGGTCTATTTTGTCAATTATCTGATTATGGGCGACCATCAGAATCCTATTGTTTTGAAAGATGCTGTAACAGGTGCACTTTCTGTCAGTCCCGACTCTGATCCTTGGACCATACAGGTGGGGTGGAGGAAGATGTTCGTCTCAGAAGCTTTTCCCGCAGGCTTGTTTGGATTGCTTTTGTTCTTTGTGCCTAAAACTCCGCGCTATTTGGTTTTAATCGGTCAGGAAGAAAAAGCGTTGGCTATACTTAGTCGTATCAATGGAACAGGCCGTGCCAAGGAAATATTGCTGGATATCAAGGCAACTGCCCATGAAAAGACGGAGAAACTGTTCTCTTATGGTGTGGCGGTAATCGTTATCGGCATTCTGTTGTCTGTATTCCAACAGGCTATTGGTATCAATGCGGTGCTGTATTATGCGCCCCGTATTTTTGAAAATGCAGGTGCAGAAGGTGGTGGCATGATGCAGACTGTTATCATGGGAGTTGTCAACATTATTTTTACACTGGTGGCTATTTTCACGGTCGACCGTTTTGGCCGCAAGCCTTTGCTCATCATTGGCTCCATTGGTATGGCGGTGGGTGCTTTTGCAGTAGCCATTTGTGATAGCTTGGCAGTGAAAGGTTTCGTACCTGTATTTTCAATCATTGTTTACTCGGCTTTCTTTATGATGTCTTGGGGACCGATTTGCTGGGTGCTCATTGCAGAAATATTTCCCAATACCATCCGTGGTCAAGCAGTGGCTGTGGCAGTGGCTTTCCAGTGGATTTTCAATTATATCGTCTCTTCCACTTTCCCTGCACTCTATGATTTCAGCCCCATGTTTGCTTATGGCATTTATGGCTTGATATGTGTGATTTCGGCTATCTTTGTATGGAGATGGGTACCCGAAACAAAAGGAAAGACTTTGGAGGATATGAGCAATATGTGGAGAAAAAAATAATCCGACAAGAAACATACGTATCAATGAAAGCGAGGGTGTGCAATACCTTCGCTTTCCTATTTTTTTGTGCATGTATTCTTTGGAGGGTCATACCGCAGAAATGCGGTATCCAGAAATAACAAAGAAGCAGAAAATAAAATACCAATTCAAGATTTGGTGATGTTATTACGGATAATGTGAATTTTTAGCTTGTATTTTATTCGGATAATGTGAAAATGTGCTCTGAATATATCAGGATAATGTGAAATTTCTGGGCGTTTTTAGTGTGGATTATGTGAAAAACATTATCTTTGCAATAGATTAAAATGAATGTTACCATGGATGATTTGCTGAAAAGAAAGATTGATGCTTATTTGTCAGATTGGAAAAAAAATCCTGATAGAAAGCCGCTTATTGTAAAAGGAGCACGCCAGATTGGCAAAACACGTTCCATTGAGGCTTTTGCAACTCGGAATTATGCGAGCGTTATTCAAATAAACTTTGTGGAACAGATAAAATATAGGGAGGTGTTCAATGATGGCTTTGAGGTGGATGCCATACTTAAAAATATTTCCTTGCTGAATCCTGACTATAAATTTATACCGGGAGAGACTTTGTTTTTTTTCGATGAGTTGCAGGCTTGCCCCAATTGTGCCACATCCTTGAAATTTTTCAAGTTGGACGGACGTTTTGATGTCATCTGCTCTGGTTCGTTGATGGGAATTAACTATAAGGAAATAGAATCCAACAGTGTAGGTTATAAAGAAGATTATGAAATGCATTCCATGGATTTTGAGGAGTTTCTTTGGGCCAAAGGCTATAATGATGATTTTGTAGAGGAACTTTATCAACACATGCATGAAGTTCGGCCTCTATCTGCATTGCAGATGGACGTGCTCATGGGTCTGTTTCGTGATTATGTGATTATTGGAGGAATGCCGGAAGTGGTAAATACCTATATTCGCAACAAGAATTTTAGCGGAACATTGGAAATTCAAAAGCAGCTCCTGAGAGACTATGAAGAGGATATTACCAAATATGTGGAGGGGTTGGATAAGGCAAAGGTAAAAGCTGTGTACAACCATATTTCCACTTTTTTGGCGAAAGAGAATAAACGCTATCAGATAACCAAAATAGCCAGGAATGCACGCAATAGAGATTATATCGGTTGTGTAGAGTGGCTGGCTGATGCTGGTGTCATCAATGTTTGTTATTGCATGAATCAGCCGGAGCTTCCTTTAAACGGAAATTACGATTCCAGATTGTATAAGATTTATTTCAAGGATACTGGCCTTTTGATTGCTTCGCTTGACGAAGAAGCGCAAGAGGATTTGAGGGCGAATAAAAATTTCGGTACATATAAGGGTGCCATATATGAAAATATGGTAGGGGATATGCTGGTAAAACAAGGTTATAAGCTTTTCTATTACAATAATGATAAGCCTGCTTTGGAGATGGACTTCTTTGTGAGAGATGCGGAATCGTTGGTTCCTGTGGAAGTGAAGGCAAACGATGGCGCAACGGCTTCGTTGAACAATCTGTTGAAAGAAGATCGCTATCCTGATGTGAAATATGGCGTCAAATTGTGCTATAAGAATATTGGTTTTAATGGGAAGTTTTATACATTTCCCTATTTTCTCACTTTCTTGTTGAAGCGATTTCTTGCAGAACGAAAAGAATAAGAATAGATTTTTATGTATAGGGGTGGAAATGTATAACGGGGATAAATAGTGGTATCTTTTTTTGATTTATAAAGCCAATTACCTATTTTTGTGTACAAAACAGTGTGCTATGTCACAAGGCTATACATACAAATATCCTCGTCCTGCTTTGACCGTCGATGCGGTAGTGTTTGACTTTGACGGTACGGATTTGCATTTGCTCCTCATTGAGCGTGGTAAAGAACCTTATGCTGGCAAATGGGCTTTCCCAGGTGGATTTCTGGAGATGGATGAAACAGCGGAAGAGGGGGTTCTGCGTGAATTGCAGGAGGAAACGGGACTGCAAGCTGTCAATATGCGACAGATAGGGGCATTTTCGGCCGTTTATCGTGACCCGCGCGAAAGGGTAGTGAGCATCGCTTTTTACACGGTGGTTCAACCTGCGGACTGTACCTCGTTGCAGGCAGGCGATGATGCACGTCGGGCACAGTGGTTCAAACTTTCCGAATTGCCGACTTTGGCATTTGACCATAGCGATATACTGACGGCTGCTTTGCATGCACTCCACTCCGATTTGCGTCTGACTTTATCTGGGGCAAATACCTTGTTGTTGAAATTGCTTGCCAAGGAGGATTTGGAATGCCTTGTAGAATTGGTAGAAAGGAATGAAGAAAGATGGAAAGAAAACTTAGACAAATGATATAATAACAGCATAAAAATAAATACAATGAGAGTAAGTCCGGATAATATTCAGTCGCTTCAGCCGAATGAGGTTTTTGTGTTTGGCAGTAATTTGGCTGGGTCGCATGGAGGCGGTGCTGCCTTGGTGGCCTATCGGAAGTTTGGTGCTATTTGGGGGCAAGGAGTAGGTTTGCAGGGACAAAGTTATGGTATTCCAACCATGCACGGCGGTGTGGAGAAAATCAAGCCTTATGTAGATGAATTTATAACTTTTGCACGTCAACATCAGGAGCTGGTTTTTCTGGTTACACGTGTCGGATGTGGCATAGCAGGCTTTACAGATGAAGAAATGGCACCGCTTTTTAGCGAAGCAAAGCAGTTGGAAAATGTCTTTTTGCCCCGTCTGTGGTGGTCGATAGCATGAATTCCGGACTTTTTCTTCTTTATAAGTGATTGAAAATCACAAGTGATGATGTTAGAATGAAATTTTTTCGCATTTTTTCTTCCAAATTATTTGGTGGAATGCCCAAAACGCTCTATCTTTGCACTCGCAATTCAGCAATGGCTCCGTAGCTCAACTGAATAGAGTACCACACTACGGATGTGGGGGTTATGGGTTTGAATCCCGTCGGAGTCACAAAGAGGCAATCAGAAATGGTTGCCTCTTTTTTTGTTTGCATAACAGCTTTCATCGAATAACAGAATCAATGTAAAAAACAACGGGAATCTCATATTAAGCATAAAATTTAGACTGTTTACATAGGAAGAAAGCCTCATCTTTCACACCTCTGAATCGTGATTGTATGCTCTTATTTATGTCAGAATGATGACAGAAAAACGCATGGTAATATCTTCTTTATTTGCTGGAAGAGGTGAAGTTTTTCCGATGCTTCATAATGGTTTTCATGTTTTTCTGTGCCCATTCAGTTAAAGATAAAATAATAGGTACCAGTGATTTTCCGGTTTCTGTCAGCTCATATTCCACTTTTATGGGGACTTGTGGAAACACCGTCCGCTTCACCAAGCCATCTGCTTCCAATGTATGCAGAGTATTGGAAAGGACTTTGGTGGAAATGTCTGGTATCAACTTCGCTAATTGGTTGAATCGTGACGGATTGTTTTCATTAAGAACGAAAATAACCAGCAAAGCCCACTTGTTTCCAAAGCGAGCTACAACATTTCGGATGGGACAAATCTCGATAATGGAATTTTTTTCTTCTTTTTTTGCCATGCTAATGGATTGTTTTTCTGCAAAAGTAACCTTTTGGTTACTTGATTACAATTTTGTAAGTTGTTGTTTTATAATAGTTTAATATGTATATTTGCACTGTCAAAATGAAAGTAGATATCAGATGCAAAGTTAGTGTTTGGGCGTAAAAATGGCAAGATGGCACGGATGATATATGAACCCTTATATATTGAACCTTTTAAAATAAAGCAAAGATGAAAGAGTTGAAAACTATTGCAACAGCAGAAAATTTTACTGCTATTAATGTTGGAAAATTCAATGAATTGAGTGACTATGTTTTGGAACTTGCCCCAGAAGTGAAGATTCCTGGAAAAGTGTTCTGTGGAGCTGCCTTGGAAACAACGGGTAGCGAACTGTCTTTTCAGATGTTTCAGCCTGGTACAGAAACGGGTTTCTTGCATACGCATAAAAACCATGAGGAACTTTATATTTTTCTGGGTGGGACAGGTGAATTCCAAGTGGATGGAGCAATTTTTCCCATTTCAGAAGGCAGTGTTGTCAGGGTGGCGCCGGCTGGCAAACGTTCGGTCCGCAATAATGGTACCACTCCACTTGTGATGCTTTGTATCCAATATAAAGGTGCAACCTTCACACAGGATGATGCTGCCGATGGAAACATTTTGAGCGAACCTGTTAAATGGTAGGCTAATGCGCTATTGGATAAGCAGTCCGTTTGTATCTGTACATTCGGACTGTTTTTTTATATGACCATCTCCCCAAACTTGTGTAACGGCATCCATTAAAAAGATTCTGTACAAGAATACGGATTGTTTTTCAAGAAAAATCCATACTCAATGCCTAACTTTGCAGTCAAATAATCATATCGTAATGACAGATAATATCGTTTATGTAAAAAATATGGTTTGTCGCCGCTGCATCATGACGGTGACAAATGTGTTTGAGGAAAATGGCATTACGCCCACACAAGTGGAGTTGGGAAAGGTTTTCCTGTCCGAGCCGCTGGAAAGGGCAAAGATGGACAGTATTAGAAAGCACCTCGAGGAGTATGGCTTTGAAGTAATAGACGATAGGAGGATGCGGCTATTGGAGCAGATACGTGTCGGAATTATCGAATATGTACATAGCCCGGAAGTGCAGGACAAGATGAATCTGTCGGATTATTTGCAGGACAAGTGTCATCATGAGTACAGTGCTCTCAGTAAATTGTTTACTGAGATGAAAGCTGTCAGCATTGAGCGCTATTACATAGCACAGCGAATCGAGTATGTCAAGCAGCTGCTGGTTTATGACGAGTTGACAATTAGTGAAATAGCCTTTAGATTGCACTATTCGAGTGTGGCTCATTTGAGCGCTCAGTTCAAGTCGGTAACAGGATTGTCGCCGACACAGTTTAAACGCCTGAAAAATCATCATCTGCGACCGTTGGATGAGATATAAATCTAATCCATAAATATGTAATGCTTGTTTGGTGTGTTCCGGCTACTTTTGCCTCTGCAATGAAATGCTGAATTAGTGGAAGACGAAGGATGGGTTTGATGGTTAGGTTTGATGGTTCCAATAAGACGGAAAAACCTAAGCATTTCCCTATGGTGACCATAATTGGGCATAAGATTGACAGATGCAAAAAGGTAAGGTATGGATAGCTTGAATACAAAAAAGGAAAAAACTACTTGTTCCATTATGGGAATGAGTTGTGCTTCATGCGCCGCCAGGGTAAACAAGGTGCTGAATGAACAGCAGGGGGTGTATGAGGCCAATGTGAATTATGCATCGGCTACGGCACGGATAATTTATGACCCGGACCAATGTACGCCCGACCAATTGAGGGCAGCCGTACAAAATGCCGGCTATGATATGCTGACGGATACTTTGTCTGATGAAGAGGAGGTGGACAAACAGCGCCAAAAGGAATATGCACATTTGCGACGTGAAACAATTGGAGCGGTTCTGTTGGCTGTGCCTGTTATGGTTTTGAGCATGTTTTTCCTGGATGTGCCCGGAATGAAATATGTGGTGTGGTTGTTGGCAACTGTTGTGGTTGCATGGCCGGGACGACGATTCTATAGTAGTGCATGGAAACAGTTGAGACATCGTTCTGCCAATATGGACACATTGGTGGCAAGTAGTACGGGAGTGGCCTATCTCTTTAGCCTGTTTAACCTGTTTTTCCCTAATGTTTGGTTATCAAGGGGAATTGAACCGCACATTTATTTTGAATCGGCCAGTGTTATTATTGCTTTCATTCTTTTGGGACGATTGTTGGAAGAACGGGCTAAGCAGAAAACATCCACTTCCATTCGTAAATTGATGGGATTGCAACCCAAAACGGTTACGCTGTTGACCGATAATGGTGAGAGGTGCATACCCATAGGGGAAGTACACACGGGGGATGTGCTTGTTGTAAAGCCGGGAGAGCGTGTGGCTGCCGACGGAACGGTTATTGCAGGAACGTCTTATGTGGATGAAAGTTCACTGACGGGCGAGCCATTGCCGGTGTGCAAGCAGGAAGGCAACCAAGTGTTGGTCGGTACTATCAATCGTGACGGTGTGCTTCGTGTGCGCGTTGCCAAAACAGGTCAGGATACTCTTTTGTCGCAAATCATCCGCATGGTGCAGGATGCACAAGGTAGTAAAGCGCCGGTACAGCAATTGGTGGATAAGATAGCCGGTGTGTTTGTCCCGGTTATTATAGGATTGTCTATAGTGACATTTGTCTTGTGGTGTATCTTAGCACCGGAAGGTGGATTTGTGCATGGTATCCTTTCAATGGTAACGGTGCTGATTATTGCGTGTCCTTGTGCTTTGGGACTGGCAACGCCTACAGCCCTTATCGTGGGCATTGGGAAAGGTGCGGAGAACGGTATTTTGATAAAGGATGCCACTTGTTTGGAGATAGCCCGTAAGGTGGATGTGATTGTGTTGGATAAAACCGGTACCATTACAGAAGGACATCCCATGGTGACGGATGAATATTGGTGCTGTCAGTCGTCGAAACTGCGTAGTATTTTCTATAGTTTGGAATGCTTGTCTTCTCATCCGTTGGCAGTGGCTGCTGTGGATTTCATGAAAGGGGAATCTTCGGTAACGGTATCTGATTTTGAGAATATCCCGGGAAAGGGTGTAAAAGGGCATTTCGGAGGAAAGACGTATTATGCAGGGAGTCTCGAACTGATGCAGGAGTACGGCATTGTAATAGACCAGGAAGCGCAGGAACGTGCCCAAACGTGGTTGCATGAGGCGAAAACATTGGTCTACTTTGCCGATGAGCAACGGATATATGCCGTTTTTGCAGTAACCGATAAGATAAAGGATACATCTGCTCCTGCTGTTGCAGAATTACACAAGGCAGGTATTGAAGTGTATATGTTGACTGGCGACAATGAAGCTTCAGCTGCGGCTGTAGCTCATCAGGTGGGCATCAGCCACTACAAGGCAAAGGTATTGCCTGCCGACAAGGCTGCATTTATTGGGCAGCTCCAGATGAAAGGGCATAAGGTGGGCATGATAGGAGATGGCATTAACGATAGTGCCGCCCTGGCCAAGGCAGACCTGAGCATTGCCATGGGTAAGGGAAGCGATATTGCAATGGACACTGCCATGGTAACCATACTCTCGTCCGACTTGCTGCGCCTGCCCGAACTCATTCGTCTTTCGCAATTTACTCTGCGCACGGTGCGCCAGAATCTTTTCTGGGCGTTCATATATAACTTGATAGCCGTACCTGTGGCGGCTGGAGTGCTTTATCCGTTCAACGGTTTTCTGTTGAACCCTATGATAGGCGGTGCCGCTATGGCATTAAGCAGTGTGAGTGTCGTGACAAACAGTCTGCGTCTGAAGCGGAAACGTATCGGAATGCCGATTGCATCTCTGGACACATTTACGCCGCAGCAGCCAGCAACAAATGATGTAACTAACCCAATAAACAACAATCTTATGAAGTACGAATTTAAAGTAGAAGGCATGATGTGCAACCATTGCCGCACGCATGTGGAGAATGCATTAAATGGCATCGAAGGCTTGAAAGCCACTGTAACGCTCAATCCACCGATAGCTGTCGTGGAGTGTGACCACGAACCCAATCTTGCAGAACTGCAAAAGGTGGTAACGGAAAAGGCGGGAGAATATACGCTTTCCAA
>CALUKG010000059.1 GCA_944321155.1 uncultured Bacteroidales bacterium | reverse complement strand
CAAACCAAAATGTCAAAGAACTCTCGTTATTTGATGATATTTAAAACTAATGCGATTTTATCGCACCAGTAGTAATAATAAAATAATAAGTAGTAATTAATAACTTAACAATTAAAAGAAGATGGCACATCCTAAGAGAAAACATTCGAATCAACGGACGGCTAAGAGAAGAACCCACTATAAGGCCCAAGCTCCTACTTTGGCTGTATGTCCAAATTGTGGCGCAACTTACATTTATCACACCGTATGTGGCGAATGTGGTTATTATCGTGGAAAATTAGCAATTGAAAAATTGGCCACCGCTTAATTGATGGCAAATGCTAACAAATGAGCCCTACTAGTTTAGGGCTTTTTTTTAATTATTGATTTTATAACTATGGCAAAGATAAAAGCAGTCATTACGGGGATAGGAGGTTATGTGCCCGATTATATTTTGAATAATGACGAATTAAGCCGCATGGTAGATACAAGTGACGAATGGATAATGTCACGTGTCGGCATCAAGGAACGGCACATATTGAAAGACCCGCATTTGGGAACTTCGTTTTTGGGTGCAAATGCTGTAAAAAATTTGTTTGAAAAGAAGGGCATAAAACCTGAAGAAATTGAGGTTATCTTGTGTGCAACTTCTACTCCTGATAATATTTTCCCTTCAACCGCTTCCAAAATAGCGGAAGCTGTTGGCATAAAGAATGCCTTTGCATTTGATATCCAAGCAGCGTGTTCAGGCTTCTTGGTGGGCTTGAATATCGCAACCAGTTTTATTGAATCGGGCCGCTATAAGAAAGTGTTGGTAGTAGCTGCTGAAAAGATGTCTTTTATGGTTGACTATACGGACCGTCAGACATGTCCTTTGTTTGGTGACGGTGCAGCGGCAGCATTAATTGAACCGACTACAGAAGAGGGTGTTGGAGTTGTTGACTGCCTGTTACATACGGATGGCATTGGATATTCTCACTTGCATATGAAATCAGGGGGGTCTGTAAGTCCTGCTTCACATGAAACAGTTGACAAGCACCAGCATTTTATTTATCAGGAAGGGGCAGCTGTATTCAAACATGCAGTGTCTGACATGTCACAGGTTTGTGCAGACATTTTGGAACGTAACCACCTGACAGGTGACGATATTGATTGGCTCGTGCCTCATCAGGCAAATCTCCGTATTATCGATGCGGTTGTAAAACGTACTGGCATTAAGGAAGACCATGTGATGATTAACATTGACCATGTCGGTAATACGTCGGCAGCAAGTGTTCCTTTGTGCCTGTGGGAATTTGAATCGAAATTGAAGAAAGGGGATAAATTGATTCTGACTGCTTTCGGTGCCGGATTTATATGGGGCGCTGTATATCTGCAGTGGGGATATTGATGATCTCCCTTTTTATGTGATAGATTAGACAACGGAATGTGATGTCATTCTGTTGTCTTTTTTATTATACCTAACTAAACCCGGTGCAATTGTAATGGTGAAAGCCACAACTTTGTTATATCATATATCAGATATAGAGGGACTTTGCATTGCCTTTCAGCAAATCTATCCATAAAACTGTCTTTCCTATTTTGTATTGCGCTCTGCTTTCACTATTTTTGTGGCTTAAATGCAACCTTATGTCAGACCAAGTTGAAAAATCGTTAGTCGTTTTATCTGATGATGAGATTATCCAACGTGAATTTGAAGCATTGTTGGAGGATTATCGTCACACGAGCCATCGTCAAAAAATAGAAATCATAACCAAAGCGTTTAATTTTGCCAAAGCGGCTCACAAAGGCGTACGCCGCCGTTCTGGCGAGCCTTATATTTTACATCCTATTGCCGTAGCACGTATTGTGGTGAGTGAAATCGGATTGGGGTCAACGTCCATTTGCTCTGCCTTGTTGCACGATGTGGTGGAAGATACCGACTATACGGTGGAAGACATTGAAAACCTTTTCGGAAAGAAAATCGCACAGATTGTGGACGGATTGACCAAAATTTCCGGTGGCGTTTTCGGAGAGCAGGCTTCAGTACAGGCAGAAAATTTCAGAAAATTGCTTTTGACGATGTCGGAAGATATCCGTGTGATATTGATTAAGATTGCCGACCGTCTGCATAATATGCGCACATTGGGTTCCATGCCGCCCGCCAAGCAATATAAGATAGCTGGGGAAACACAATATATTTACGCTCCTTTGGCACATCGGTTGGGATTGTTTCCCATAAAAACCGAACTGGAAAACTTGAGTTTCAAATACGAACATCCTGATACCTATGCAATGATTGAGAAGAAACTCGCAGAGGATACGGATGCACGTATGGAATTCTATAATCATTTCTCTACACCTATAAAAGAGCGTTTGACTGAAATGGGTTATGAATTTACCCTTTCTGCACGCATCAAGTCGGTCTATTCCATTTGGAAGAAGATGTCCACGCGCAATATCCCGTTTGAAGAAGTGTATGACATTTTGGCCTTGCGTATTGTGTTTAAGCCCAAAGAGGGTATGAGCGAAAAAGACCAATGCTGGATGATTTATTCGGCTATAACAGCAATATATAAACCGCATCCCGAACGTATTAGAGATTGGATAAGTACGCCCAAAGCCAATGGTTACGAGGCTTTGCATGTAACTGTAATGGGACACGATGGCCGTTGGGTGGAAGTGCAAATCAGAACAGAGCGGATGCATGAAATCGCTGAACGTGGATTTGCTGCGCACTGGAAATACAAGACAGGAGAAAAGGATGATTCAGAATTGGACAAATGGCTCAAAACCATAAAAGATATGCTGAAAAATCCGGAGCCCAATGCCATCGACTTCATGGATACTTTCAAGTTGAATCTTTTTGCTTCGGAAATATTTGTGTTTACACCCAAAGGTGATATTAAAACTTTGCCGCAAGGTGCTACCGCACTCGATTTTGCCTTTATGCTCCACTCGGATTTGGGCTGTAGGTGTTTGGGGGCTAAGGTCAACCATAAATTGGTGCCTTTGAGTTATGTCCTGAAAGGAGGTGACCAGGTGGAAATCTTGTCCTCAAAACGGCAGAATCCGCAACCGGAGTGGCTCGATTTTGTGGTTACTGCTAAAGCAAAGAGCCGTCTGAAGGCCTATTTCCGAAAAGAAGACCGAAACGCGATTACCAAAGGCGAACAAATGCTGTCCGAAGTATTGGCAAAGGTAGGGCGTGAAGCGGGTGTATTTGAAGTTAACAAATTGCTTAGCTATTATCAGTTGGTGCAACCCAGTGACATGTATTTGCAGATTGGGCGTGGCTTGTTGAATATTGAAGAGGATGTACCGAAGGTATTCCCCGTACCCAAACAGCAGAATATCATTCTCCGATATTTGAAAAAACCGTTTGGCGGTTCAGATACGAAACCGGTGGAAGAGGTGAAGAATGAGAAACCTGATAAAAAGCATGTTATGGTTTTGACCGATGAAGGTATGGAGAAAACCTATAGGCTGTCATTCTGTTGTCATCCAATTCCTGGTGATGATGTATTGGGTTATGTTGACGATTCCAACACAGTAATGGTTCACAAGCTACAGTGTCCTGTGGCTACGAAATTAAAATCAAGCTATGGCGAACGTATCTTAGCGTTGGAATGGGCGGTGCATAAGGTGGTGACTTTCCCTGAAACAATAGAAGTGAAGGGTATTGACAAGTTGGGAGTAGTCATTGAAGTGTTGCATGTGATTTCAGAACAGCATTCGTTAAATATCCGTGAAATCCATGTGGTGGCCGATGCCGGTATTTTTACGGGACGTTTTGTGGTGTTTGTACATGATACGTCTGAAATCCGTGCTTTGTGCGACAGCTTGTTGAAAATACGAGAAATCAATTCTGTCATGCGCATTGAAACAATGGCTGAAAAATAACCCATTATTCCCGATATGGATATAAAACTGACTGCTTACATTGAAGGCAATGTTTTACCACGTTATGCCACCTTTGATGCGGCGCATGGTGTGGACCACGTTATGGGTGTTATTGCACGCAGTTTGTCTTTGGCCCGTTTGGTGAACGTAGATGAACGGTTGGCCTATGTGGCAGCTGCTTATCATGACTTGGGTCTTGTTGGGGGTAGGGAAAAACATCATTTGCTATCGGGTGAAATGGTGATGCAAGATGCTTTTCTGGCGTCCTATTTTACATCAGATGAACTACAGTTGATTAAGGAGGCTGTAGAGGACCATAGGGCGTCTTCTTCCCGCTCGCCGCGTTCCATATATGGTAAGATTGTAGCTGAGGCCGATAGGGAAATTATACCGAGAATCATAGTAAAGCGTACCATTTTGTACGGAAAATCGCATGAGCCGTTTCTGGACAAGGAAGGGCAATATGAACGGACACGAGACCATATAGTAAAAAAGTATGGCGAAGGTGGCTATTTGAAATTATGGCTGCCTTTAAAGCAGAACGTGGAAGGTTTGAAAACCTTACGTTCCTATTTGAAGGATGAAACTTCTTTTAGGCATCTGTTTGACGAAATGTGGGCAGAGATAAGCAATCAGGAATAAGTGGCGGCACTTTAGGTTCAATGATTTGCTTGCTTTTGTTTGTGTGTCTCGTTGGATTGCCCCTATACACGATATGTTTTTTTTCTCATGTTTCACATCCTTTTCCGATGACTGTCTTTCCTGCATCGGGATTCCCTAAAGGACGACGAGAACCGTTTCCTTTGTATGTCTTGCTGACAGTCACATGGGGGCAGATCATTCCAATTCATTTTACCGCGTGCCATCTGTCTGTTGTGAAGTTGGGTGGGGGGACGATAGAAAATAGGAGGAAATCCTTATGTCCCTTTTTGTGTGAATGCTATAATATTTTGTTGCATAATCAACTGATTTTAATGCGTTTATATTTCGTGATACAAATGTGATATTAAATGTTTCTTTTGTGATAGTGTATTTTTATGTAAGGGTATATCTTTGTCGCATCAGAAAAAGCAAATTATTTATTCACATTAAAATTATGTATACCATGAAAAAGATTTTACTTTTCATCGTTATGATGGGTATATGCTCATTTACCCATGCAAGTTCTTCTAAGAAAGTAGCATTTTTGAGTAGTTATTCTGATTTGGCAACATTGCAAGCCAATGGAGATGACGACGAGGCAGCAGCTGCCAATTGGTTGGTAAATACCTATGGCGGTACATTCTTGTCAACTGCCAGTGTCACCAGCATTGATGTGTTGGATGATTATGATGCCATTTGGGTCATGATTGACCGTGTTGGTCTGCAACAAGGAAGTGTTAACCTTCCTGTTGAATATACCGCTTTGTTTGATATCTTGGAAGATTATTCTAAAAATGGTGGCAATCTTTTATTGACTAACCATGCCGCTTCTATTGTTGCTGGTATTGGACGTACAACCAGACAGCCAGGAATTTGGGGAAATGGTGCTGGTGGAGAGAATGGTGATAAATGGGGAATGAATGTTACCATCGGTTTAATTAATGACCCTGTTTATGCGGATTATCGTAATCATGAATTTTTTGTGGGTATCACATTTGAAAATGCCAATACAGGTTTCGTAGGTCCAGACCCAAATAATCCTTCACTTGTTATTGATTGGCAGGTATTGCCATTTATAACGACAGGTTATAAAGAAGACCACAATTGTATGTGGGACTTGAATCAGTTTGGCTATACAGTACCGGAAGGTTCCAATACTGTGGCTATGTATGAGGCTGAAGCGGATTGTGAAATATTGGGTACATGGCAACATGTTAGAGATTTCTGCTGTGCAGGTATGGTGGATTTCCATGCACAGGAAAACGGATACGGCCGTATTGTTTGTGTGGGTGTAGCAGCTTATGAATGGCACCAGAATGTAGAAAGCAATCCTTATCAGGCCAATATTGAGAAAATGACGGAAAACATTCTGAATGAACTTACGAAAACTGATGATGGTGGCGCAGCAACTTTGGTGCCTGCAGTTGAAAGTCCTGCGTTCTCTGTTCTTGTTGACGACAATACAGTACGTGTAGAAAGCAATGCAGCTTATGCCAACTTTACTTTGTATGCTATTGATGGTAGAATGATGGGCAGATATACATCAGATGAAATGAAGAATGGTGTTGAACTCCCATGTAATGGTTGCTATATCATGCAGGCTGTTACACTTTCCGGTAAGACAGAAACCACTAAATTCATAAAATAATTCACTTATCAACATATTAAGTTATGTCACAGAAGAAAAATTTATTATTGGTGGCCATGCTGTTCTTGTGCGGCAGCCTTTTCGGACAAGTTTCCGTGAAAGGTGTCGTATTGGATGAGCTGGAAACCCCTATCATTGGTGCTAGTATCATAGAAGTGGGCACATCAAACGGTACGATAACTAACTTTGACGGTGAGTTTATGCTGACAGTGGCTGAAGGTGCTATGCTTCAGATAAGTTATGTTGGTTATAAGGATTTGAAAGTGGCGGCAACTCCGAGCATGACCATTCATTTGGAAGAAGATGTGGAAGTGTTGGAGGAGGTTGTTGTTACGGGTTATACGACACAGCGCAAGGCTGATTTGTCAGGTGCTGTTTCTGTAATGGACATGGACAAACCTATCAGTCAGGCCAGTCCTAATATGCTGAACTCTCTGCAAGGTCGTTTGGCTGGTGTGCAAATCAATACGGATGCAACTCCTGGTGGTGGAGGAACTTCTATACGCGTGCGTGGTATGAGTACTATCAATGGCAATGATCCGCTTTACGTAATCGATGGTGTACCTACTACCGAAAATCTGAACTCATTGAACCCTGCTGATATTGAGTCCATTCAGGTACTGAAAGATGCTTCTTCTGCTAGTATCTATGGTTCACGTGCAGCCAATGGTGTTATTATCATTACGACGAAGAAAGGCCAAAGTGATAAGCTTACAGTGAATGTGAACGCCAGTGGTAGCTATCAAACAGTTGCCAAACAATATGAAATGTTGAATGCTCAGCAATGGGGTGAGGCTTATTGGACTGCCAATAAAAACGCTGGCCTGAAACCTTCACATCCGTTCTATGGAAATGGTGATACTCCACAATTGGTGGAATATCTGGATGCCGACAAACTGGTCAAGGCTTCTGATACGGATTGGCAAGATGCCGTATACCATGGCGCATGGTCACAGAATTACAATGCGAGTGTATCAAACAGTGGTGAAAAAGGTTCGGTACTTTTTTCTGCCAACTATACTAATCAGGATGGTTTGATTGATTATACCTATTTCCAACGTTTTTCAGTCCGCCTGAATTCTACCTACAATATTTCAAAATATGTGCATGTGGGAGAAAATTTGATGGTATCGCAGTGGAATAACCGCGGTGCATCTGTACAAAGCGATAGAGGAACACCGTTTACAGCTATGCGTCAGCATCCTGCTATACCTGTAACTGATGCTAATGGAAAATATACAAATCCATTGGCATTGTGTGCTTCTGATATAAACAATCCTGTACATGAGTTGTATAATTCTCGTGATAATGATAATTCTAGTTGGCGTATTTTCGGTAATGCCTATATTGAGGTATTCCCTGTTAAAGGCCTTACATTGAAAAGCAATATCGGTGTGGAACATGTGCAATTCCTCAATGAAACTTTCACCAGGAAAATTCAGGAATCAGATGTGAACAGCTATAACCGCGGATATGGACAAGGTGATACGTGGACATGGACCAACACGGCCAACTATAACCTAGACATTGATGAGCATCATCTCAATATTTTGGCAGGTACAGAGGCTATTTCCTATCAATTTGCGGATTTGGGAGCATGGCGCGATGAATATGCTTTTGAAGATTCCAATTATATGGTACTCAATTCTGGTGAAGGAACGCAGACTAACTACGGTGGAAAATCAGCTTGGGCGCTTTTCTCCTTGTTTGCAAAAGCCGACTATAATTGGCATGACCGCTATCTGTTGTCTGCCACTATCCGTCGTGATGCCACTTCACGCTTGCACAAGAACAATAATTCCGGCATCTTCCCGGCTTTCTCTGGTGCATGGCGCTTTACGGAAGAAAGCTTCTTCCCTGAAAACTCTTATTTTACCAACGGTAAGCTGCGTGCCGCATGGGGACAAAACGGTAACTCTGCCATTTCCAATAACTATGCAGCCTATTCAACTTATGCATACAATTTGGGCAGTGGTGCTTATGACTTGACAGGTAGCAATACAGAAACTATTGCTGGTATTATTGTCAGTGCCTCTGGTAACCCAGATTTGAAATGGGAAACGACCACACAAACGAATATCGGTATGGACTTGGGATTCTTCAATAATAGCTTGAACCTTAATTTTGACTATTATTGGAAAGATACAAAAGATATGTTGACCATTCCACCAACTATCTCTGCTTCTGGTGAGAATGCAGCTGTATGGATGAATACGGGTGACATGCACAACGAAGGTTTTGAATTGACTATCGATTACCACAGCCCTAGCTACAATGATTTTTCATGGGGTGCATCACTCAACCTTTCACACTATGAAAATAAGGTGGTGAAACTGAACAATATGGTAACTACGATGGGGTCCAACATCCGCTTGATGGAAGGACAGCCGATGGGTGTTTATTATGGTTATGTAGTGGATGGTATTTTCCAGAATGAAGAAGAAGTGGCTAACCATGCAACACAACAAGGTAAAGGGGTAGGCCGCTTGAAATACCGTGATATTGATGGTAATGGTATTGTGGATGAGGCAGACCAATGTATTATTGGTGACCCGAATCCCGATTTGTCTGCAGGTTTGAACATCGATCTGGCATACAAAGGATTTACTTTAAGTGCCTTCTTTACGGGTGAATTCGGTTTTGATATTTATAATGCTACAAAAGCACAGCTTGACTTCATGAGTTATGGTGGTACCAGCACCAACCGTGGTGTTTCTGTATTGGATGCTTGGACGCCTACTAATACCGATGCAACTGTACCGGCTCTGAGTGTAACCGACAACAACAACGAAACACGCATGTCAACTTACTTTATAGAAGATGGTAGCTATGGTAAATTGAAATACATTAAGTTGAGCTATGATTTCCCGAAAAAGTGGGCAAAGGCCATCTATGCCAGCCAGATTCAGTTGTATGGGCAGGTAGAGAATGTATGTACGTTCACCAAATATTCAGGACTGGATCCTGAACTTCCTTTAGGCGTATACGGGGCTCGTGAGGACCGTGCTCCTTATCCGATAGCACGTACTTTTTCTTTTGGAGTTAATTTATCATTCTAATAACAAGACAAGAACATGAAACAATATAAATTTTTAGTAGCAAGTTTATTGGTTGCAGGACTTACCTTGACGTCATGTGAGGATTTTCTGGACCTGCAGCCGACAGGTTCGTTTACTTCCGAACAGATGGATGATGAAAGCATTGAAGGTTTGATGGCGGCTGCCTATGCAGGTCTGGAAGGACACTTCTTTGGTAACAACGAATCATTCTCTGCACCTACTTCCAATTGGGTATATGATGTACGTTCTGATGATGCCTATAAAGGGGGTGGTGGAGTAACCATGGAGGCGTATATCCACCAGTTGGAAATTTCCAATTTGACCAGTGACAACCCTTGTGCATTGAACAAGTGGCGTAACCATTATTATTCCATTGCCCGTGTGCACAAAGCCATGAATGCAATAAATGATGCAGAAAGCATTGAAGACAAAGCCCCATTGTTGGCGGAGTTGCGTTTACTCCGTGGGTATTTCTATTTCGATTTGATTCGCATTTTCAAGCAGATTCCTTATCTGACTGAAAATAGTGTGGCAACGGAAACCCGTGCCGATGAATTTACCCGTGAGCAGATTTATGAAAAGATTTATGAAGATATAGAATATGCATGGCAGAATCTTCCGGAACAGCAGGAGCAGATAGGCCGTTTCAACAAATATGTGGCAGCTGCTTTGAAAGCAAAAGTGGCAGCGCAAATCAGTGATTGGGAGACGGTTGAAACATACGCTGACTACGTGATTGCCAGCGGAAAATACCAGTTGTATGACAATTATCTGGATATGTCAAAGATTGAGTTCGAAAACAAGAAGGAGGCAATTATGGCTGTGCAGTATTCAACTGCCGACAATAATGCACATATCAACTGGGGCAATCTGTTGAATACGACTTATTCAGAAGGTAATTTGTTCGGAACTGGCGACGACTTCTTTTTGGCTAGCCAAAACTTGGTGAATGCATTCCGTACAGATGAAAACGGCTTGCCTTATTTGGATACCTTCAATGATGAAGATGTATATGTCGGTATGGATGGCAATGTTGACCCGCGTCTGGATTTTACTGTAGGGCGTATTGGGATGCCGTTCAGAGGTTATACCTATACTGAAGGTTGGTGCCGTGCTTATGATACCTATGGTGAATATTCAGGTAAGAAAGGTTTGATTGACCCGAATTCACCAGACATGGTACAAGGATTCCCTTGGGGAGCTTCAGCTTTGAACTTCAACATCATCCGTTATGCAGATATTCTGCTTCTGAAGGCTGAAGCGCTGATTGAACAAAACAAGGATTTGGAAGGGGCACGTACTTTGATTAACGACGTGCGCGAAAAAGCTAAACGCAGTGTGTCATCTACTTATACACCGGTTGACTGCAACCCTGCCAAAGCCAATTATAAAGTAGAACCTTATCCTGCTGCAGGATGGACACAAGATTATGCTCGTAAGGCAGTGCGCATGGAACGCCGTCTGGAATTGGCCATGGAAGGTCATCGTTGGTTCGACCTTTTGCGTTGGGGCAATGCCGTGGAAGTAATGAACGAATATTTCGAAACGGAAAGCTATTTGCGTCCCTATTATGAAGATGCACACATGACAGAAGATGAACTGTATTTTGCTATTCCGAAAGAAGAAGTTGATAATGCAGGCAATTTGTATAAATAAATCAGAGAAAATCATGAAAAAGAATATTTTCCTTATATTGTCCGTTGCCCTGCTGGGCTTGTTCGGATGTAACAATGTTGAATTGCCATCTGCTGAACCAGTGGCAAAAGTCAGCAGTCTGGAATATACAATAGAAGGTCGTAATGTGACACTTACATGGACATTACCAGTTACTGAGTTGGAAATTTCACATGTGGTGTTGACTATGAATTCTGACCAGACGGTAGAACTGGGTGATAGTGTCAATACATATACTTATGAACGTGTACCCTTGAACGAAGACTTGTATTTCACAGCCAAAGTGGCCTATGCCAATGGTCGTGTTTCGGAAGGGGTAACGGTTTCAACACGTATTGAAGGTGAAGTGAACAATAACATAGCGATGTTGATAGGCTATGAGAGTGTTGCCGAAATTGAGGATGATGATGAAAAGGCTGCAGCCCAATGGTTTGAAGCTACTATCACTAATGGAACAATCTTGACTCCGACAACTGTGCTTGACATTACACCGGATATGTTCACAACTTTGTGGATACATATTGACCGTGTAGGAGTTAATCCTGGATGGGAAAATCTTCCTGCTCCTTTCAACAATGAAAACGTATTGGAGGCTTTGCGTGCCTATACAGCAGCAGGTGGTAATCTCCTGTTGACAGTACATGCAACCCAATTGACGGTTGCTCTGGGCATTATTCCTGATAACTTGAAACCAGGTTTATTTGGCAATGGCTCTGGTGCAGAAAATGCTGATATTTGGGGTATTAATCCAATAATCGGTTCTGTTGATACTCCTCCTTATTCTGACAACAGCGAGCACCCTGCTTTTGAAGGCATGGATTTCAATAGTGAAGTATATGCAACCCATGCTTTTGCTCCGCTTATTGGCGCTGGCGTGAAAGAAGACCACAACTGTATGTGGGATTTGAACAGCTATGGTTTTGCTGTGCCGAGTGGTTCCAATACGGTGGCTGTCTTTGAAGAAGAAACCAACAGTAAGGTGTTGGGTACATGGCAACATGTGGCTGATTATTGCTGTGCAGGTATGGTGGAATTCAATCCTACTCCTGGAGCTAATGGCAGAATAATTGCTATAGGTGTGGCTGCCTACGAATGGGCACAGAATGGCACAACAAATGCTTATCAGACTAATGTGGAAAAACTGACTGAAAACTGTCTGAATTATTTAACTGAACAATAATCCAAACATCGTATGACAAACTATATAAGAAAAATAGCTATCGCAGCCTTAGGTCTGATGACCTATGGCAATGCAGCAGGTCAAATCTCACATTTTGATATGGAGCTGGCCGGCAATAAAATCAAGGACTTGATTACGCAGGAACAATATGAAGTTACAGGAAAGTTTGCTCCTGAAAATGTGCCTGGGGTTAATGGCAATGCCTTGCGTTTTGATGGCTATACGAGTTATATAGATGCGGAAATCAATACCAACGCGCTGAACGGTCAGGCTCTGACCGTCAGCCTCTGGTGTGCAGCACAAACTTATCCGATGGTTGTGGCCGATATCGCCGATAACAAATATACCTATATCGCCGGTAATTTGGACGATGGAGCACGCAGCGGTTTTGCGTTTGTGTTGAGCTCACAGGGTAATTATGGTTTTGATATCTATATTAATGGATGGAAAGTGGAATGCCGTGCCAACGATTTGCTGCCGAAATATGAATGGAACCACCTTTGTGCTGTGTTGAATAATGGACAATTGCAATTGCACCGCAATGGAGTGGTGGTAGCGTCAACACCATATAATGGATCTATCAGCGTGGGTAACAAACGTTTTATCATAGGAAAATCATTCGATACGCCAAAGCTGGATGTTTTTACCCTGAATACATTCAACGGAGTGATGGATGAAATAAAGATTTTCCCATCTGCGGTATCGCTGGCAGAGGCTGGATGGCGCGAAAATGTAGGTGAACCTGATTTGAGCGTGCCCGAAAGCCGTTTTGCCAATAGTTTGTTGCGTCCGCGTTTTCATGGTATGCCGGAAGCCAATTGGACCAATGAGCCACATGGTTTGATTTATTTCAATGGCCGCTATCATGTGTTCTTTCAGAAGAATGCCAACGGACCTTATATGTCACGCTTACACTGGGGACACATCAGTAGCGAAAATGGCTATAAGTGGCGCGAGGAAAAGATTGCTATTGCCCCTTCTGAGTCCTATGATATAAAAGGTTGTTGGTCGGGTTGTGTGTATTATGACCCGGAACTGACAGGCAACAGACCTAATATCTTTTATACGGCGGTTGACAATGGCCGTGCTACCATTGCGCAGGCAGTCCCATTGGATGATGATTTGATTGAATGGGAAAAGAAGGGTATCGTTGTGGATGGTCGTCCGAATGGACTTTCGGATGATTTCCGTGACCCCTATGTGTTTAAAAGCAACGGAAAGTTCTATATGATTGTAGGTACAAGCAAGGATAATATCGGTGCCGTTACCTTACATCGTTACAATGCTGAAACCAAAACATGGAGTAACGATGGCAGCATTTTCTATCAAGGAAAAAATGCCAATCTGGAAGGTACTTTCTGGGAAATGCCTACCATTAACCAAATGGAGAACGGCAAGTGGATGCTTACTGCCACTCCGTTGGGAAGTAGCCGAGGTGTGGAGGTGCTTTATTGGATTGGTGAAATCAATGAAGATGGTACATTCCAGCCGGATGCTGCTTATAGCACTGAACCCAAGGAAGTGGAACTGGGTGCCTTCGGAAGTGATGGATATGGACTTTTGTCTCCTTCCATCAGTCGTATCAATGGTAAGATGATGGCAATTGGTATTGTGCCCGATAAGTTGGCTGGAAGCTACAATTATGATATGGGGTGGGCTCACAATTACAGTTTGCCACGTGAGTGGACATTGGACGAAAACAATGAACTGGTACAGAAACCCAGCGAGGAACTGATAGGATTGCGTAC
>CALUKG010000058.1 GCA_944321155.1 uncultured Bacteroidales bacterium | reverse complement strand
GTTTAATTATATCATTTAATGAAAGCGTTTATATTTTACACAACGGAAGGATATACAGAAAGTCCAAATAATATTACCATAGAGAATTGTCAACTGTTGGGAGAAGGCAATGGCAAAACAATGGAAGAGGCATTTTCTAATTTGCTGAAAGAAAAACCATGGATAGAAGAATATGGCTTTCGCATTAACAATGGATCAATCATTGCACGCGAGTTAGCACATACTCAATGTCTATACATCTAACAAACGGTAAATGTTTATTATGGCTTCAACGAAAGTACATAATGGTAAACCAATGCTGAGATTTCTGCAATGATTGCAGCATTTTCTTCCTCTTTTCCTGCTGCATTAGCAATAAAGACGGCAATGGAATAATGGCGTCCGTCGGGTAAAAGCACAAAGCCAATATCGTTTACAGCCATGATGCGTCCTTCGGGAGTGACATAGCCTGTTCCCGTTTTGTGGGCAATGCGAACTCCATCAGCAGGAAGTCCACCCGGCAAACGGTTGGCACCTGTCTGGGCATCAAACATCACCTGGGCAATAAATGACTGGTATTCTTTGGGCAACCACTGTGAAGTAAAGAAACGGTTCAGAATGCAAACAGCCGAAAGCGGTGTTGACCAATTGGCGTAGGCAGACCTCCGGTTTTTGTACATATCATCCTCAGTGACCGCTATGGCAAAACCGGTAAAGCCAACAGACTCCAAATAAGCTTGCACCTTTTCTGGCGGTAAAGTATAGGAAAAGAGAATATCGCATGCATTATTGTCGCTCATCTGTAACGTGTATTTCACCAGGTCGGCATAAGATACTTCCACATTCCCATTAGGATAGCGCTCACGCAAAGGGCTATAAGTATCAGGGTTGAGCTGTGAAGGTTTCACTGCAACAGTAGCCGATAAAGGTAATTTGTTTCCTTCCAGAAAACGTGACACGGCAATCGCCTGGTGAAACTTCATCACACTCATCAAAGGATAGCGTTCGTCATTGTTAATTGTCAAGGTATCATTATCGTTCACAATGAGAGCAATTCCAATTGTAGCGTCCTTATTTTCCAGCATCGAACGCAATTCGGTTTCCAAATCAGAAGAAACGGCAAAAGTAGATACCATTGACCCAACCATCAGTAAGGATAGGAGGAAATTTCGTAGATACATAGTTCATTCACTTTAACACAAGCAAATATAATCAATAAACTCCAAACAGACAAACCTACGCCATGTTTTCCTTCTAATCTACGGGCTCCATAAAACCAATCTCTATCACCTCCATGACCCCGTCATACTCAGCGGCAAAGCCATCGTAGGCCGGACCCAACATGCGCATCATCAACTGTGCTCTGACTGGCGTATAAGGAGGAGCGCCCGCTCCTAAAACAGCATCATAAGTAGCCTCCAGACGTTGTGTGTCGTCTGTCAACCAATAGACAACCGTATCTCCTTCTGGAGCAAACGAATGGCTTTCATGTTCCCATACCACTTGCCCCCTCAGAGAAACGATAGAATCGTGCAATTGGATACTCTTTTCGTCAAACAAAGGAGTTTCCTGCCCTATCTCCTCAAAAACCGCTTTGTTGGGTTTATCCGAGAAAATCTCAAAATAACGCATACCGCTATTGCCCATTCCCCATCCTCCACATGTAGTTGGAACAGGCTTGTTTTCCATCCGCTTCTTCAGTGCGTCGGCACCTTCTCCTGTCGGCACCAACACATAACGTCTCACTCCCATCCGTCCTGATTCCACCTGTTGGAAAGCGCAAGTCACCGTATCATTCTCTGAAAGCGACTCAACACGGGGATGTTCCAACAAATAAGGCAACAAACTATCCAATTGCCCCGCTTTCAAATCAAAAACCTGCACCAACGGTTCTGAACGTGACACTCCGTTATCAGTTAATGTACACAAGCGCACTCCATGTATAGAAGCATCTGTCTGTAAAAAGGTTTTGGGCGACCGTTGTGCCCACATCACCAATCCGGCACCCGACAAGCGTTCCCACACGAATCCATCATAAAGAGCACGTTCAGGACGATAGGTAGCAGGCGACTTGGCTGTGTTGTCATCTGTTTTAGCATTCCCGGCACATCCTGCTAAAAGAAACACCGCGGACAATATCAATGAGAAAAATATCTTGTTCATACAATCGTCAAACATAGCATGGAAAATCGTCTCTGCAAAAAGTTTGCCATCTATACCTTTCCCCAAGAATCAGCTCCTCCCCATATTTCCACACCACCCTGCCGGACAGTTGTATATATGAGTAGATTTTCGTAGTTTTGTACCAAAAGACCACCAAACTGAAATACATGGACAAGCATGACGATAAAAAATGGGAAATCATAGACAGTGTATATCTTTTTGAACGTCCGTGGCTAACAGCAAGGCGTGACCATGTCAGGCTACCCAATGGTGTTGAGCACAAAGAATATTATGTACTGGAATATCCGGATTGGGTAAATGTCATTGCCATTACCGAGTCGGGCGATTTTGTCATGGAACGCCAATACAGGCATGGTTTGCAATGGACTGGTTACGAGATATGTGCCGGTGTATGCGAAAGCGGTGAAAGCCCTTTGGAAGCAGCACAGCGTGAACTGTATGAAGAAACGGGATTTGGTGGCGGCACATGGACCAAGCTCATGACCATTTCGCCCAATACCAGTACCAACACTAATCTTTGCCATTGCTTTTTGGCTGAGGGTGTAAAACAACTTTCCACCCAACATCTGGAACCTACAGAAGACATCAGTATAGAATTAATGAGCCGCGAAAAAGTTTGGTCACTCCTGGAGCATGATGAAATCAGACAAGCCTTGATGGCGGCTCCGCTCTGGAAATTATTTGTGAAAAAACAGTGGACAAAAAACATATAACCACAACCCATTAAAAACAAACAATTATGAACAAGACCATTCTTGCTTTTTTAGCTTTATGCCTTATGGCCTGTACAGGAAAAAAGACACAACAATCGGAGTCATCCCAGCAACAAGAACTTGAAGGAATCCATATCAAGGAATTGACCGACATGCGCCTGATACACCTTCAGGGCAACAAGGATGAGAAACGCATGCCCAACCAGCTGTTTTACGGAGAAAAAGACTCCGCTCTAGTAGAGCAACTGTCTCCAGAGGGTTCCGTTGCTGCATCCATGAGTTGTTTCCTTATTCAAAAAGACGGAAAAAAATCTTGTTTGATACCGGCAACGGTAGCGCCAGCGGCGGTCAATTGCAGAAGCGCCTGAAAGATTTACAATTGTCGTCTTCCGATATAAACTATCTGTTTATCACCCATTTCCATTTTGACCATATCGGCGGAATGACAGAAAACGACAGTGCTGCATTTCCAAACGCTGAGGTTTATGTGCCGGAAACAGAATATGCCTACTGGTGCACCCAGGAAGGAGACGCATTAAGTCAAAAAAACATGGATGCCTATGCCGGCCGTCTCCACCGTTTCACCCTTGAAGATACTCTTCCCATGGGAGTCATTGCTCATGATGCCAAAGGGCACACGCCAGGACACACCGCATACGAAATCGGTCAAGTGCTTATTGCCGATGATTTCATGCATGGTGCCGACCTGCAACTCAAGCATCCTGAATTGTGCGCATCCTATGACATGAACCGTGAAGAAGCCATTCAAACCCGTTTATGGGTCAGCGAATACGGGAAAAGCAAGTCGCTCATCATTGCAGGCATGCACCTGCCCGGCAATGGTTTGCTGCAAGAATAAAGGCTTCTCTGCAAAAAAGTCAGCCCGACAGATGACAATCAAGAAAAAAAAACGTATTTTTGTGCAGTTTTTTTAAGATAATATGTATTATATTTTAACCTTATGACCATCAGAATTACAATTAACTACCGTGCCCAATGGGGACAAAGTCTGTGCCTGGTGGGCAGGACTTCAACACGTCATTGGGATGAGCAGCATCCTTTAGTGATGCAATGCGTTGACGGCGACCGTTGGGAAACTTTGTTAGACCTATCGGATTTTGAATCTGTTTTGACGTACAAATATGCTATCATTCACCCCAACGGTGCATTCCAATATGAACATGGCAACGACAGGCATTTACCTCTCGGGTGGACTGCATCCACCGGACACGTTGTTGACTATTGGCGTGACATGTCACTGGACGATGTTTTTCATTCTTCCCTATATACCGATGCCTTGTTTTTGCGGCCGAAAAGTAAAAAGAGCACATTAAAAGGCAACATTATATTCAGCATAGATTTGCCCAGAGTGCAAGCCAATGAATGTGTGGGTATAATGGGCAACATTCCAGAATTGGGCGAATGGGACAGTAACAGAAAACTTGTTCTAAGCGATACAGACTTCCCCGTATGGCGTGGCGGCATCAAGCTGAAAGAACGTTATCAGGTTATTGAATATAAATATGTCATTTTTGACAAGGAAAGCGGAAAAGTACTCGACCTTGAATATGGCGAAAACCGCCGTTTGTGGTCGCAACAAGAAAAAGACGATTTATATATCAACGATTTCGGTTTCAGATATACCCGTCCCGCATGGCGTGGTGCTGGTGTGGCTCTTCCCGTATTTTCACTTCGCACCAGCGATGGTTTCGGTGTCGGTGAGTTCAGCGATTTGAAAAAACTGGTTGACTGGGCTGTTTTGACCGGCATGAAAATGATTCAGACCTTGCCCATCAACGACACCACCATGCTATGGACCAACAAGGATTCCTATCCTTACAGCACCGTTTCCGTATTTGCACTCCATCCGCTGTATCTGCATCTGGAGTCTATAGGAACATTGGCTGACACAGAAGAACAAGCACGCTTTGAGGCCAAGAAGAAAGAGCTGAACAGCCTTGATTATGTCAACTACAGTGAAATTATAGCCTTGAAATGGAAATATATCCGCGCCGTATATCCACAAGCCTGCAAAAGCACCTTTGCTTCGGCAGACTACAAGAAATGGTTTGCAGCCAACCGGCAATGGCTGGTTCCCTACGCCGTCTTCTGCTACCTGCGTGACAAGTTCCATACCCCCGATTTCAGCCAATGGGGTGAATACAGCCGCTATAACGAAACAGCGATTGCCCATCTGACCGATAAAAAATCGGAAGTATATGATGACATTGCCATTCATTATTTCGTGCAATATCATTTGCACAAACAGTTGAGTGAGGCACGTGACTATGCCCACCATCACGGTGTAGCCATGAAGGGTGACATTCCTATCGGCATCAATCCACACAGTGTTGACGCATGGCAGGCACCCGAGCTTTTTGACCTCTCCCTGCAAGCAGGCGCCCCCCCCGATGATTTCTCCATTTCAGGCCAAAACTGGGGATTTCCGCCTTACAATTGGGATGTGATGGCCAGAGACAACTTTGATTGGTGGCGAAGACGCTTTGTCAAAATGGCCGACTATTTTGACGCTTACCGCATTGACCACATATTAGGCTTCTTCCGCATATGGGTTATGCCGAAAGAAGACGTGTGGGGACTCACCGGCCGTTTCTTACCAGCCCTGCCTTATAGTTTGGACGAATTGCGCCAACGCGGTATCTGGTTGGACGAGAAACGCATGTTGACCCCTTACATTCACCAGTGGTGCCTGCAAGAAATGTTCGGCAACCGTTGGGAAGAAGTGCGTGACCGCTTCTTTGATATAGATGGTTATGAGATGTTCCGCTTCAAACCGGAATTTGACACCCAACGCAAAGTACAGGCTTATTTCAAGGACAACAACCTTACCTCGGATGAAGATATCCGCCTGCGTAACTGCCTGTATGAACTGCATTGCGAAGTATTGTTCCTGCGTGACCCACGTCACCCCGAACTGCTTCACCCACGCATCTCCATGAACCAATCGAAGAGTTTCCGCGCATTGTATGACCATGACAAGGAAAACCTGATGAAGATTTACAACGAATTCTTCTATCACCGTCACAATGAATTCTGGAAAGAGTCCGCTATGCGCAAGTTGCCTACACTGATTTCTTCTACCCGCATGCTGGTATGTGGAGAAGATTTGGGCATGGTGCCCGATTCTGTACCGGAAGTGATGCATGCGCTTCAAATACTTTCTCTGGAGATTCAGCGTATGCCCAAGAATCCGCAAATAGAGTTTGGTCACCCGGCTGACGCTCCTTATCTGTCAGTATGTACCACCGGTACGCACGACATGAACCCCTTGCGCGCATGGTGGGAAGAAGATTACAGCAAGACACAACGTTTCTATAACCAGATATTGGGCTGGTGGGGTGAAGCGCCTAAGAAATGTAGCGGTGCCATAGCCGAAGCCATCTTGACACAGCATGTCTATTCGCCCGCCATGTGGGTTGTGCTGCCGTTGCAAGACTGGTTTGCCATAGACGAAAGCATCTGCAAACCTGATGTGCACAGCGAACGCATCAACGTTCCGGATGACCCCGATAATTTCTGGTGTTACCGTATGCACATAGACATGGATGCCTTGCTCAATAGCGGCGGATTCAACGCCAAAGTAAGAAACCTTGTAAACGTAAGAAACCAATAGAAAACTCAGACACATATCCTCGGGAGCCGCACCAATTGATGTGGCTCCCGTTTTTTACGCTTCATTTTCCGGATAAACAAATACGGACAAAAACACACATACATTTGGAACAAGCGCCAAACATTTGTAACTTTGCACAATAATGCAAAACAACAATCACATGAACATACTTTTATTAGGCAGCGGAGGCCGTGAACATGCCATCGCATGGAAATTGAAACAAAGTTATCGTTTGGACAAACTATTCATTGCCCCAGGCAATGCCGGTACCTCCTCCGTAGGGACAAACCTGCCGATAAGCGCAACCGACTTTCCTGCGCTGAAGGAAGCTGTCAAGGAACATCACATCGACATGGTGGTAGTTGGCCCTGAAGACCCATTAGTAAAAGGAATTGTTGATTATTTTGCATCGGATGAATATCTAAAAAATATCCCGGTTATCGGTCCGAACAAAGAAGGAGCCCAACTGGAAGGCAGCAAAGATTTCTCCAAACGCTTTATGATGCGTCACCACATCCCCACTGCCCGCTATTTGAGCGTTACGGCTGATAATGTGGACGAAGGAGAACATTTTTTGGAACAATTGAAAGCCCCTTACGTATTAAAAGCAGACGGACTCGCTGCCGGCAAGGGAGTTTTGATTATAGACCATCTTGAAACAGCCAAAAGTGAATTGCGCCAGATGCTTAACGGGAAATTCGGCGCCTCCAGCCGCACCGTAGTGATAGAAGAATTCCTCAAAGGGATTGAATGCTCTGTGTTCATTCTCACCGATGGTGAGCACTACCAACTGTTGCCCGAGGCAAAGGATTACAAACGCATAGGAGAAGGCGATACGGGCCTGAATACCGGCGGCATGGGTTCTGTTTCACCTGTACCATTTGCCGATGCCTGCTTTATGCAAAAGGTGGAAGAACGCATTATTCGTCCAACCGTAGAAGGATTGAAAGAAGAAGGCATCTGCTATAAAGGCTTCATCTTTTTTGGCCTTATCAATATAGAAGGTGACCCATACGTTATTGAATACAATGCCCGCATGGGTGACCCAGAAACCGAAGTTGTCATGCTACGTTTGAAATCCGACCTTGTCGATTTGCTGGAAGGTGTGGCCCAAGGCAACCTGGACCGCAAAAAGGTTGAATTTGACAAACGTGCCGCAGTGGCAGTCATGCTTGTTTCCGGTGGATATCCTGAAGCATACGAGAAAGGTAAAATCATCTGCGGTCTTGACGAGGTAAAGGACAGCATTGTGTTTCATGCCGGCACCGCAGTCAAAGACGGCAACATTGTAACATCCGGCGGACGTGTATTGGCAGTCAGTTCCTATGGTGCTGACAAAGAAAGCGCCCGTGCATTATCGTTTGCCAATGCGCAAAAAATCAATTTCGAAGGAAAGTATTGCAGACGAGATATCGGGTTTGACCTATAACAGATTATGGCAAAAATATTAGTAATAGACGACGAGCGCAGCATACGCAACACCCTAAAGGAGATTTTAGAGTTTGAACAGCACAAAGTAGAGCTTGCAGAGGACGGGAAGAAAGGGCTAGAAATGGCCAAAAGCATGAATTACGACATCATCTTTTCCGATATCAAGATGCCGGAGATAGATGGTATGGACTTACTGCATGCACTTATCAACGACGGCATTGAGACCCCCATTGTCATGATTTCCGGACACGGAAACATTGAGACAGCCGTAGAGGCTATCAAAATTGGAGCCTTTGACTTTATTGAAAAACCGATAGACTTGAACCGGTTGCTTGTTACCGTAAAAAATGCCTTGGACAAAAAGAATCTGGTAACAACCACCAAAACGCTGAAGAAGAAAGTTGACAACAAATACCAGATGATAGGTCAGTCGCCAGCCATCGAGCATTTGCGTGACATGATTAACCGTATTGCTCCGACTGACGCCCGTGTTCTCATTACAGGTGAGAACGGAACAGGTAAGGAAGTGGTAGCCCGCCAGATATATGCCTTAAGCAACCGCAGCAAAGCCCCCTTTGTTGAAGTAAACTGTGCAGCCATTCCTTCTGAATTGATTGAAAGTGAATTGTTCGGACATGAAAAAGGAGCCTTTACTTCCGCCATCAAACAACGCATTGGAAAGTTTGAGCAGGCAGACGGCGGCACCTTATTTTTAGACGAAATAGGCGATATGAGTCTGTCAGCCCAGACCAAAGTATTGCGTGCCCTTCAAGAAAACGAAATTTCGCGTGTGGGAAGTGACAAAAACATACATGTAGATGTACGTGTTATCGCCGCAACCAACAAAAATCTGAAAAAAGAGATTGAGGAAGGCAATTTCCGCGAAGATTTGTATCATCGTCTGAATGTGATACCTATACACGTACCCAGCCTGAAAGAGCGCATAGAAGATATTCCATTACTGGTGGAGTATTTCTGCCAACTTATTGGCAACGAGCACGGAAAGCCCGCCAGAAAATTCACCGATGAAGCTGTTCAGTACCTGCAAACCAAGGAATGGACCGGCAACATACGTGAATTGCGCAATGTAGTGGAACGTCTCATCATATTGGGCAGCGACCCGATAAGTTTGGCAGACGTTGAGTTATTTGGAGGTATGTCATAAAAAAGGAACCGTATGAAAACAGCATTTATCACAGGAGCGACTGAAGGAATAGGCTACGAATTGGTTCAACTTTTCGTCCGCGACGGCTATCATGTCATTTTGGTAGCACGCAACGAAAAGAAGTTGATGGAAATGTCGGAAAAGATTAAGGCTTCGGGTGGCCAAGCCGACTATTACGCAAGTGACTTGAGCCAAATAGACAATGCCAAAAGCATATATGAAGACTTGCAGCGTCGGCAATTATTGCCCGATTGCGTAGTGAACAACGCCGGTTTTGGCACCAGTGGTCAATATACAGAAATCGATTGGCAGAAAGAGCAGGAAATGATGCAGCTCAACATGCTCACATTGGCTTATTTCAGCAAGAAGTTTACCCACGACATGAAGAAGCGCGGCTATGGTCGCCTGATGAATGTTGCCAGCACGGCAGCTTTTGAGAGTGTACCTTATATGGCAGCCTATGGAGCCACCAAAGCATTCGTATTGAGTCTTTCCGAAGCACTGGCATTTGAATTGAAAGGAAGCGGAGTGAGCGTGACAACCCTATGCCCGGGCGTAACCGAAAGCAAATTCCATGCAACGGCTCATACCATCAACACGCTGCAAAAATCCAAGCTACTGCCTCAAGCCACCGCTTCAGATGTAGCCCGATACGGCTATAAGGCCATGATGAAAGGCAAGACTATAGCTGTACATAAATTGGGTAATAGGCTCAATATTCTTGTATCCCGCTTCCTGCCTCGCTGCATTGTAACAAAATTAGCAGCAACCGCAACTACCGAATAACGCAGCCATCAATAGGAACAATATAAGCGCCTTATTACCAATCGCATAATTGATATATAGTATCCCAATTATAGTGATGGTGTGTCATACCATGCAATCTGATACACCCTATAAGGATTGTGTCAAAATGAGTCATTTTGGCACAATCTCTTTTTCCCTTGATTGAAATCAGTACCAAAGACAGCTTCTCCTAACCTTTAACAAGGAAGAGAAAAATGTCAAAAAACACAATAACAATACAACAAAGCGCCATAACATTCCCACTTTTTTTACAAAAATCAAAAGTTAAATGCATTCATATACTTGTATGTATTGTTTTTTATAGTATATTTGCAAAATCATTGCAGAAAATGGGATTGCATAGATTCTTATTAAGAAAAAAGCATAGCTAACATCAAAAAATTAAACGAACATGAAAACATTACATATAGTTTTAATTAATTTCCTATTAATCTTATCCTCCTGTAGCCAACAGTCAAATAAAGTCATCAACAGTCAGGATTTGGCAGGCACATATACAGCCGAGTTGGGTCCCCTATGGGAACAGATATTGGAACGGAGCGCCAAGACCAACAATGCTGACAGAGATTTTGAAATAGCACAAAATATGGCCTCCATGTTCTTGTCATCCATATCCATCCAAATAAGTTTTAATGACAATAACCATGGTCTATACGAAATTAATGGAGTTGGTCTGGATCTACTGAATGCCCTAGCGGAAGTACCTGGAATAACGCCTACCGAGTTTGAATACGAGATTAGAAATGACTCTGTACTATATATCCGATTTATCAATGAACCATCACAAATGGATTTTGAGCCGGCAGGCGTATTGGAAAAAGTAGATGGGTACAGACATATCAAGCTACACATAAAAGACTGTGGCGAACTGGACATGTACAAAAAATCCACAAAAATTTGATTGCTAGGAAAAGATTTCAAACATACAAAAAAAACTATTCTCTCTTAAATCACGACCATAAGCAAAAACATAATCAGGCGAATGGTGTTTTAAAGACAGAAAAAGCCTAGAATCAACAATGCAAGGATTCAGATAAGGGCTGCGAGCTTCAATAACTCCGCCCCATTTGCAAAGCGAGGAGATTGGGAAACCAATCTCCTTTTTTTAATGAAAGGTAAAATATACACATATCAACGTCAAAAAATACACACTACAACTCTAAAGACACAGTAACTTTGCAGCAAAATGCTTATTATACACTATTTTAATCATCAATAATATGAAACAAACCAGAACAATTTTATTGATAGCGGTAATGTTTTTAGCCCGCATAGCCATGGCACAAGAGAGTGCGTTTGGCTATGGCGCCAATGCGACAGGAGGAGGCAACGCTACCCCGATTATTGTCACCAATGTGACAGAACTGAACAACGCATTGAAGGCTGACGGCAATAAGGTTATTTTAGTGAGCGGCACCATCACATTTACAGACCATCTGAGTGTGCAAGCCACTGACAAGACCCTGATGGGATTGCCAGGCTCAAAATTAGTATCCAACGAACAAAACAAGGACAATTCCGGTATTTTGTATTTCAAAAACGGGTCGAACAACCTGATTTTGCGCAACCTTACCTTTGAAGGTCCCGGTGCCTACGACTGCGATGGTTGGGACTTGCTCTGTTTTGATGGTGTAACCAACGCATGGGTGGATCACTGCGATTTTTCAGATGGTTGCGACGGTAATTTCGACAACAAAGGAAATTCAGACAACATCACCATCAGCTGGTGCCGTTTCCACTATCTGAAACCGCCAAGAGTAGGTGGTTCAGGCGGTACAGACGACCACCGCTTTACCAATTTGATTGGTTCGAGTAGCTCTGACAAACCAAGCGACGGACGCTACAGCATAACATGGGCTTATTGCTGGTGGGACGAAGGATGCAGAGAACGCATGACCCGCGCACGCAATTCTGAACTGCATTTCCTGAACTGCTATTGGAACTCATCCGTTGCCAACTACTATATCGGCCCGGAAAATGTCAATGCCTATGTAGAAGGATGCAGCTTTATTGGTCTGGATGCCGAGAAGATATGGAAAGAATATGGCGGTACCAACAATTGCAAATGGATTGACTGCTATGCTGATGGTGACGGTCTTCCTTCCAACAGCGGCAGCGTGAGTGCACCCAGTTACGACTACACAGCCATGAGTGCAGAAGAATCACGTACGGCCATCAGCGACCCTATATGCGGAGCCGGTGCCACGCTCATTGTCAGTGAAGACGGTAGCGTAAGCAGTGCTTGCAATGCGACCGAACCGTTATTAACATCAGAAGGAGAAATCAACCAAGAAGTTTATGCCGGTCAGGCCATCAGCACTATCAGCTTTACCGCTGGAGGCACAGCTACCAACATCAGTGTAAGCAATCTGCCAGCCGGATTGACATCCAACGTAGACAATCTGACCTTGACCATCAGCGGTATTCCTACTGAAAACGGCACTTATACAGTCACCGCCAGCGACGGTACACAAACAACGAGCCTTTCGGGAAGCATTACTCTGAATGAGCCAAGCGCCGCACCTGCCAATGAAGTATGCATCGACTTTACGAAAGGTGACGTTCCAAGCATTGCAAATGGTGGCATACCGAGCGGATGGGAAGGATTGGAAATTACGGTCAACAACACCAACTCAACTTGGACAGAAGATGGATTCAAAATGGGCACTAATTCCGATTACATTGTCATCGACTTCCGCAATTTTGTAGATGCCACCATTGAACAAGTCAGCTTTGATGTTACGATACCCAATTTGAACGCCTCAAAAGGCCAAAACACCATTGGCTACCGCTTCACGGAAGACGGCGATAACAACACATACACCATAAGCAGCTCAGCAACAGAAACGGTTACCTTGTCTGCTCCTGAGCAATCTGAACTGGTATGGATTCAACGCACGGCAAGCACCGGTACGACCATCGGACAGATTTGCATCACGTTGAAAGAAAGCAGCACGGAAGCAACAGAACCGTCACTGACATCCACGGGTTCCCTTAGCCAAGATATTGTGGCCGGTCAAGCCATCAGTACCGTCAGCTTTACCGCTGGAGGCACAGCTACCGACATCAGCGTAAGCAATCTGCCAGCCGGATTGAGTTATGACATAGACAATCTGACCTTGACCATCAGCGGTGTTCCGACAGAAAGTGGCACTTATACAGTAACAGCCAGCGACGATACGCAATCAACAAGTATATCGGGAAGCATTACACTGATAGAATCAGATATAACCATACCTGCATACGAGGTATGCATCGACCTGAAGAAAGGTGACGTTCCAAGCATTGCAAACGGTGGTATACCGACCGGCTGGGAAGATTTGGTAATCACGGTTAACAACACCAAGTCGGATTGGACAGACAATGGATTCAAGATGGGTGGAGATGCCGATTACATTGTTATCGATTTCCGCAACTACGAAGAAACCTATATTGACGAGGTCAGCTTCGATGTTACGATACCTAATCTGGAAACAGCCAAAAGAAAAACCATTGGCTACCGCTTCACGGAAGACGGCGATAACAACACATACACCATTAGTTCTCCGGCAACAGAACTGGTAACCCTAACCGCTCCTGCCCAATCAGGATTGGTATGGATTCAACGCACTGCCGGCACGGGTACGACCATCGGACAGATTTGCATCACGCTGACACAGAACACTACCACTACCGGCATCATCGATAATACCGCTGAAAGTGCACTTAGACTGATGGGTACTATCCTTGTGAACGAAAGCGGCAAAACCGTTCAGATTTTCAACATGCAAGGCCAGTTGGTAGCATCGGGTGAAGGCAATATCGATATATCCAATTATGCAAACGGCATTTACGTTGCGCGTAGCATAGATGGATCAAGCAGTCTGAAATTCATGAAATAAACATCGTTTTTTCAAGGTAAAAAAGATTGTGTTTTTCCCTCCAAAA